>JALYVZ010000016.1:0-2678 GCA_030852965.1 Actinomycetota bacterium | reverse complement strand
GGCGCCGCCCAGGACTCGGTCTCGTGGCTGTCCAGCGACGCCTGTCCTCGGAGGACGGCGGCGATCTTCCAGGCCAGGTTGTGCCCGTCCTGGATGCCGGTGTTCATGCCCAGCCCGCCCGCGGAGCTCTGCACGTGCGCGGCGTCGCCGGCCAGGAACACCGGCCCGGACCGGAACGCCGAGGCGATGCCGATCGCGGCCTCCCAGCCGTTGACCGCGTGCAGCTCGATCGCCACCGTGTCGTCGCCGATGGCGGCGTGCAGCAGCCGCACCGTCGCACGCTCGGACAGTTCGGTGAGCTCGTCGGGTTTGCCGGGATACTCCATGATGTGCGAGGACCACTGGTCGCGCCCGTTCTTGGAGAACAACGTCGCGTAGACCTCGGCATTGCGCACGAAACACTGGTGGGTCTCCCACTGGCGCACAACGTCGCCGAGATCGGCCCGGAAGAACGCGGTGTTCAGCCGAGCGACGACCTCTCGATCGGGCATCGTGATGCCGAGGCTGCAGCGGACCGTGCTGGGTCGCGCCGTCGGCGCCGATCAGATAGGACGCCGAGACATCCCACTGCTCACCGGTCACCGACTCGGCGAGACGCGCACGCACCCCGGTGTCCCGCGCCTGGAAGTCCACCAGCTCAACACCGAACCGAACCTCGACGCCATGGCGTTCCAACTCGGCGAGCGCAACCCGCTGCAGCTCGCGCTGGGTCATCGTCCGGCGCGCGTCGACGGGGCTGCAGGTCCGGACTCGTTGGTCGTAGCGCGGTGGCAGGCTGCCACGATGTTGGGTGGCTCCGAACGCGCTGTCATTGAACACGGTGCGCATCGGAACGCCCCCGTTCCACCCCACCCGGTCCAGCTCCAGGCCCAACCCGATCGCCCGGAACAGCTCCAGGGTGCGCAAACTTGTGCTTGCCCTCGGCGGTGCGCTCAGTGGGTCACGCTTGTCCACGACCAGTGGGCGTACGCCCCAATGCGACAAGAACAGCGCCGTCGAGAGCCCCACCGGGCCCGCGCCGACCACCAACACCGATATCCCCGGGACAACCCGGCAGTCGACCGCCCGGTGCTGCGCAGCCAATCCGCTCAGCCCGCTTGGCTGGAGCTGGCCGGGAAGTCCGGAACGTCGAAGCTGCCTCGGGGCCGATCACCGACGCCGAACTCAGTGTTGTGCCACCACCGATAGCGGCAGCTCGGGCACTGAACGAACACCCTGCCGCCCATGTTGCCCAGCAGGTACCGCCAGTGCTGCGCACAGGTGCGGCCCCCGTGACAACTCTCGCAGGTTGAATCGTCCCGGCATCGAGGGCAGGGCAGCCAGGCGCGCCGCCCTGGGTCGGCAGTCGAGTCAAACATCAAGGATCCCTTCCCGGACCAGGAGGTGGTACGTGCGCTGCTGATCGAGGTCCAGACCGGAGTAGAGCAGGCCATGCGCCTCGGCCTCCCCGGCGAGGACTGCCAGCGGATTCCAGCCCGTCCCTGCCTCGAGCACTGCGCTGAGTCGCCGGCCCTCCTCCACTGCCAAATCCAGCACGAAGGGTGTCAGCTCGGCCATGGTAGCCACCTCCGGGTGACTCGATGTACAGCTGCGGTGTTGTTTGATCACCTAGAGTAGTTCATGCAACTAATTGGCAACAAGGGCTGGAGGGGTGAGAGGTCGCGGAACCGGAAGTCACGCACCGTGCTCGCGGAGCTCATCGAGCCAGGCAACGCAGTCGTCGACGCTGCCGACCGGTCCGGCGCTGATCAGATTGTCGATCACGTGGCCGGGTGGCCGACGGCGGCCCTGTTCCTCGTCAAGCTGCACCTGGTATTCCGTGCTGGATCGGGGCGTGTCGTGTCCGATGTCGGTGAGGCCGCTGTTGAGCCACCGTCGACCCGGTTCTCGGATTGCCCGCACCGCTTCGGCCCTGGTGTCCGCGACCTGCCCGACGGCGGTGGCCACATGGCGAGCAACTTGACATGTGAGGTTGTGCATGTAAGCATAAGTTGTGGGTTGGGTCCATGGAGTCGATGCACGAACTTCGATTTCCACGGAGGTTGCTGGACAGGTGGCTCGGATCATGGGAGCGCTCTCGACGCCAAGTCGGGTGCTGATTCTGGGGTGTCTCCGACAGGGTCCCCACACCGTGGGAGAGCTGACCGAGGCGGTTCAGATGGCGCAACCGGCGGTGTCGCATCAGCTGCGTGTCCTGCGTGATCTGGGGCTGGTGGTGGGTACTCGAAACCGCCGCCACATCGTGTATGACCTGTTCGACTCCCACGTGGCGACGCTGCTGGATGAGGCTCTTCGCCACATCGAGCACCGGATGGCCGCGGCGCCGACCCCAATGCCGCGAGGCGAGACAGGACCTCCAGCCTCTCCGGGATGAGGGGTGCTGTCGCGTCGACGCAAGGCAGGTGAAGTGATCAACCAATCAAGTGAAGGAGCAGGTGTAGCTATGACTCAGGACCACGGCCACGAGGGTGTTCACGAGCACGAACACAGCCATGGTGAGCAGGCCCACAGCCATGTCCACGACGCCCACGAGCACGATCACGTGGAGCACGAACACGAGCACGGCCATGACGAGCAGACCCATGTGCACACCCATGCCCATGCCGTCGGGCTCGAGGAGCAGCACGAGCACGCCCACGCCTGACCGATAACCGGCCGGTCCTCCGGTAGCCCGAAGT
>JALYVZ010000364.1 GCA_030852965.1 Actinomycetota bacterium | reverse complement strand
GCGCTTCACCCGCCGACCCCGACCCCCCAAACTGCCCGAAGCGGCCTGGATCAACCAACCCGTCGACCAGCCACAACCCACCCCGTAAAAACAACCTGTCTCACTTGACTTGACAACTACCGCATCGGCTACCCGACAGTGCGCGGCGTCGCCCCGCACCTCGACGGCGGCAACCTCGGGATCATCCACTTCGACCGTCACGTCGACACCCAGGAGACCGACCTCGACGAGCGGATGCACACCACCCCGTGGTTCCACGCCACCGACATTCCGAACGTGCCGGCCAAGAACCTGGTGCAGATCGGCATCGGCGGCTGGCAGGCCCCCCGCCCGGGGGTGCGGGTCGGCCGGGAACGCGGCACCACCGTCATGACGGTCACCGACTGCGTCGAGATGGGCATCAAGGAAGCCGCCGAGCGGGCGCTGGACGTGGCGTGGGACGGCGCAAAGGCGGTGTGGCTGTCCTTCGACGTCGACTGCCTGGACGCCGCCTTCGTGCCGGGCACCGGCTGGCCCGAACCGGGCGGGTTCCTGCCCCGTGAGGTGCTGAAGTTCATCCAGATCATCGCCGACGCCGCGCCGCTTGCCGGCATGGAGGTCGTCGAGTGCTCGCCGCCCTACGACAACGCGGAGATCACCGCGTTGATCGCCACCCGAGTGATCTGCGACACCCTCGGCTGCCTGGTGCGCTCGGGGCACCTACCGGCTGCGTCCCGTAAGGAGCAGTGACATGCGATCCAATAGCACGGCACGTTCGGCGCTGGTCCTGATGGTGTGCGGGCTGCTCGCGGTCACCGTTGGCTGTTCCACGGCGGCTCCGGCACCCGCGCCCGACGCAGCGTCGAAGCTCGGCACCGTCAAGCTGGGCTTCAGCGCCTGGCCGGGCTGGTTCCCCTGGCAGGTCGCCGCCGAGAAGGGCCTCTTCGCGGCCAACGGCCTCAGGGTCGAGCCGACCTACTTCGACAGCTACACCGACAGCCTCAACGCGCTGGCGGCCGGCAAGCTCGACGCCAACAGCCAGACCCTCAACGACACGTTGTCCTCGGTCAGTGGTGGGGCCAAGGAGACCGTCGTGCTGGTCAACGACAACTCCACCGGAAACGACCAGATCATCGCCAAGCCCGGCATCAACTCGGTGGCCGAGCTCAAAGGCAGGACGGTGGCCGTGGAGCAGGGCACCGTAGATCACTATCTGCTGCTGTTGGCGTTGGGCAAGGCCGGCCTCACGGAAAAGGACATCACCCTCAAGCCGCTGGTCACCGATGCGGCGGCGGCAGCGTTCGTGGCCGGGCAGGTGGACGCGGTCGGCGCATTCGCCCCGTTCACCACCACCGCGCTAGGTCTGCCGGGCAGCAAGGCCGTGGCCACCTCCGCCGACTTCCCGGCGCGATCCCGGACCACCTGGTGTTCACCGCGGAGTTCGTCGCGGCGCACCCGGCGGAGGTGCAGGCGATGGTCAAGACCTGGTTCGACACCCTGGCCTGGATCACCGCCCACCACGACGAGGCGGTCGCCATCATGGCCAAGAAGGGCGGGGTCTCGGTGGCCGACTACCTGGCCTACGACAACGGCACCACGATCTTCACGCTGGCCCAGAACCTCAGCGCGTTCGCACCCGGTGCGGACGCCACCCACCTGCCCAAGCAGGCGCAGGACGTCTCGAACTTCCTCACCGGCACCGGGCTGGCGTCCAAGGCGCCCGACCTCACCGGTCTGCTGGACGACCGGTTCGTGAAGGCGCTGAGCCCGTGAACCCGACCCAAGCGGTGGCTCTCGGCACCCGGCCGACGGCCCGGACCACGGCACTGCCCCGGCGTGCCGCGGGCCGTCCCGGTGGCCGGTTGTGGGCGATCCGGGCGCCGATCCCGATCGGGTGGCGACGTGGTCTGATCGCGGCCTCGGTGCTGGTGCCGCTGCTGGGCTGGACGGTGCTCAGCGTGTCCGGCCTGGTGCCGGGCCGGTTCCTGCCGACCCCGGTCGCGGTCGGCGCCGCACTGGGGGACATGGCCCGATCCGGTCAGCTCGTCGACGACGCCTCGGCCAGCCTACAGCGGGTGGTGCTCGGGTTCGGCCTGGCAGTGCTGGTGTCGGTGCCGCTGGGCGTGTTGATCGGGTCGTTCCGGGCCGGCCAGGCCCTGTTCGAACCGATCATCGGGTTGCTGCGCTACCTACCGGCCAGTGCGTTCATCCCGTTGCTGATCATCTGGTTGGGCCTCGGCGAGCCTTCCAAGATCATGTTGTTGCTGATCGGGACGGTCTTCTTCAACACCTTGATGACGGCCGACGCGGTGCGGCTGGTGCCGATGGACGTGATCCAGGTGTCCTACACGCTCGGCGCCCGGCGGAGCGAGGTGCTGCGGAAGGTGATCGTCCCGCACGCGCTGCCGGGCATGGTCGACGCGATGCGGGTGAACGCCGCCGCGGCGTGGAACTTCGTGGTGGTGGCCGAGCTGATCGCCTCGACCTCCGGGCTGGGCTACCGGATCGTGCGGGTCCAGCGGTTCCTGGAGACCGACAAGATCTTCGCCGTGCTGGTGGTGATCGGGCTGATCGGGCTGACCATCGACGTGGGCCTGCGGCTGCTGCGACAGCGGCTGGGGCGCTGGCACGTATGAGGCCGGGACATGTATGAGGCCGGAACACCGGTGAACGGTGAGCTGGCGATGACCGGTGTCACCAAGGACTTCGCCACCCGCGCTGGCCCGAGGCGGGTGCTCGACGGAATCGACCTGGTCGTGGCCCCCGGCGAGTTCGTCTGCCTGGTGGGCGCAAGCGGGTCCGGCAAGTCCACCCTGCTCGCGCTGGCCGCGGGCCTGCAGGTGCCCACCGCCGGAACGATCACCCTGGACGGCGAGCCGGTCGAGGGGCCAGGTCCGGAGCGCGGGCTGGTGTTCCAGACCGGGTCGCTGTTCCCGTGGCGCACCGTCGAGCGCAACGTGGCCTTCGGCCTGGAGCTGTTGCCGCTGACCACGGCCGAACGTGCGGCCCGGGTGGAACACTACCTCGCCGAGGTCGGACTCACCGCGCTGCGCCGGTCGTTGCCCAAACAGCTGTCCGGCGGCGAACGACAACGGGTCGCGATCGCCCGAGCGCTGGCCTGCGAACCCGGGGTGCTGCTGCTGGACGAGCCGTTCGGCGCCCTGGACGTGCAGACCAAGGAGGACATGCAGGTGTTCCTACGCGAGGTGTGGCGCGCCGAGGGCACCACCGTGGTGATGGTCACCCACGACGTCGAGGAGGCGGTGTTCCTGGGCCAGCGGGTGCTGGTGTTGGGGAGCGATCCGGGCCGGATCGTCGCGGAGCGGTCGGTGGACCTGCCACTCGATCGGGACCTTCGGGTCAAGCGACGCCGAGAGTTCCTCGCGCTGCGCGCCGAGGTCGAGGACCTGGTGCGTGGCCAACAGATCGCCTGATGTCACCTGAGTTCGGCTGATTCCACCTGCATTCGGCGATCCTGTCCGTGGTGGCGGAGCAGCCGGCGTCTGAGTTGTCCACATCACCAAGGGTTGTCCACACCTCGGTGCGATGGCCTGGCGGTCTTGGTGCGGACGCCGGCAACCTCATGGCATGGCGTTCGTGGTGTTGTTCGGCGGGCTGGGGATGCTCGCTGGATCGGCAGCCCGGCTACTGGTCGGCCGGCTGCGGCGTGGGGCCAGGGTCCCGAGACCGTGGTGTGAGCTGCTGGTCGGCGGGCTGTGGGCGGTCCTCGGCGGGTGCTGGGGGGTCGATCAGTTGTCGGGGGTCTGGCTGCCACTGTTGCTCGGGGTGGCCTGGCTGGCGGTGGCGGCCGGCGCGGTGGACTTCGCACACCGTCGGCTGCCGGACGCGCTGACCCTGCCGGCTCTGCCGGTGGTTCTGGTGCTCGCCGGGCCGCTCGGCGCGGAGGCTGTCGGCCGGGGGCTGGCGGGCGCAGGGGTGTTGTTCACCGCACACCTGCTGGTGCGGCTGGCCGCGCCGGCGGCCCTCGGCGGCGGTGACGTCAAGCTCGCCGGCGCGGTGGGCGCGGTGCTCGGAGCGGTGTCCTGGCC
>JALYVZ010000363.1 GCA_030852965.1 Actinomycetota bacterium | reverse complement strand
CATCCGCTCGAGGAGTCGCTGACCTACACCAATGACGCCCTCGCTGGCGCAGGTTAGAAGTTCCGATGAATATTGACGATTCGACGATGAACGTGAGTGTCCGCGACAGGTGCCGGGTGGCTTGGATGCTCAGGTTCGCTGAACCTACTACTGGGGGCGGGGTGAGGTCGTGGTGTTCGACGGTGTGTTGGTAGCGGGTGGCGCCTTCGACGCTGAATCCGAAGAGGTCGCAGATGCGGCGGACGTCGCCATCGGCGGCGTGGATCTCGTTCAGGATCCGGTCCTCTCGCAGTTCTTGGGCGGTCAGCGGGATGTACCGCCAGGGGTAGGCACGGCTGACCGGTGTGAGACGCGGCGCGGTCTTGCGGTTGATGAGCAGGTGCGGGTTGGGTGTTCCTGGCCAGGTGTGGGCCCGGTGGTCGAGCCAGGCGCTCAGGCGGGTGCGGACCGGGGCGGCCAGCGGGATGGATCGGCCGTCGATATGGATACGGCTGTCGACGATGTCGGTAAGTCGCAGCAGCTGGATCTGTTTGACGCTCAAGGCGTGAAACGCGGCGAGGGCGACGGCTATGGCTACGGCTGGGTTGGGGGAGTTCAGCGCCTCGCGGATCGTCGCGGTGTCCTGTGGCAGCGGAACGGTGGTGGCTGGGCTGGTGGCCGGTATGCCTCGGGTGGGGTCGGTGAAGACGAGCTTGCGGGCTTTGAGGGCCTTGTAGAGCGACCTCAGCCCGAGCACGGCGAAGTGGCGCTGAGTGCCGGTCTCCGGCAGCGCCTGGTGGACCTGCTCGGTGGTGATCTCCGCCAGGGATTGGTGACCGGCTTCGGCCCATGCGTGGACGATGGGCGCGATCCCCATGATGTGCAGCTGGACGGTCTTGGGGTCGCGGGCCCGCTGGCGTGGCGCGGTGGTCGCGCCGTTGGTCATGACCTGCAGCCACACCTCGAGCTGTTTTCTCATCAGCGGCGGCAGGGTGGCGGTCTTGGTGTTGAAGTAGTGCTCCAGCGGCGTGGTCCGGTCTTCGATCAGCAGGCCGGCCGCGGAGAGCACGTCGATGGTGGAGGTGATGTTCCCCGAGTAGCGCGGCAGTTGGAGGACGTCGCTGGCGCGGATCGTCGCGGTGGGTGTGGCCCGCACGGTTTGCAGCAGCCGCAGCGAGCGGATGACGTCGTTGCGTTGCCGCACGCTCCAACCGAACCGTTCGGCGTGCTCGTTGACGATGCTGGCGCAGTACCGGGTCAGGTCGCTGTCCTCGACCAGGGCACGACGGCGCACAACCTCGGGGTCGGGGTCCATGTCGAACAACGTGAGCTGGACCTGGGCGTCGTCGTTGAACCTCGTCCCGGCCCGGAACGGCAGGTAGTTCTTGTCCTTGCGTCGGTAGGGTGGCGACCCCTGATGCCGCAGCCGAGGCGTTCGGGGACGTTGGAAGAGCATGTTGGCCAGGAAGAGCTGCTGGCCGTGCGCGGTGGCGCTGGCCAGGTCCAGGGCGCGGCCGGGTTCCTGCACCATCCGAGCCTGTTCCAGACACAGTCGGCAGGCTTGTTGCTCGCCGAGTCTGGTGGTGCGGCCGCAGTAGTCGCATACCCCCTCGGGGTAGTGGGTCCGCCACCAGCGGCACGACCAGCAGGTCCAGTTGTGGCGGCGGTAGACGCCCCACGCCAGGCAGCCCTTGCAGGAGCCCGGGTGCTCGGGGCTGCCGGGATGGCAGACCTCGCACAGGCCCTGGCTGAAGTAGTCCGCGCTGCCGCACCTGTGGCACGGGGGTGGCCGGAACGGCCCGCCGGGAAGACAGTCGTAGCAGAAGTCCACCCGGGGGTGGGCCCAGGCGACCCGGTTGACCCGGCAGCGGGTGCACATCGACGGCGGCCTCAACGGCGCGTTCGGTCCTGGCGCGGGTGGACTCACGACAGGTGGTCCTACAACGGTGGGGCGGAACGCGGCTTGCCGAACCGGGGCTTGACGATCGCGGGCCCCACCTTTGCGGGACCGTTGCCTTCTCCGTTGACGGTCTCGGCTGTGTGGGGCCGGCCCGCGGCGACCTTGTCCGGCTCGGGGGTCATCAGGTCCGAGGGGGTGCACCTCAGGACGGCGCAGAGCACGTCGAGCTCCTCCAGCCGCATCGTCGGGGGACTGCCGGCCCACCATGACGACATTTTCCCGGCGCTGATCTCCAGGCCGGCGTCGGCGAGCATCCGTCGCATCTGTGCAGACTTCCAGATGCCTTGTTCGGCGGCTCTCATCCGCAGGTTCCACTGCATGGGTTCGTCCTTCCTCTTCCCGCTCGGGTTACTTGTCCTCGGTGAAGCGGGACTCGACCCGCCGGTTGGCGCTCTTCCAGGCCATCTCGACGTGCTCGTCGCGCACGTGGATGTACCCCGAGGTCGTCGCGAGCCAGGAGTGGCCGAGCAGCTCCTGCAAGGCCTTGATGTCCATCCCGTCTTCGTACAAGGAGGAGGCGCAATAGTGTCGAAGCACGTGGGGCGTCAGCCGGTCCGACCAGGCTGGCAGCCACCGGTCGACCTGGAGGCCGAGGGTACGGCGCAGCGCGTTCGCGCCGACTCGTCCGCACCGGTCGAGGTCGCGGTCGAACCGCTCCGACGGCAGCAGCGGCGCGTCGGGGTCCGCCCAGTCCGGGCCGCACTGGTGGCGGACCTCGGCCAGCCACCAGTCGATCAGCTCGGCGGCGCCGTTGATCGCCGGCACCAGACGCGGCTTCGGGCCCCGGCCGTGCGCGCCCTTGCCGAACCGGACGTGCAGTTTGCCGAAACCACCCAGGTCCGGGCGCCAGTCCCGGATGTCGAGCATCACCGTCTCGTTGATCCGCAAGCCAAGCCGGCGCCACAGCGACGCCGCGAAGTAGTCCCGCGCCGCAGGCAGGTACTTGCGGGCCTCGGGGATCGACTGACGCCAGCTGGTGAACAGCTCCTCGACCTCCGCCGTCGAGGGCGGCACCCGGACCTTGCCCAGCGACGCCCCGGACTGCCGGTTGAACTCGTCGATCGGCTGGGCCACCACGACACCAGTCGCCCGATGGATCTGTCCCTGGTAACGACCGATCAGGAACTCGTAGAACAACGCCAACGTGCCGGCCTTGCCGGCTCGGGTACTCACCGCGTGACCCAACCGGCGTTGCTCGGCCAAAAACCGGTCGGCGTCCTCACAGGTCGCCGCCCACAGCGGGCCCGTCACCGACCGGGCGAACTCGATGATGATCGACCGGGTCGCCCGGATGTGCCCATCGCTCAGACCGGCCGCAGCCATCGCCAGGGCGTACTGATCAACGATCTCCTGCTCGAAGTCCTCAACGGCCTGCGGTGTGCCCAGCGCCGCGTCGGAGCCGTTCCCGCCGCGCACCGCGACAAGGCTCACCCGACACCAAGCTCAGGCGTAACGACCATGCATCGACCATACCGACAAACCGTCACTGACACCGACCGTTGGTCGCCTCTCGTCTCCCGTGTCGCCAACCGCGACCACCAGCCCAGACGCCCCTCCAACGTGGACAAGGGTCAAAACAAACCTGAGCGCATAGAGATTGAGAGTTGAAACCGGGGAACACGGCAATGGGGAAGGCACTCGGCGGGGTCACGGCGGTGCTGGTCGTGGTCATGCTCTTCTTCGTTGGCGTTCCGGCCATCGCGGCCGCCAGCGACGGGGCGGACGGGTGGTGCGGGCCCGGCGGGACCGCCCAGACCGTCCTGGACCAGCATCTCGACGCCGAGCAGATGGCCAACGCGACCACCATCGTCACCGTCGTCAACCACCGCGTCCTGCCGGCCCGGGCCGCGGTGATCGCCCTGGCCACCGCCTACCAAGAGTCCAGGTTCCACAACGTCCAGGTCGCGGTCGACCACGACAGCCTCGGCCTGTTCCAGCAACGGGTCATGTACTACACCGCCGCCGTGGCCGCCGACCCGGTCAAGGCCACCGGCGCGTTCCTGGACCGCGTCGTCCAGCAACCGAACTGGCAGACCCGGCCGTTGACCGACGTCGCCGCTGACGTCCAGCTGCCCCTGGCCACCTCTCGCGGCCTGTACGCCCAGTGGGAG
>JALYVZ010000362.1 GCA_030852965.1 Actinomycetota bacterium | reverse complement strand
CTGGTGCGCCAGGCCGACGGCCCGCTCGGCCTGCTCGTGCTCTGTCTCGGCCGAGGCGAGCGCCGCGCGAGCTTTCTCGTAGGCCTGCTGGGCGGCGCGAGGCAGTGCGGCCCGGCGGCGGGCGGCGATGCCGGCGTATCGGCGGTACTGACCGAGGAACGAGCGCGCCGAGCCGTGCGCTTCGGTCATTGCGGTCAGCTCGTCGCGGTCCTCCTCCAGGCTGCGGAACGCCTCGGCGACGTCGGCCACCACCGCCTGGTCGAGTGGGGGAAGCGCCTCGGTGAGTGCGTCGGACAGGGCCCGCTCGCTGGGTTTCTTGGACAGCTGGGGCTGGCGCAACTGGATGAGCAGGTCCACCAACGCGCCGTAGCGCTGCTCACCGAACCCGAACAGCGCCTCGTCAACCCCTCTGCGGTAGTCACGTGCCCGGTCATAGAGCGTGCCGTGTCCGGCAAGTGCATCGGCCAACCGCTCCCGAGGCAGCGCGGTGCCGGTGGGATCGACCAGCGCCAACTCAGGCCCGACCCGCTGTTCGGTGAGGAAGTACCAGTGTCGCGCGATGCCCCGCCCGGCCACCGCCTTGAGCCCGCAGCCCAGCGTGCGGAACTCCTCCTCTCCCCGCTCGGTGAGCCGACCGAACTCCAGCCAGGTGTAGCCCAGCCGCTCCGGATAGGGATGCTCGCCGCCGAGCAGCAGGTTCCACTCCATCCGCTTCTTGGCATCGGCGTCCGGCTCGACACGGTGCGGGGACAGGTCACCGTCGAGCAGGAACGGCACCATCAACGCGAGCACCTTGGACTTGCCGGTGCCGTTGTTGCCGCGCAGCAGCAGGCGGCCGTCGTGGAACCAGAACTCCTCGGCGTCGTAGTAGAACAGGTCGATCAGACCGGCCCGCAGCGGTTGCCAACGGGCGCGGGTCGGCCGGGGCAGGGTGATCCGCGGCGTCATCCGCGAGGCTCCTGGATGGTGGGCTCACTGACCGCGTACCGGGCCAACGCAGGGCGGGCGCTGATCTTCTGGTCGTACTGACGACTGGTGAGTCGCAGGGCCGCCAACCTGTGCAGCGCCTGCTCGGTCAGCTCCAGCTGGGCGCCCGGGTCTCCGGCGTTGCGCCGCCAGTACGAGCGGTGCCGCTGGGCCATCGCCGCGACGTGCGCGTGCAGCTCGGTGATCGGGACTGCCCGGTCGGCGTGGGTGGCCAGGTACTCGGCGACCAGCAGGGTGGCGTGGCCCTCGGTGCCCTGCTCGGGCATCCGGGTGTCGGTGAGATCGTCGAGTGGGTCGACCATCGCGATGCCCTCCGCGCGCACCTCGGCCACCAGGCCGGTGAGCCCGCTGATCCGGCTGGTGATCGCGCCGCGCTGGCTGGTCAGGTACGTCAGCTCGGAGTCGTCCAGGTCGTCGTAGTAGAGCACCGGGTCGTCGAGCAGCAGCCGGGTGAGGCGCCGCCGAATCTGCTGGTTGCGCAGCTCATCAGTGGTTGCCGGCAGCTCCTCGGCAAGCGCTGAGAGTCGTTCCTCGAACCCTGCTACGTCGACGGTGGATGGCCCGCGCGGAGTGGCCAGCAGCGCGGCCAGCACCCGTCGGTCCACATCGTAGAGCGCATCGCCGCTGTCCCGGACGAATGTCTCCTCGTCGCCCGCGACTCTGGCGAACACACCCAGCTCCAGCAGCAGCCGTACCACCGCGACCAGGTCCGCGCGTTCCTCGCGTCGTTCCAGGGTGAATGCCAATCCGGCCTCCGCCAGTGCCGGGTCGGCCGCGCCCAGCACGATCTGTTCGGCCAGCCGACCGAGGGTGATCTGGGCGTCGGCCCGCTCCAGCGCCGCGAGGGCGAGGCAGGCCAGTACGTAGCGGCTGCGGGTGAACGGGGTCTTGGTGCGCGGGTCGCGGGCGGGGTGGGTCGGGTCGCCGGTGGTGGCGACGGTCTTGACCAGTCGGGCCACCTCGCTGTCGACCAGCAGTCGCCAGCCGGTGTTGCGGTCGAACCACTCGCGCAGCTCCGCCGCATGCCGACGGACCAGCACGAACTGCTCCCCGTCCGGGCCTCGGCCACGTAGGACCGGACGGCGCAGCAGGGCGCGGGCCGCGCGGTGCAGCTCGACGGTGCGTGACTCAGCCAGCGCGTCGGACAGGCCCGTCATGCGCTGCGCTCCACTGCGGCGTCCTCGGTCAGATCGAGGATCTCGACCACATGGTCCGGCCCGGAGAACACCCCGTCCGCCGTGGCGAGGGTGGCCGTACGACCGTCGTCGAGCACGATGAGCCGGATAGCCATCGTGCCGTCCGACGTGGTGGTGACGACTTCGCGCCGACCGGGTGTGAGCGCGGCGAGCCCATCACCCAACAGCGCAAGGAACAGCGTGAACGCCTCGCTGTCGAGCGGGCCCAGCTCGCTGAGACGAACCGGGCGGGTGGTGGCCAGCGCAGCCCGGGCCGCGGCCAGCTCGGCGCTCTGGTCGGCGGCGAGCGCGGCGAGGTGGCGCCGCTGCGCGGAGCGGTCCACCACCCGGTTCGGCTTGCCTCGCCGCTCGTAGCTGCCGGTCCGGCGCAGCCGGGGGCTGATCTCCAGCGGCGGTGCTTCGGCCCAGGAGGTGGTGGCCGGCACCGGTTCCTCGGCCCGGCGAGCCAAGGTGTCGGCGTCCACGCTCAGGTGCCGTGCCGAGAACAACCCGAAGGCCGAGCGCCACAACCGGTGGCGGGCTGCGTCGTCGGGAGCCTGGGCGAACCAGACAGCCAGCGTGCGGAAGTCCGCGGAGCGGTCCGATCGGCCGGTGCGCCGCTCGTTCAACGCGGCGACGACCTGCAGCAGCCGAGGGATGGCCGCCCGAGCCTGCGAGCGCAGCAGCTTGGCCTGGCTCGGGTGCGCGGGTGCGCTGACGAACCAGGCTCGGAAACCCTGCCACCGCTCCAGCCACAGCACCCGGCGCCGGTCGTACTCCGCGCGGCGCGGGTCGGCAACGTCGTCCGCTTCTCCGCCGGGCGCGGCGTCCTGGGCCTCGCGCCACGCGGCGGCATCCAGCAACGGGCCGACCCCGCGCTCCTCGATCCGCACGACCAGACCGGCGATCTCCGAGCCGGTGGCGACCAGATCGGTGATGAAGCGCTGCAGGTAGTCGATCAGCCGGTCCTTGTAGGCGCGGAACACGTCCACATCGGCGTCGTGCAGATCCAGGGTGCGCTGCAACGACCCCATGAACGCCTGTGCGTTGCCGGCGAGGTCGGTGAACCGGTCGACCAGCGAGCGCAGCAGTAGGTGCACCTTTGCGTCATCGGGCTCGGACGCGAGCGCAAGCTCGTGCAGCGCGCGCAGTTGGGTGGCGATGTCGGCCAGCGCGACCGCCTGCAACGCGCCGCGCTGCCCGAGCGCCTCGTCGTAGGTGGCCAGCGCCGCCTCGACCGCCTCACCCTCAGGCGTGAGCTGATAGAGGTAGCGGGCCCGGTGGAAGTCCTCCACCGTGGTGACGCGGCTGGTGTCCGGGTCAGCCCGCAGGTTGCCCCAGTCCTTGAGACGCTCGCAGGCGCCGGCAACGGTGCTGAGCTCAGTGCCGTCGCCCAGCACGTCACACACGTCCTCGGGGCGCAGGTGCACGGTGAAACGCCGCTTGGCGCCGGCGAACGCGAGCATCACCGCGCGGTAGAGCTCCGAACGCGGCGCGGTGAGGTAGCTGAACGCCAGGTGCTCCATCGGTCGGTTTCCCCCTCGTCGGGCCCAGGGTAGGGGCGAGTACCGACGGAAACGGCGCCGACCCACCGCTCACCCTCGACGGTGTTGACGCAGCCCCCTACAGTCACCCCCGACGTTAGATGTGCCGATCCGACCGGGAGACGACCTTTGGCCCCACGCTGTACCGCAACACCGGCTACTCACTAAGGGCTCACGCAATAATTAAGTCTGCTATTTCGGGTGTGTCGTCTTCTGGCCTGAGTTCCGCAGCTAATCGTGGTTCCTGGTACACATCCGGCCGGAAGGTGCAGCTCAGGAGGGGTTGGCCTGACGCCACGACCGGGAACTCATAGTACACGAATTGTGCCATGTGGTTGCTTGAG
>JALYVZ010000103.1 GCA_030852965.1 Actinomycetota bacterium | reverse complement strand
GGGGGCGGCCACGTCCGGGTGAACGACACCCCGGCCAAGCCGGCCACCCTGGTCGGACCGGGGGACCGGGTGCGGGTCCGGGTGCACCACGTGACCAGGGTCCTCGAGGTGGTTCGGGTGATCCAGAAACGGGTCGGGGCGCCGGAGGCGGCCACCTGCTACCTCGACCACACCCCGCCGCCCCCGCCGACGCCGGTGCTCCCGGTGGCCCGCCGCGATCGCGGCGCCGGCCGCCCGACGAAACGCGAACGCCGCGAACTGGACGCCCTACGCCAGCCCCGTAGCTGACGCGGCCCACTCCGTAGCTGACGCGGCTCGCCCCGTGGCTGACCCGGCTCACACAGACCTGGTGCGCGCCGCACAGAGGTTGCACGCTCTGTGCGGCGCGCACGGGGTCTGTGCGGCTCGCCGCGCCCGACTCAGAGCCGCTCCATCACCCAGTCGATGCAGGCGGTCAGCGCCTGCACATCGTCCGGCTCGACGGCCGGGAACATCCCGACGCGCAGTTGGTTGCGGCCCAGCTTGCGGTACGGCTCGGTGTCCACGATGCCGTTCTCCCGCAGGGCCACGGCCACGGCCGCGGCATCGAGATCGTCGGAGAAGTCGATGGTGCCCACGACCAGCGAGCGGTGTGCCGGATCGGCCACGAACGGGGTGGCGAACGAGGACTTCTCGGCCCACTCGTAGAGTCGGCTTGAGGAGTCGCGGGTACGGGCCACGCAGCCACCGAGGCCACCGAGGCCGAGCATCCAGTCGATCTGGTCGGCCAGCAGGAACAGGGTGGCCACCGCCGGGGTGTTGTACGTCTGGTCCTTCGCGGAGTTGTCCACCGCGGTGGACAACGACAGGAACTCCGGGATCCACCGGTCGCTCGCGGCGATGGTGGCCACCCGGTCCAGGGCGGCCGGGCTCATCAGCGCGATCCACAGCCCTCCGTCGGCGGCGAAGCACTTCTGCGGCGCGAAGTAGTACACGTCGGCATCGGTGATCGTCACCGGCAGTCCGCCGGCACCGGAGGTGGCATCGATCGCCACCAGCTGACCGGCTGAGTCGGCCGGGCGGACCACCGGCACCATGACGCCGGTGGAGGTCTCGTTGTGCGCCCAGCCGATCAGATCGACGCTCGGGTCGCTGGTCGGCTCCGGGGCGCTGCCGGGTTCGGCGGAGACCACGACCGGGTCGGCCAGGAACGGCGCGCCCTTGGCGACGCCTGCGAACTTGGCGGAGAACTCGCCGTAGGTCAGGTGCAGCGACCGCTCACTGATCAGCCCGAGCGCGGCGGCGTCCCAGAACGCGGTGGTGCCCCCGTTGCCGAGCACCACCTGGTATCCCTCGGGCAGCGAGAACAGTTCACCCAGCCCGGCGCGTACCCGTCCGACCAGGGATTTCACCGGCTTCTGGCGGTGGCTGGTGCCCATCAGCGCGGAGCCGTCGCGGACCAGCGCGGCCAGCTGCTCGGGGCGCACCTTGGACGGGCCGCAGCCGAAGCGGCCGTCGGACGGTTTGAGGTCGGTGGGAATCTCGAGGCTGCTCACCTGCCCCAGTCTGCCAACCGAGCGCGCCGCGGCCCCGCCTGGGTGAGCGGTTTCTCAGTCCGGGATGCCGGTTACTTCTTCAGCCGGCGGCTACCACCGTGCCAGTCCTCGGTGACCCCGATCTGGTCGGTCCGCACGCCGAGGGCGGGCAGCTGCGGCAACTCACGCAAGCTGCGCATGAGCTCGGCGAACCCGCTGAAACGGGCCAGTCATCTCCAGCGCCTGTGCGTGGTTTTCCCCGTGGCATCACGTGGTGCGAATGACGCATCACTCTGCCGAGGGTCGGCATTCCCGACAGACCATGCATCACCTCATCGGCGCCCGGCAGGAATCCACAGCTTCTCTGTGGAACACGACCTGATGCTCTTCTCCCACGACGAATACGACGACGCGTTCCGCGACACCGGATGTGCGGTCACGCAGGTCCCCGACTGGCCAGTCGGTCGTGGCCGCTACGTCGGCGTGGGGGAGCGCAACGCCCAGTGCCGGCCAGCGTGGCTGTGTCTCTACCGGTGGTGGCGGCGCTGACCTCAGACATCCCCCTGGCGTGCGTTCGCCACGCTCCATCACCGCAGCTCCGCTACGCTTCTTGCATGGGCGGCGAGCTGGAATCGGTGAACCTGCCGGCGGAGCTCCTTGACCAAGCGCGCGATGCCGCCGGCAGCGGCGCGGTGGACATTGTGTCTGACTACGTGGCCGAGGCCGTGCGGCTTCGATTGGCCAAGGATCGGGCACGGGCGCAGGTCACCACGTTGTTCGGTGGACCGCCGCCCGAGGACGTCGTGGCCCTGGTCCGGCAGCGGGCAGGCCTTCCGCCCCGCCGCGCCGCTTCGTGATCGGCGGTCGAGTCCTGGATGTGACCGCGATCGTCGGCTTCTCCACTGGACAGTCGGTGTACGCCGAGGCCTTGGTGATGACCACGATCGAAGAGAACATCGTGTTGGTCGTGCCGTCGGCAGCGCTGGCCCGCGCCTGTGCGCTGATCCCCCGGGGCCACGAGCTCGGCGTGGACGTCCTGCTCGGTCTGCCGTGCACGGTGGTGGGCTCCCTGGACACCGCCCAGGCTCGCGCGGTCGGCGCGCTCGTTCAGCAAGGCGGTGATCCGGTTCGCCCGGGAATCCTCAACGCGGGAGATCGAGTACCGGGTTCGAACTGCGCGTTGTAGATCACATGTCTTGAGTCGGCGGTGGCGGCTTGGTGGAGGTCGGCTTCTGGCGATGGCTGGTGCCCATGAAACGCGGCGCCGTCGCGGGCCAGCGCGGGGGCATTCGCGCGATGCCATCGCTGCCTCCTGCCATGCGGAGACCGCGAGCTTAGTGACCATGTGGTGTCGGCGGTTTGCACGTTTGAGCGACGTCGGCCGAAGGTCCGGCAGCCGCCGAGGATGTTGTGAGAGAACGCCAGGGTCCGATCCCGGGGGGATGGGAGGACCCTGGCGTTCCTCCGCGTTGGAGCGACTCGCCGCGTAGGGGGGGTGCGGCGCCGCTCCGGCTATAGGGGTGTCAGGTCCGCTAAGAAGATCAGTTCTCGACCTTCCAGCAGTCCTTGTGGCCCTTGTACTTGCCGTTGTACACCGAGTATCCCCAGTGCTCGTCGCCAATGTTCTTCTTGTCGCCACTGTCCTTGTTTTTGGTGGCGAAGCTGGCGCCGTCCTTGCACGAGACGTAGGTACCCCCGAAGCCCCCGTCGAAGTAGTCGTGGTAGTCCCAGGACTGGTCTCCGGCGCACGACGTCCAATTGTGGTGGTTACAGCCGTGCCACGACTCGGATGCCCAGCTCGGAGTCGTGACGACCAGCGTGTCGGCCAGTCCGAGGGCGGTCGCCAGGCCGACGATCAACTTGCGCCGCATGTGGTTCCCTTTCGGGTCCGATGAGAACATATTGGGGGAGCGTCCAGTTCTCGTTCAGTTCGGATCCCACAATAGCGCGATGCCGCATTAATTCGACACTAAATGAGCCTCAAGGGCTCGATAAGCTTCCGTACCGCCGATCTCGCACATCGAGGAACGTAGCAGGTGTGCGAGGTCAGGAGCGCGGGTGCTCAGTTGTGGACGATCTCGGCCCAGCCTTCGACTTCCTCGGGCTTGCGCGGGCCGGGGCCGATGTACTGGGCGGAGGGGCGGACCAGCTTGCCCTCCCGCTTCTGCTCCATGACGTGCGCGGACCACCCGGCGGTGCGGGCGCTGGTGAACATTGCCGGCATCATGTGCCCCGGCACCTCGGCGAAGTCCAGGATCACCGCCGCCCAGAACTCCACGTTCGTCTCGATGGGGTGGTCCGGCCGGCGCTCGCGCAGGACCGCCAGCGCGGCCTGCTCCAGCGCGGCGGCCGCCTCGTAACGTGGGGCATTGATCTCCTGGCAGGTACGCCGCAGCACCCTGGCCCGTGGATCTTCGGCCCGGTAGACCCGGTGCCCGAATCCCATCAGCTTCTCCTTGCGGTCCAGGATGCCCTTGACCAGCCCGGCCGGGTCGTCGGACCGCTCGATCTCAGCGATCATCGGCAGCACCCTGGCCGGCGCGCCGCCGTGCAGCGGGCCGGACATGGCACCGATCGCGCCGGACAGCGAGGCGGCCACGTCGGCACCGGTGGAGGCGATCACCCTGGCGGTGAACGTGGAGGCGTTCATGCCGTGCTCGGCGGCCGACACCCAGTAGGCGTCGATGGCCTTGATGTGTGCCGGGTCGGGATCGCCGCGCCAGCGGGTCATGAACCGCTCGGTGGTGGTGTTGCACTCGTCGATGCGACGCTGGGGCACCGCCGGCACCCCGATGCCCCGCGCGGACTGCGCCACGTAGGACAATGCCATCACCGACGCCCTGGCGAGCTCGTCGCGGGCGTCCTCGTCGGTGATGTCCAGCAACGGGCGGTAGCCCCAGTACGGCGCCAGCATGGCCAGCGCGGCCTGCACGTCGACCCGGACGTCACCGGTGTGCACCGGGATCGGGAACGGCTCCGCCGGCGGCAGCCCTGGGCCGAAGCACCCGTCGACCAGCAACGCCCACACGTTGCCGAAGGTCACGTGGCCGACCAGGTCCTCGATGTCGACACCCCGGTAGCGCAGCGCACCGCCATCCTTGTCCGGCTCGGCGATCTCGGTGCGGAAGGCGACATGACCCTCCAACCCCGACTTGAAACCGGGCGGCGGCGGGACCTCCGACGCCGTCAGGTCGGTCGTTGCGACACCGGCTGCAGTGGACACTCGTCCTCCTCGTTGTACCCGACACCCTTGTGGGGAACCACTCGCTGACCACCAGCATCGCCGGCCGGGTGGTCACCCCGACCTGCGTCGGTATACCGAAGTGGGCCGCGTCACGCGGTTGCTGAGAACCCTGCCGCGCGGCTGATGTCACCGCAACGGGCAGTGCGCTGGATCACCGAGGTCTGCGGTGAGCTCGGCTACCTCCGGGCCAGCTCCGCGCGGACCAGGAAGACGTTGTACGGCCCCCACTGCGACATCGTGAAGCAGATGTGGTCGCCGTCCAACGCGTGGGGGTGCAGGAATCCGCCGTAGAGCGCCGGGTGGTCGGCGCCGGAGACCAGGGTCTTGGCGTCGCTCCACGGGCCGGTCACGGCGTTGGCCGCGCGCAGCACGATCCGTCCGCCCGGGTCGTCCAGGTGCACCATCAGCCAGCAGCCCAGCCCGGAGTGGAAGGCCACCGACAGCTCGCCGGCCGGCCCATCGCACACCGGCACGGCGGCTCTGCGGCGCATCGACCATTCCGCACCGGACCAGTACTGGTATCGGCTGACGTCGTCCACCGCCGACGGCGCCACCCGGGCCAGCTGGATGGCCCCGAACCGGCCGTTCGGGACGCCGAAGAGGTACACCCAGTGCTCGTCGCGGGTGAACGCGCCGAGCTGGAACGACCGCCGAGCCAGAGCTGAGTTGCGCCAGCGCGCTCGCCGGACCTTGGTCCAGGTCAGCCCGCCGTCGTCGGAGCGCGCGATGCCGCCGTAGTTGGTCCGCCAGCCTTTGCGACGCCAGCGGGCCACCGACATGTAATGCAGGTACTGCACGCCGTCCACCGCGATACCGGCCGTCGGGATGACGGTGGACTCGATCAGCGGACGGGGATCGGCGGGGAGGATCTCGGCGGCGTGCCCGGCTCGGTCCTGCACCACCTGGTCGATCCGCAGCCCGCTCCTCAGGTCCGCCGCATGTGCGGTGCTCCGGGTCAGCACGTTGCGCCGATGGTCGGACGTGCGCAGGCCGGCGCCGGGTCCCTGCCAGCCCTGCCCATAGGTGTCGCCGAACGCGGCGAGCACGTTGCCCTCGCCGTCGTCCCACAGAATGCCGAGATCGGTGGCCAGGAACCCGAACCGGGTGCCGGTCTGGTTGGGGGAGTCCTCCCCGGTGACCTTCGCCACCACCTCGACCCGGTTCGCCGCCACGAGCGGGGGAATCGCCATGGCGGACACCGTGCCACAGTGCAGGATGGCCCGGTGCCCGACCCGATGCTCGATACTGCGGACCTGGCCCGTACCTGGGATTTGCAGCTCACCGCGTGGCTGGCCGATGCCACCGCCGCCGAGCTACCCGAGCCCACGGCCATGGTGCTGGCCACCGTGGGTGCTGACCACTCGCCGTCCACCCGCACCGTGCTGTGCAAGGGGATCGCCGCCAGGGGCATCGTGTTCTTCACCAACTACACCTCGGCCAAGAGTCTTGACCTGCGCGCCAACCAACGCGCGTCGGTGACCTTCCCCTGGTACGGACTGCGCCGGCAGGTGCACCTGCGCGGGAGGGTCGAGCAGGTCAGCCGGGAGGAGACCGCCCAGTACTGGGCGACCCGGCAGCGTGGGTCACAGCTGGGCGCCTGGGCCTCGCCACAGTCGGTCGTGCTGCCCAACCGGCTGGCCCTGGAGGACTCGCTGGTGGCCATCTCGCGGCGGTTCCCGGACGGCGACGAGGTGCCGGTACCGCCGCACTGGGGTGGTTGGCTGCTGCGTCCGGATCGGGTGGAGTTCTGGCAGGCCCGCCGCGACCGGCTGCACGACCGGCTCGTCTACGACCACACCGACGACCGCCGCTGGGTGATTCGCCGCCTCGCGCCGTAGCCGGCCGCGCTGCCGCCGGATCCGAAGGACCGATAGGCGCGCCTGCACGCTCATCCCGTCAATCCCACACCTTGTCTGAGGCTGACGAGACCGCACTCGATGCGCTATCGCTCATCCGTAACCGCTCACCGCTCACCGTGGACAGACGATCATCTATCGATCGGGGACTGGCGAGTCCTCTGCACGTTCTGTTGCGCGTAGGTCGTCGAGCGCTGTGGTGATGAGGGCGCGGGCGGCGGCGCCGTTGACTGCTTGGGCGGCGAGTTCGGCGAAGCTCTTGTTGTAGAGAGCGATTTCTCGCGGTTGACTGATGGTGAGTTCGGCGGAGATGGTTTCTACGTGCACAAGCCGGTTGTCAAACATGATGAACTGGTTGGTGGGCACGCGATATCTGCTGCCTGTCGGGATGATGCCGAGCACGACGCGAGGAAGTGACATGACCGCCAAGAGCCGGTCGAGCTGCCCGATCATCACGTCAGTGTTGCCCACGGTGGTGTGTAGGGCTTGCTGGGCGATGATGAGATGGAACTTGTGGTCACCGTTGTAGAGAACCTGTTGCCGCTGCATGCGGGCGGCTACTCCGGCGTCGAGATCATTGGGAACGTCGTAGAAGTCGATGACGCGGCGCATGACCGCCTCGGCGTATTCGGCGGTGTGCAGGATGCCCGGTATCAGCACCGGTTCGTACCAGCGCATGAGCCGGGTGTGAGCCTCCAGAGTGTGGGAGCCTTGCTGCCGACGGCGTGTTCCGGTGCCGAGCATGCGGCGCCACTCCACATACATGGCTTCGATGTGCCGCACGGTGGCGATCAGGTCGGGTATGTGGTTGTCTGCTCCGGCGTGGTGGCACCATGCGCGGATGTCGTCCTCGGATGGTGTCTGTTTCCCGAACTCGATTTTGGAGATTTTGGAACTGTGCCACCCGGCCAGCTCAGCGAGCCCCCGGCCGGTGAGTCCCGCGTCTTTGCGGAGGGCTCGTAACCGATGGCCGAGGGCTTCCCGCGCTTGGTGGACCGAACCCGTCACGGGATTGATCGCTTAGGCGCGGACGTGTTCGGTGTCGATGTATCGTTGGTGTGGTATCGCCATTTTCCATGCCAGATCCCGTACCGCGCAGCAGCGCGCGACTATCGTCGGGTCGGGGGTAGCCGCGCCGCCTGCGAACCGGCCGCCTGGCTCGAACACGGTAAACACCACCCGCTCGCCGTCGAACAGCCAAAAGTCGTCGGCCGTTAAAGCGTCGGAGTCGACGAGATGGCGAGGCAGCCATCGAATGTCCTCCCCGGCGGCGATGTTGTGCTCGGCCACGGTCAGGCCCCATCGGGTATAATCGACGTGGGGCACCGACACCACCCGCACCCGCCGGATGGTCCTACCGGCGGCGCTGACCTCCCGGACAAGACGTAGCCACGGCTGGTGCCACGCGAAGTCGTCGACCTGCCCGGTCAGGAAAAGGTGAAACGGACCGGTCTCGTCTGGGGTGTGGTAAGTGTCTTGCACCTCCAGATGGAACGCCTCGCGCGCGAAGGTGTGAAACAGGTCATCGAAGGCGTCACCCTGTAGCAGCTCCACCGAAATAGCTCACTTTCTCCTTAGCGACCTCTACGCAGGTTTCGTGTCCGGGAATGTCCATCTGCGACAGTGCCTCGGTGTCGGTGACCGGCGCACCGGCCAGCGTGAAGCCGCCACGTCCGGAGTCATCGAGCCGGGCGCCCAAGTAGGTGTCTTTCTCCAGATGCGCCAAGAGCCGCTGCGGGATCTCCACATGGTCGTCGTAGTCAGCTACCTTCCAGCCCTGCACCACATAGGTGTCTCGGTCCGTGGCGAACAGCGTCGGAGAGCCGCCGCCCTGAGTCTCTTTTCCGAGGAACGTTAGCCGCATGATGTGCCTCCGTACTAGGAACGTGCCCGAGTTTGCTCGGACACCTCGATAGTGCCTCTACCAGAGGTTTGGGGCCAACCGATCGTAGTGTCTGGCGTCCAATGCGAGCAAACTGTAGCAAACTTCTGGGCTGGTGCAGCGGCTGGCCGTAGCGTCGGCGGTGGCGCTCAACAGGGGGCGGGCCCACACCTGGCCCACACCCCCGCTCCGGGAGATCCGAAAGAACTGTCAACCAATGGAGGAACCGATGACCACCGCACTGACGAGCCCCGATCGGCCGAGCCAGCTCGACGCCTCTGAACAGCGGACACAGCGTTACCCGCTGGATGCGCTCGTGCCCGATCCCTCGGACTTGGCACCGCTGTGTGACGAGCCGGAGTTCGCGGCGATCCTGGAGGAACTGGTCGCCGACGAGGCACCCCGACTGTTCGCCGTGGTGCAGGAGTACGGCGAGCGCGTCAACGTCAGGATCGCCGCGTGGGGCATGGCCTTCGCCGAGCACACCGAAATCGTGTCCGCGGAACGCGAAGTTCGGATGAGCCTGCAAGCCCCGGAGAACGCCCTGTGGATGTTCAAGCTCGGCAGCCACATCCGGGCTCGCCTGGTGTGGCTCAACCCGGACGCGGCCACACCCACCGACGATGACGACGAGGCGGCGTGAGTAGCCCTGTGTCAGCGGAGGGCACGGGAGTGGCTGGGTGGCGGGACGCCGTTGCCCGCTCGGCCGTCGTCCGGCACGGCGTCCCGCTCGGTCGTCATCCGGCGAGCAGGGCCCGAATGTCATCGGCATCCAGCGCGGACCCGAACGCGTTGCCTTCGTCCATCACCCCGGAGAACAGCTCGGCCTTCCGGTTGGACAGCGCCAGCACCTTCTCCTCAATGGTGTCGCGCGCGATGAGCCGGTAGACCATGACCTTCCGGGTCTGCCCGATGCGGTGGGTGCGGTCGACCGCCTGAGCTTCGGTGGCCGGGTTCCACCACGGGTCGAGCAGGAAGCAGTAGTCGGCCTCGGTCAGGTTCAGCCCGAACCCGCCGGCCTTGAGGCTGATCAGGAACACCGGCGCGGCGCCGTCCTTGAACTGGGCGATGACGGCCGGCCGGTTGCGGGTCTTGCCGTCCAGATAACAGTAGGCGACGCCGGCCGCGTCGAGCTGCGTGCGCACCTGGCTGAGGAACCCGGTGAACTGGCTGAACACCAGTGCCCGGTGTCCACCGGCGACCACCTTGCCGACCTGGTCGAGCAACGCGTCGATCTTGCTGCTGCCGTGCTCGGCCTCGGCCGGGTCGACCAGCCCGGGATGCAGGCTGAGCCGGCGCAGCAGGGTCAGCGAGCGCAGGATCGTGAACCGGTTCCGGTCGACGTCGCCGATCAGGCCGAGCACCTTCTGCCGCTCCCGTTGCAGGTGTCGCTGGTAGATCCGCCGGTGCGACGGATCCAGCTCCACCTCCATGACCTGCACCTGCTTCTCCGGCAGATCCGAGGCGACCTGGTCCTTGGTGCGCCGCAACATCAGCGGCTTGATCCGCCGCTTCAGCCGGCCGAGCACCTCGGCGTCGGCTCGCTTCTCGATCGGGGTGGCGTAGCTCTCCTTGAACCGGGTCAGGTTCGGGAACAACCCCGGCGCGGTGATTGACAACAGCGACCACAGCTCCATCAGGTTGTTCTCCATCGGAGTACCGGTGATCGCCAGCTTGAAGGCCACCGGCAGCCGGCGCGCGCACTGGTAGACCTTCGACTGGTGGTTCTTGACGAACTGCGCCTCGTCCAGGATCAGGCCGGACCAGGTCGTGTCGGCGTACGCCTCGTAGTCCAGCCGGAAGAGCGTGTACGAGGTGACCACGATGTCGGCGCCGGCGATCACCTCGGGCAGGCTCTGCCCCCGGCGCCGCAGCGTGTCGGTGACCGCCGCCACCACCAGGCCGGGCGCGAACCGGGCGGCCTCGGTGACCCAGTTCGCCACCACGCTGGTCGGGGCGACGATCAGGAACGGGCCGCCGCCGGAGTCGCTCTGCTTGGCATGACAGATCATCGCGAGCGCCTGCACCGTCTTGCCCAGCCCCATGTCGTCGGCCAGAATCCCGCCGAGCTGGGACCGCCACAGGAACGCCAACCAGCCGAAGCCCTCGCGTTGGTAGGGCCGCAGCGTGGCGGACAGCCCGACGGGCAGCTCGGCAGTCGTCGCGGCGCCGAGCGCCAACAGCCCGGACACCTGCCGCCGCCACGCCTCGGCCTGTCGTTCGACGACCCCCAGCGCGGCCAGCTCCTCCCACAGACCGGCCTGGAAGCGGCTGATCCGCAAGGGACCGCCGGGCACGTCCTGCAACGCCCGCGCCTCCTCGATGAGGCAACGCAATGCCTGCAGCTCGGGTTTCAGCAGCGAGAAGTAGGCGCCGTCGGCCAGCAGCAGCTCCGACTCACCGGCGGCCAGCGCCACGAACACCTCGGCGAACGGCACCTCGCGGCCCTCGACGGTGATCCGGACACCGAGATCGAACCAGTCGGTGTGGCCGGGCGCCTCGTCGGTGGACACGCCGATCTGCACCGAGTCGGTTGCTTCGCGATAGCGGGGTGGCGGACCGGCCAGCTCCAGCGTCACGTCGTCGGCATCGGTCAGCAGCGGCAGCAGCTCGGTGGCGAACCGCATGGTGTCCACACCGTGCAGCTCGGTGTGCGCGGCCAGGCGCTGACCCTCGGCGTCGTCACCCAGCCCGAACCGGTGCAGCGGCAGGTCGAGCAGGTCGAGCACGGCCCGTTCCTTGGGCAGGTCGCGGAAGGGGTGCGCGGATCCGGAGGGATGCAGCGGAGCGCGAACCGCCGAATCCCCCACCTCGTACGCCCACTCCCAGTCGAGGGCGAGTTCGTGCCCCTCGCTGAAGCCCGCCCGGAGCACGAGGCGCGGATCGGAGATCGTCGGCGGGGTGAACGAGCCGTCGGAGGACACCACCGGAGCCAGGCCGCGCAGCAACGGGTAGAACTGGTCGCCGAACCGCTCGGCGGCCCCGGCCGGCAGCTCCAGACGCCAGCCGTCGAGGACCAGCCGCCGCAACTTCTCGGACACCGGAGCGGCGAGGCGGGCGAGCCCGAACCGGCAGTCCGCCAGGTCACCTGCCTGGTAGCCGGCCGCTGGCAGGTAGACGACCCCGTGGGCGTCCGCACCGATGAACTGAAGCGGGAACGCCTCGGGCGCGCCGTCGATGTGTAGGATCGGGGTGACGGCTAGCGAGCCCTCGGCGGTCACCTCGGTGACGTCCAGCCGCAGAGCCGCGTGCGCGACCGGATCGAGCGCGCCGAACCGCTTGCGGGCATGGACGAGTTGCAGGCCGATCTCCTTGGCCTCGTCGAGCAGCGCCCACAGCTGCCGGCTGCTGAACCGGGCCAGGTCGATCGACTTCTCGTCGTGGTAGCCGTACTGGTAGCCCGTCGTTCTGGAGCCCGCCCGGTGCAGCGCGTACAGCTCGCGCAGCAGCCGAAGGTGTCGGCGATCGTAGTCGCTGACGGAGTAGGGATTGTCCAGGTGGCTCCAGCTCAGGCCGCCGGCCACCCAGCCCGTCTTGCCGGGCCGAACCAGCCTGGCCAGGAGCCGGGGACCGGCCGGCCCGGAACCGGGAACCGCGGCGCCGGCGGCCAGGCTCAGCTCGATGGCGAGCCCGACTGCTCGGCCGGATGCGTTCCCGCCGCCGGCGGACGGAACCTCGACGAACGAGCGCAGGGTCTGCTCCCACGGAGCCGGACTCGCCGGCGGGGCCGCTCGGCTCAGCCCGGGAACGGCCCCGCTCGGCCCCGGCGTCGTTCGGCTTGGCTCTGTCGTTCGGCTTGGCTCTGTCGTTCGGCTTGGCTCTGTCGTTCGGCTTGGCTCTGGCGTCGAGCTGTTCAGCCC
>JALYVZ010000361.1 GCA_030852965.1 Actinomycetota bacterium | reverse complement strand
GCGCGACACGCTCGCGCTGCCCGGCATCGGCGGGCTGTTCGAGCGGCTGGACAGTGACGGCGCGGACCGGCCGGACGCGCTGGACGAGCCGCTGGAGGGGCTGCGGCTGAGCAACCGCGACCTGCTGGCCGCCGTCCGGATGCTCGCCGAGGTCCGCTCCGACGGCCCACCGCGCCCGGTCGACTTCCGCCACCTGGGCGCGGAGGAGCTGGGCTCGGTCTATGAGGAGCTGCTGGAGCTGCACCCCGAGCACGATCCCGTTCAGCAGACGTTCTCGCTGGTCGCCGCCGCCGGCAACCAGCGCAAGGAGACCGGCTCGTACTACACCCCACGGGCGTTGGCCGACGCGTTGCTGGACAGCGCGCTCGACCCGGTGCTGGACGAGGCGGCGTCGACGCCTGGCGACGCGTCGGTCAAGATCGAAGCATTGCTGCGGGTGACGGTGTGCGACCCGGCCTGCGGTTCCGGACACTTCCTGGTGGCCGCCGCCCGCCGGATCGCCCGCCGGGTGGCGCAGCTGCGCTCCGGGGAGAACGAGCCGTCTCCGGACCTGGTGCGGGCGGCCATGCGCGAGGTGGTCAGCCGCTGCATCCACGGGGTGGACATCAACGAGATGGCCGCCGAGCTGGCCAAGGTCTCGCTGTGGCTGGAGTCGGTGCAGCCGGGCCGGCCGCTGCCGTTCCTGGACGCCACCATCCGGGTCGGCAACTCACTGCTCGGCGCCACCCCGGCGCTGATCGCCGGCGGAGTGCCCAAGGAGGCGTTCGCGCCGCTGGAGGGCGACGATCGCAAGGTTGCGGCGGCGGTCGCCAAGCTCAACACCCAGACCGGCGCCGGCGGCCAGCTGGACCTACTGGCCTTCGGGCAGATCCAGCTCTCCAACTCCCGCCTGGCCGACGCCACCCGCGACCTGGTGACGGCGCTGCGCGAGCGGCTGGCCGACATCGCGGTGCAGCGCAAACGGCTGCGCGAGATCGACGGCGGCCGGCTGGCCGCCAAACACGTCGCGGACGCCTGGTGCGCCACCTTCGTGCAGGACCTGACCCCGGCGACGGCGGTCAACCCGATCACCGAGGCCGCGCTGGACTGGACCGGCGACGGTCCCGCCACCCTGGCTCAATCCGAGGTGGCCGACCGGGTGCAGCGGATCACCCAGGACTACCGGTTCTTCCACTGGCACGTGGAGTTCCCGCACGTCTTCCGAGTCAACGGAGACGCCGACCCAGCGACCGGGTGGAGCGGCGGATTCTCCTGCGTGGTCGGCAACCCGCCGTGGGAGCGGGTGAAGCTGCAGGACCAGGAGTTCTTCGCGGCCCGCCACCCGGACATCGCCAAGGCCCGCAACAAGGCCGCCCGGGACAAAATGATCAACGCCCTGGACGCCAGCGACGACCCGGTGGACCAGGCGCTGATCGCCGAGTACCTCCAGGAGATCCGCCGTGCGTCGGGCTGGAGCCACTTCCTGCGGGCCAGCAAGCGCTATCCGCTGACCGGGCGGGGCGACATCAACACCTACTCCGTGTTCGCCGAGACCGGCCGCACCATCATCGCGCCGCGCGGCCGGGTCGGGCTGGTGCTGCCCACCGGCATCGCCACCGACGCCACCACCCAGTACTTCTTCAAAGACCTGGTCACCACCCGGACGTTGGCCTCGGTCTACGACTTCGAGAACGAGGAGCATCTCTTCCCAGCAGTCGACCACCGCGTCCGGTTCGCGCTGTGGACCGCGTCCGGGCGGGCGGCGCCGAGGGACCGGATCGACTTGGCGTTCCGGCTGCGGCAGGTGCCGCAGATCGCCGAGCGCCGTTTCCAGCTCACCCCGGACGACATCACCGGCTGAACCCGAACACCGGGACCTGCCCGGTGTTCGACAACCGCCGCAATGCCGACATCTGCGTCGAGATCTACCGCCAGGTGCCGGTGCTGTGGCGCGACGAGCCGGCCAAGAACCCGTGGAAGCTGTCGTTCCAGCGGATGCTTGACATGGCCAACGACTCCGGGCTGTTCCGCGGCCGGGACGAGCTGGAGACGGACGGCTGGGAGCTGACCGGCAACGTATTCGTCCGCGATGACGAGCGGATGCTGCCGCTGTTCGAGGCGAAGATGGTGCACCACTTCGACGACCGCCTCGGCACGTACGAGGGCCAGACGCAGGCCCAGGCCAACGTCGGCACCCTCCCCCGGCCCGGACCGGAGCAGAAGGACGACCCGAGCTACGCGGTGCTGCCGCGCTACTGGGTCGCCGAGCCCGAGGTCGACGCCCGCCTCGCCCGCAAGGGCTGGACCCGCGGCTGGCTCCTCGGCTGGCGCGACATCTGCCGCAGCTCCGACACCCGCACCCTCATTGCCGGCCCGATACCTCGCGCAGCCGTCGGCGACAAGTACCTGCTCGCGCTTGCCCCGTCGGGAGCCGCGTGCCTGCAAGCCAACCTGTCGGCGTTCGTACTCGACTTCTGCGTCCGCCAGAAGATGGCCGGCACGTCCCTCAAGTACTTCACCGTCAAACAACTCCCCGTCCTTCCGCCCGACGACTACGACCAGCCATGCCCATGGCAGCCGGCCCAACGCCTCGCCGACTGGGTCACCCTGCGGGTGCTGGAGCTGAGCTACACCAGCTATGACATGGAGCCCTTCGCCCGCGACCATGGCGACGCCGGCGCCCCCTTCCACTGGGACGAGCGGCGGCGCTTCGAGCTGCGCGCCGAGCTGGATGCCGCCTACTTCCGCCTCTACGGCCTGCCCCGCGACGACGTCGACTACGTCATGGACACCTTCCGGGCGTTCCGCAACAACGACCCCGACTGGTTCGCCCACACCAAGGCCGCGATCCTCACCGCCTACGACGCCATGGCGAGCGCGATCGCCACCGACCAGCCCTACCTCACGGCCATCGACCCACCCCCTGGCCACGCCCCCGCCACCCCCCGAGACCGACGCCATGACCGACCTACTGCCACTCGAACGACAGCTGGGGCACCGCGTCCACCGCCAGCCGGATCCACACATCCGGCTTGTGCTCCAAGATGGGCAGCACGAAGTCGAGGTGCTGGCCCAGCAGGTCGGCCGCATCGCGCTCCCGGCACCGAAGCACGTTGTGCCGCCCGACGACATTGCGGCTGCGGCGCCCCGAGAACTCCTTGTCGTGGCTGATCAGCACGGCTCCGTGGTTGATCGCATAGACCGTCAGGGAGTCGTCTTCAGCGGTACTGAGGCCAGCGTTGTGAGCGGTCCACGCTTCATGCCCGAGCCTGCGCAGGGCAGTCGCGACCCAGGCGCTCACATCGTGGTCGCAGAGGAAACGCACGGTTCAGGCGACCGTCTCTCCCCGCACCACATCGACGTCCGCACGGCTGAGGGATGGGTACGCCTCAAGGAGTTCCTCAACCGAGGCCCCGTCCTCCAGGTACCGCCGTACGGTGTCCACCGGAATGCGCGTACCGGCGAACACCGGCTTGCCGCCCAGCACACCCCGTCGCCGCTCCACCCGACCCAGCTCGTCGTCCCGTCGCTCGATGCCCTCGGCGATCTTGCGGCGGATCAGCTCCAGGTCGAGCACCTGGTGCAACACGAGCTGGTCGGGCCGGATGCCACCCTCCCACTCGCCGTCCGCGTGCTGGAAGTAGACCTGGTGGCCCACAGTGGCGAACCGCAGCTGGGTCAGCGGCTCGTCATAGCCCCGCTCCAGCAGATGGGCCACGATCTGCCTGATGTGCCGCAACGACACCCCGCGCTCACGCAGCTGCGCCGCGACCATGAGAGCCAGCAGGTTGACGAACTCGTAGAGCCGGACCCGGCGACCCGGGCCGAGAGTCCGATCGATCGACGGGCCGATGAGACCGGTGGATGCCCAGTAGTCCAGGCGGCGCAGCGGTACCCCCGCCAAGCGCGCGGCGGCCGCTCTCGGCACGGCAAGGAGCTGCTCATCCACCGCGAGACTCGCCCTCTCTCGTGGACCGCACGCCAGGACCCAGACCTCCGGAAGTAGCTCACCGATAGTCCCCTGAACTGCGGTTTCGTGGGCTTTCCAGTCTGCGGAAAGCGTTCAACTGCGATAGGATTGGTGGGTGTCGATCGGGGTCGCGGTGCAGG
>JALYVZ010000360.1 GCA_030852965.1 Actinomycetota bacterium | reverse complement strand
GGCCGACCCGGCCGAGGTCACGGCGGTGCTGCGGGCGCGGGTCGACGACCTGCTGCAACAGGCCATGGACGAGTACCCGCAGCGCCCGCGCAACGGCGCGGACCGCTGGTGGGTTCCCGCCTGTCGCGGAGGTGCCGCACCGACGCAGGCGCAAGGACTGGCTCTCGACGAAGCCGCGTTGCTCCGGTCCGACCCGCCACCTGCCGGCGAGACGAAGCGGCACGAGACGAACGTCCGCCCGACCGGGACACGGGCGCGGGTCAGCTGGGACACGCACGTGTCCTGACGAGCGGGCGGGGCGTCGGCGCGGGGGCGCCGTCGACCCGTCGGAGGACGGCCGGATCGGGGGACCCGGTCGATATGGGGGAACAGGGGAACAGGGGACGCAGAGCGTACCGCCGGAGGGAGATATGCCACCGGCGGTGCGCTCGTGCGTGTGTCATCGAAGCCGAGGGGTTCAGTAGGCACCGGCGGCGGCCCAGGTGTGCCCGCATACGCCGGTATAGGTCCCTGTCGTCGTTGATGGCTAAGGGGGGCCAGGTGCGTACTTATGAGGTGCGGCCGGGTGCGCTGAGCGCCCAAGGGCACGCCTTCGCCGGGCAGCAGCGGACCGCTGCTGCCGTCGCGGCCGAGGTGGGCTCCCTGTCCGTGCCGGGCGCCCCCATCACCGTGGCAGCGGAGCTGGCTGCCTATGCGAGCGTCTGGGGTGACGGCCTGCATGCTTTGGCGCGCGAGCAGGATTACCTGGGCCGGGCGATGGTGTCCTCCGCCTCCAGAGGCAAGGGCACGACGCCCCGGACCAGCGAGGTCCGGGGCGTCGGCGACCAGGGGTATGCCGGCGGCTGGGCCGGCCTAGTGCACGACCGCCTTCTCTGCTCCTGCGCCGGTCAGGGAACGCACCTCCATCTCGGCGTACTTGGCCGCGTTGAACTCCTTGGACGTGATCGTCCCGATGTAGCCGAGCAGGAAACCCAGCGGGATCGAGATCAGCCCCGGGTTGGCCAGCGGGAACCAGTGGAAGTCGATCGAGGGGTCGGTGATCATCGACGCCGACTTGCCCGCTGTCACCTTGCCGCCGGATACCGTCGGGCTGAAGGTGATCAGCACCACCGCGCTGATCAACCCGCCATAGATGCTCCACAACGCGCCGCGGGTGTTGAACCGCTTCCAGAACAGCGAGTAGAGGATCGTCGGCAGGTTCGCGCTCGCGGCGATCGCAAAGGCCAGGGCCACGAGGAAGGCGATGTTCTGGCCGTTGGCGAAGATGCCGCCGATGATCGCGATGATGCCGATGACGACGGCGGCGATCCGGGCCACGCGCACCTCGGCGTCCGCGCCGCCCTCGCCGCGCTTGATGACCTGGCCGTAGACGTCATGCGCAAAGCTGGCGCTGGCCGTGATGGTCAGCCCCGCGACGACGGCGAGGATGGTGGCGAACGCAACGGCGGCGATGATCCCGAGCAGGACCGTCCCGCCGAGCTCGTATGCCAGCAGTGGCGCCGCCGAGTTCGCCCCACCCGGGGCGGCTTTTATCGCCTTCGATCCGACGAGGGCGCCGGCACCGTATCCCAGCACGAGGGTGAACAGGTAGAAGATGCCGATCAGCCAGATCGCCCACTCCACGGACTTGCGGGCCTCCTTGGACGTCGGCACGGTGTAGAACCGCATCAGCACGTGCGGGAGCCCGGCAGTGCCGAGGACAAGCGCGAGGCCGAGCGAGATGAAGTCGATCTTGCTCGTCGTGCTCGCGCCGTACTGCACGCCCGGACCGAGGATCTTCTCGCCGCCCGAGCCGGGCGCCGTGACCGCTCCACCGAGGACCGAGGAGAGGTTGAAGCCGTACTTGCTGAGCACCCATACCGTCATGACGAAGGCGCCGACGATCAGCAGGCTGGCTTTGACGATCTGCACCCAGGTGGTGCCCTTCATGCCCCCGATGAGCACGTAGCCGACCATGATGACGCCTACGAGGGCGATGACCAGACTCTGGCCGGCCTTTGCGTCGATGCCGAGCAGCAGGGCGACCAGGCCACCGGCGCCGGCCATCTGGGCCAGCAGGTAGAAGAAGCTGACGACGATCGTCGAGATGGCCGCCGCGATGCGTACCGGCCGTTGCCGCAGGCGGAAGCTCAGCACGTCGGCCATCGTGAACCTGCCCGTGTTGCGCAGCAGCTCGGCGACCAGCAGCAGGGCAACCAGCCAGGCGACGAGGAACCCGATCGAGTAGAGGAACCCGTCATAACCGTTGATCGCGATGGCGCCCGCGATCCCGAGGAAGGACGCTGCGGACAGATAGTCGCCGGCGATGGCGATGCCGTTCTGGCGGCCGGTGAAGGCGCGTCCCCCGGCGTAGTAGTCCGCGGCAGTCTTGTTGTTGCGGGAGGCGCGGATGACGATCGCCAGGGTGATGGCGACGAAGATCACGAAGATCGTGATGTTGAGGCCGGGGCTGCCGACGTTGGTGGCAGCCGGGATCGCGAGAGCAGTCATTCGGCGTGACCTTCCATGCTGGCCCGGATCTTCTCGGCGGCGGGGTCGAAGTGTCGGTCGGCCCAGCGCACGTAGGCGATCGTGATGGCGAACGTCGAGACGAACTGCAGCAGGCCGAAGACCAGGCCCACGTTGATCTCACCCCAGACCTTGGTCGACATGAAGCCGACCGCGAACGTCGAGAGCAGGACGTAGAGGAAGTACCAGGCGAGGAACACCGCGGTCAGCGGGAACACGAACCTTCGGAACCTGCGGCGCAGGTCGACGAATTCATCGGACTCCTGGACAGCGGTGTACCGCTGTGCCGCGTCCGAGTGGTCGAGAGCATCGTTGTTCACGGCGACACCTCCAATGGTGGGCAGGCATACAGGGCGCCGCGGGTCCCCTCCCGCGGTTCGGCCCAGCGTGGACCGTCTCGTATGCCGTGTGAAGACGACGCGCGCCGGGTGGGGTGGGTGGTCGCCCAACGGGCTACGGCAGTACGCCGAGCGGCGTCTCGGACGCGCCGAACGGCTCGGACGCGCTGAGCGGTTGAGCGGGGGCCTCTCGGTCAGCCAGTCGTCGGTGGACGGGTCGGGGCGCGCAGGCCTTCGGGCGCGTGCAGGCGGACCATGGTGCGCGCGGCACCGGCGGGGATCGAGCCGGGCGTCGCGTAGGACACGAGCACCGCCACGACGAACGCCGTCGGTACGGTCCAGGCCGCCGGCTGCGCGAGCAGGGCGCCCGGCCAGCCGCCGCCCACCAGCCCCGGGCCACCGAGCACTGTGATCGTCGTTGCCGTGAGCGCGAGCAGGCCGCCGGTGACCAACCCGGCCGCGGCTCCGGTGACCGACAGCCGTCGCCACCACACGCCGAGCACGAGCAGCGGGCAGAACGTCGACGCCGCCACAGCGAACGCGAGCCCGACCGTGTCGGCGAGCGAGGTGTTCGGCGAGAGCCAGCTCGCGGCATACGGCACGACGACCGCGACCACGGCGGCGAGCCGGAAGCTGCGGATCCTCGGCACGACCCGATCCGGTCGCATCCGACCCCACTTGGGTGACCTGGCGGACCTGCCCGAGCTGCCCGAGTTGCCCGACCTGACCAGCCTGCCGATGCGAGACAGGAGATCCTGGTCGATCACCCCGGCCACGGAGATGGTCAGACCGGACGCGGTCGACAAGAAGGCCGCGAACGCCCCACCCGCGAGCACCGCGGACAGGACCGTGGCGAGCGCTCCGTCGGTGGCCGCCGAGGGCAGCAGCAGACTGACCGAGTCGGCGCGGGTGCCGCCCGGGAGGGCGGGGAGGTAGACCCGTCCGAGGACGCCGTAGACGGGGGTGAACAGGTAGAACAGGCCGAGCAGGGCGACGACGACGACGGTCGTGCGGCGGGCGGCGCGCCCGTCGGGGTTGGTGTAGAAGCGGACCAGGACGTGCGGCAGCCCCATCGTGCCGAAGCAGAGCGCGAGGATGGTCGAGTACGTTGCGTAGACCGGGTGCTCGCGTCCCCCGAACCCGCCGAGGGCGTCACCCCAGGTGGACGTAGGGTCGTTCGCGACTGCCGGGGCCGGGGCGCCCGACCGCACCCAGATCGCGAGCAGGACGAAGGCGGGGACCGAGAT
>JALYVZ010000359.1 GCA_030852965.1 Actinomycetota bacterium | reverse complement strand
GTCAATTGATGTGCCCCGCTTCTTTGGGGGTGGGTAGCAGGTCTGTGACCGCGACGGGTTCGTTGCATTCTCTGAACTTCGTTTCGCACCAATTTGGGTTAATTATCGTGTTGATGGCTCAGCGCGGGCTGGTGGGGCGGGGTGTCGCGGCGACGGCTGGCACGCCGAGGTTGACCGTGGTGAGCCGCATGATCTGGGCGAGCTTGTCTTCGGCGCCGGCGAGGCTCACGTGGAGTCCTTCGATTTCGCCGAGCCAGCTTTCGCGGTTGGCTTCGGCGATGCGGGCGTGCAGGTTGTCGCGGATCTCGAGCAGCCGGGCTTGCTGGTCGGGGTCTGGCCATAGCATCGAGCAGCGCACGCACGCGTGCTCGTGGATGCACGGGGTGGCGAAGGCCCGCGCGCAGGTGCCGATGGAGACCTTGCGGCGTTCCCAGTGGCCGAGGAACTCGGTCCACTCCTCGTCGGTGGGAACGCGGTACTCGTCGCTGGGTCGCAAGGCTCGTCGCCGTGCCAGGAACGCGAGGTGCGCGTGGATTGCCTCCTCGGGGTAGACCGCCTTGTAGCCGAGTGTGACGTTGACGTCCTGGTGGCCGGCGATGACCTGAGCGATGTGTGGCGGCAGCCCGTTGAGGATGGCGTCGGTGATGAACATGCGTCGGAAGTCATGTGGGGTGAAGCGCAGCGGGTGGCCGTCGACGGGGTCAGCCAGGCCGGCTTTGATCACGGCGGCGTTGAGCATCTTCAGCACGCTGCTGTGCGCGAACACGTGGTTCTCCCCGTTGACCCGGCGCTGGAACAGCCGGGGCGCAGCGGGCAGCCAAACGCGTTCGTAGTCGTCGTAGCCGCTGACCAGCGCGATGGTGGCGTTGGGCCCGCGTACCCGGTTGATGATCTGGGCAAGGATGTCGGCGAGCTCCGGGCTGACGACGAGCAGCCGCTCTTTGTCCGTCTTGGAAGGAGCGATCTGCAACAGCGGTATCAGTTCACCGGTCGTGGGTAGTCGGTATTGCACGAGGCTGTGATGGGTGAGCTCGAGCAACTCCTCAATGCGGACACCCGTCGCGCGTAAGACCTCCACGATCGCCCAGACCCAAAACGCGAGCTGTTCTTCCACCGTCAGGTTACGGCGCCTGCCGGTGGCGTCCTGGGCCCAGACGCCGTCGGTGCGGTGATGGCGGGTGAACACCGTGCCATCGGCCACGAAGTCCGCGCCGGGCGGCGTTGCGTGGGCTGCGTCCAGCAGCGTCTGAGCGTCGTGACGGTGGCGGGTGAGGGCAGCCATCAGGGCGGGGAGCGCGGGTAAGCGCTGGCGGGTGCGGGCGTCCATCCGCGCCTTGCGCTGACGGGTTACTTTGCGCAGCACGCCTTCGTCCTGGCCGATCGGGCAGGGCGCGACCCACGCCGCCCAACGTGCTGGGTCTTCCACCGCCCAGTGCGCCAGGTCGAGGTAGAGGGCGCGCACCGGGGTCAGGCATTCGCGGTAGCTCAGCCGCGGAACGACGATCGTCCTCGATCCGCCGGCGTCGTCGGGCACCGTCTTGGTCGTTGTCTGCAAGCGCAGCTTCCAATCCCGTGCGACGTCGTCGGGCAGGTGCAGGCTGCTGATGCCGGGGTGGTGTGCTTCCAGGTCGGCCCAGAACAGGTTGCCCAGCAGGTAGGCCAACGACTCGAGGCTGTTGTAGTCCAGCGCGGTCTGGCGTTCCTTGAGGTAGTCGACCAGCAGATCACGCACCGGCCGACAGGCGATGTTGTAGCGGTCGATCAGCTGCTCGGGCGTGCGTTGTCCGGCAGTGCGCAGCTGACGCAACGACGCGGGCGCCTTCTGACCCAGGATGTGTAGCTGCTGCAGCGTCCGGTAGAACTGCCCCGTCCCGGCACCTGGCTTGCCGTGCGCGGCAGATTCGGCCTCGTAGAGTTCGACGACGTCACCGACGGTGACGTCGTCGAGCGCGCCGCCCTTGGCCGCCATGATCAGCGAAGCGCGGTAGGACATTCTGTCCACGGCAGGTTCGCCGATCTCGGGGTCAGCTGCGGCGTGCGTGTGCAGCCGGGCGAACCCGTCGGGATCGCGAGTGGCAGCGAGCACGCGGAACAGTGCGCCGCGGCCCATGGCGCCGGAGATCAGCCACGACAGCGACGGGCGCAGCACGTCGGCGCTGATCGCCATCCGCACGGCGACAGACAGATAGTCCAGCTGCCACCGGCAGGGGTAGCCGCGGCTGCTCAGCCACTCACCCAGCACCCGCCGGAAGCCAAGGCCGGTCACGTCCGTCTCGTCGACCAGCCACCGCTGCTGCCAGGTCGTTCCCGCCTTGTCGGCCAGCCAGTCCAGCAGCAGCCCGGACATGAGTCGCCGCCGCCCCTGCTCGCCCGCGCTGTCCGGTGCGAACGGGCGACGTCCCGCGTTCATCATGTGCTGCAGCGCCTCGACACGGTCGAGTTCGGTTGTCGGCCACGACACGAGCACGGGCCGGGGTGGGAACTGGTCCAACGGCGCCCACCGAGCCCGTGCGGCGGCGACCGGCGTGATCGCCGGACGCTGGGCGAGGTCGAGGCTCATGAGCGCGCCGTGCCGAACAAGACGTCGAGGGTCTCCGGCCGGTAACCGACCGCCGCCGGCGGCACCACCCGTTGCTCGGCTCGCCGCGTCTGCTGGGCGTGGTGAGCCAGCAGTCGGCGGATCACGTCCTCCTTGCGGGGCGTGAGGTAGATCTGGGTGGTGGTCAACTGGGCGTGCCCCAACACAGACTGGACGTCGGTCAGGGGCAGCGCCGGGTCCTCGGCCATTCGATACGCCGCGGTATGGCGCAGCGAATGCAGCGTTGTTCGCGTGTCCGCCCGGGCGTTGACGCGCTCGAACATGCGGTGCACCGCATGGTAGGTCAGCGGCCGGCACGGGCGGCGCAGCGTCCACCACAGCGGCTGGGCCGCACCATCGGGTATCAGCCCGTCCACCTCGACCTGATAGAGCCGCAGCCACACGAATGCGTCGCTGGAGGCCGGAAGCTGCTGGGCACTTCGGGAACCCTTGCGCGTCACCGTGATCAGCTGCCGACCCGGATCGGCGCCACCGTTGGTCACCGACAGCAACTCCGACGCGCGTGCACCGGTCGATACGTAGAAGGCGACCAAGGCGCGGTCTCGATGCGAGGGCAGCTTGGCGAAGATGTCGTCGAACTCGTTGTCGGGGATGCTGCGCGGGATCCGGCTCGGCACCGTCGGGCGGTAACGGCCGCTCCGTTCGCCACGGTGGGGTTCCATCGGGTTGTGATGGGCGTGCGCGCGACGGCCGCTGCGCGAGCGGTCCAACGGGAACGGGTTCAGCACCGGACCGGTGCCGGCGTCGCGGTGGAAGTCGTAAAAACCGCGCAGCACCGTCTCGCTGTGCGCCCGCACCGACACCGAATACGCCCGACCCGAGCCGGGCGTGACAGCGCTGGCAGACTGCTCGCCTTCGCGGCGCCAGTGCGGCCGGGCCGGTTTGCCGCTCACCTGCAGCCATCGGGCGAAATCGCGTGCCTCGCTCTGCGTCGCCCGGTCCCACGCGGCCCCGTTCGCCCAGAGGAACCGGAACCACCGCAGTAGGTCCATCCCGTAGGAGCGCAGCGTCGCCGACGACCGTCCCGAGGCCTGCAACTCCCTGAAGAACACTGCGATCGGCTCGAGCGCACACCCATCGGCATCGACCACCCGATACGGCTCGACATCATCGCCCGTCTCGACCAACCGGCCCACCAGCGGCACGGCAGTCAGCGCACGATCTGGTCCTCCAGCCTGGTCACCCGTCACACCACGAGGTCTAGCAGCGCCTCGTCGGACGACACGCCAGCGACACGCGCTAGTTCAGTCAACAGGCAGTGGGGGCATTCGCCGCCGGGTCCGATTCGGGTGCATGGCCGGTGGCAGTCGTGACACCACTGCTGGGCGAGGTAGCGCGAGTCGCACTGTCCGCACTGGTAGATCGTGGTCTCTGTGCGCGTCCGGGCCGCTGGCATCGTCACCGGTGGTGGTTCGGGTTGGTGAGCACGGCGGTAGGCGGTCTGTCGGCAGGCGGGTCGGCAGAAGCGTTGGCGGCGGATCGGGGTGAAGGGGGTCCCGCAGACCGGGCAGGGT
>JALYVZ010000358.1 GCA_030852965.1 Actinomycetota bacterium | reverse complement strand
GCTCGCCGATCTCGCCGGCGGCCCGGGCCAACGCGGCCAGCGCGCGGAGGAACCCCTGGTTGGGCTCGTGCGCCCAGGGCACCGGACCGAAGCCCTTCCAACCGTTGCGGCGCAGCTGGTCCAGCCCCCGGTTGTAGCCGGTGCGGGCGTAGGCGTAGGCCATCACCGGTTGCCCGGCGGCCAGCGCCGCCTCGGCCAGCGCCGCCCAGGGCGCGCTGGCGGCCGGGTGCGCGGCGGCCACCTCGCTCGGGTCGGTGCCACCCGCCACCAGTGACTCGACCGCGTTGTCCGTAGGTAGCAGTGTCGGTTCGGGGCCGAGCAGATTGCTGTGCAGGCTCATGGCACCACCCTATGCCCGCACCGCGGCGGGGTCACGTCGCGGCCGCAGGTCAGCTCGCGGCAACAGCCACCGGTGTGGCACGGTGGTCGGCAACACGGACGAGCGCCAGGAGCAGCGATGAACCGCGAGCAGCAGGAGAAGGTCCGGTCCGGCGAGGGGTTCATCGCCGCTCTCGACCAGAGCGGCGGCAGCACGCCGAAGGCGCTCGCCCAGTACGGCATCACCGAGGACCGCTACGGAAGCGACGAGCAGATGTTCGACCGCGTCCACGAGATGCGCACCCGGATCATCACCAGCCCCAGCTTCATCGGCGAACGGGTGCTCGGCGCGATCCTCTTCGAGGACACCATGAAGCGCCAGGTCGAGGGCCAGGGCACCGGGGACTACCTCTGGTCGGTCAAGGGCGTGGTGCCGTTCATCAAGGTGGACAAGGGGCTGACCACCGAGACCAACGGTGTGCAGCTGATGAAGCCGATGCCGACCCTGGACGACCTGCTCGCACTGAGCGTTCAGCACGGCATGTTCGGCACCAAGATGCGCTCGGTGATCAAGCTGGCCGACGCCGGCGGGGTGGCCGCGATCGTGGACCAACAGTTCGAGGTGGGTCATCAGATCCTCGGCCATGGCCTGGTGCCGATCATCGAGCCCGAGGTCGACATCCACAGCCCGCAGAAGGCCAAGGCCGAGGAGCTGCTGTGCGACGCCATCGACGAGCACCTCTCCCTGGTACCGGATGGCCAGCAGGTGATGCTCAAGCTCACCCTGCCCGAGGCGGACGACTTCTACGCCGACTTCGTCGCCCACCCGAAGGTGCTGCGGGTGGTGGCCCTGTCCGGCGGCTACAGCCGGGACGAGGCGAACGAGAAGCTGGCCCGCAACCACGGCGTGATCGCCAGTTTCTCCCGCGCCCTGTCCGAGGGCCTGCACGACAGCCAGAGCGCCGAACAGTTCGACACCACCCTGGACTCCGCCATCCGCGGCATCTTCGCCGCCTCCCGCACCTGAGCCTCGCTGGCCACGCCAGTACTCTCATCCGGGTGACGGCCGAACAGGGTGTACCCGACGGCGTCACAGCAGCGGTCGAGCGCACCCTCACCAAGCTGCGCCGCATCGACACCCAGCTCACCCGGAGCACCCTGGCCAGGGCCTCGGGCGAGGCGTCGACCGAGACCGAGCCGCCACCGCCCAGGACGCTGGCGGATCTGTACGCCGAGCACCGGATGCGACTGGTGCGGCTGGCCATCCTGCTGGTGGACGAGCCGGCCACCGCCGAGGACGTGGTGCAGGAGGCGTTCGCCGGGCTGCACCACAACTGGTCGGGGTTGCGCGACGAGCTCGCCGCGATCAGTTACCTGCGCACCGCGGTGGTCAACGGGTCCCGCTCGGTGCTGCGCCGCCGCCGTACCGCCCGCGACTACGTACCCCCGCACGCGGTGACCGCCCGCTCGGCGGAGTCGCTGGCCATGTTGTCCGCCGAGCACCAGGCAGTGGTGGACGCGCTCGCCGGGCTACCGCCGCGCCAGCGCGAGGTGCTGGTGCTGCGCTATTACGGCGGCCTGTCCGAGGCCGAGATCGCCGAGGCCACCGGGATCAGCAAGGGCGCGGTGAAGTCCACCGCCAGCCGGGCGTTGGCGTCGGTGGCCAACATTCTTGCCGGCTCAAGCGGCACCCTCGGAAGCAGCGGCCCTCTCAGAAGCAGCGGCCCTCTCAGAAGCAGCGGTGCCCTTGGCGGGACTCGGGGGGAGGCCCGATGACCCGCTGGTTACTGGTGATCGCGCTGCTGGTCGGGGCACTGCTCGGCGCCGGCCTGGCACTGCTGTCCATCGTCGAGCCGGGCCTGCTGCCCGTGGTCGACCTCGGTTCCTGACCCGTCGACCTCGGTTCCTGCCCGTGGTCGACCTCGGTTTCCTGACCTAGCGACCTCGGTTCCTGACCCGGCGTCCCTGGACTCCGGACCTGGGACGTGTCCTGGCACCCAATCACCCGCCTGGCGGCGGCCGGCTCGGTGCGGCCGGTACCGTGGACCACTGTGGGTAGCCTTGCAAACACCGCGCACCAGGCGATCGGAGCGTCCTTGCTGGACCCCGAACACCTGATCGGAGCGCTGGGGCCCTACGTGCTGGTCGGCCTGTGCCTGATCGTGTTCGCCGAGTGCGGACTGCTGATCGGCTTCTTCCTGCCCGGAGACTCGCTGCTGTTCACCGCCGGGCTGCTCGTGGCCACCGGGGGGATCACCACTCCGCTGTGGCTGGTGTGCCTGTTGCTGGTGGTCAGCGCACTGCTGGGCAACCTGTCCGGCTACTGGATCGGCCGCAGGTGCGGCCCGGCGATCTTCAACCGGCCGGACTCCAAGCTGTTCAAGCGCGAGTACGTGGACAAGACCCACACGTTCTTCGAGAAGTACGGCGCGAAGGCGATCGTGCTGGGCCGGTTCGTGCCGATCGTCCGCACCTTCATCACCGTGATGGCCGGCGTCGGCCAGATGGACGCCCGCCGTTACCTGACGTACTCGATCATCGGTGGGGTGGTCTGGGCCGCCGGAGTGACCCTGCTGGGGCACTGGCTCGGGCAGTTCGAGCTCGTCCGAGGTCACATCGAGCTCATGCTGGTGGCGATTGTCGGGCTGTCGGTGGTCCCGCTGGTGCTGGAGCTCCTGAAGGCCCGTCGGGAACGACGAGCGATCCCCGAGGCGAGCTGACGTGCCCCTGGCCAGCGGTGTGCTCTACTCCGCCGCGCCGACCACGGTGTGGATAGTGGTGCTGGCGTTCGTGTTCCTGGAGTGCGCGTTCATCGTCGGGCTGTTCCTGCCCGGCGACTCGCTGCTCTTCGCCGCCGGGGTGGTGCTGGCCGCGCGCGACCACGAGGCGGGGGTGTGGGCGCTGGCCGTGCTGGCCGTGATCGCCGCGGTGGCGGGCAACCAGGTCGGCTTCCTCATCGGCCGCAGGACCGGCATCCGGATCCTGGCGCGCAAGGGCGGCCGGGTGCTCAACCGGGACCACCTCGACCGGGCGCGGGCGTTCTTCGAACGGTGGGGCTTCTGGTCGGTGGTGGTGGCGCGCTGGCTGCCGTGGATCCGCACGCTGGCTCCGATGATCGCCGGCGCGGCCGGTATGGACAACCGGCGCTACATCACCGCCAACGCCTTCGGCGCGCTGGTCTGGGTGCCCACGCTGCTGCTGGGCGGATACTACGGCGCCGGTCTGCTGGACGTGTTGCCCTGGCTCAAGCAGGCCGCCACGATCGGCTCGGTGGTGTTCTTCGTGATCGGTACCGGGTACGGGCTGTTCCGGTACCGCCAGGAGATGGGCCAGCCGATCGACGAGGAGGTGGTCGGCCAGGCGCCAGTGGTAGTCTTGTGGCATGAAGGCAACCATTGATGGTGCCGGTCGCTTGGTTATCCCGAAGGTGCTGCGCGACCGGTTGGGCCTGCGTTCGGGAGAGGTTGAGGTCGAGGCCGACGGCGCCGATCTCCGGGTGCGCCCGATCGCCGAGGAGACACTCGACGAGCAGGACGGCTGGCTGCTCGTTCCGGCCGCTGGCAGCCCGATCACCGACGAGGAAGTCCGGGCGCTGCGCGATGCCGACCAGCGTTGACGCCGGCCCGGAGCTACTGGTCGACACCAGCGTGGCAGTGGCACTGAGCGTGGCCGACCATGAAGGGCGCGCCGCCTGCCGCGCGGGGGTGGAGGGACGCCGGATCGGGCTGGCCGGGCACGCCGCGTTCGAGACGTTTTCGGTCCTGACCCGACTGCCCGGGCCGGCCCGCCGCAGCGTCACAGCGGTCAGCCG
>JALYVZ010000357.1:761-4135 GCA_030852965.1 Actinomycetota bacterium | reverse complement strand
GCCTCTATCGGTTCTACCGGGCCGGTGACGAGGAGACGCTGGCGCTGCGCGGGGTGAGCCTGCGCGTCGACACGGCGCAGATCCTGGCCGTCACCGGTCCGTCCGGGTCCGGTAAGTCCACCCTGCTGAACTGCCTGGCCGGCCTGGACGAACCGGACGGCGGGATGGTCCGACTCCTGGGGATGCCGCTCAGCCACCAGCCGGAGGCCGACCGAGCCCGGCTTCGGGCCCGGCACCTGGGCGTGCTGCTGCAGACCCGCAACCTCGTCCCGCACCTGAACCTCGCCGACAACATCACCCTCGCGCAGGGCGCCGCCCGCTCCCCTGGTTGGAGAGCCCGCCGGCACGACCATCCGCCGGTCCCCGCCCGGGACCTGCTGGGTAGCGTCGGGCTCGCCCATCGGGCCAGCGAGATCCCCGCGCACCTGTCCGGTGGCGAGCTGGCCCGGGCGTCCCTGGCGGTCGCCCTCGCCAACCAGCCGGCGGTGCTCCTGGCCGACGAACCCACCGGCGAGCTGGACGGGGACACGGAACGGCAGGTCTTGCAGCTGCTGCGGGACCGCGCCGCTGCCGGGACCGCAATCGTGGTCGTCACCCACTCGGACCGGGTCACCGGCATCGCCGACCGCGTGGTCGAGCTGCACGACGGGCAGCTGGCCGCGTGACCGGCGCCACCGGGACTACCGGCAGCCCCAGCGCCTCGGGCACTGCTGCGCGGTTGCCCGACAGCGTGGTCTGCGAGGCTGTGTCCCGCACCTTCGGGTCCGGCCCCACCGCGCTGGTCGCCGTCCAGTCCAGCAGCTGCCGGGTCACCCCATCCGCCCGGATCGCGATCGTCGGCGCGTCCGGGTCCGGCAAGTCCACCTTGATCCACCTGATGGCCGGCCTGGACCACCCCACCACCGGCCAGGTCAGCTGGCCCGCACTGGCCGCCACCCACCAGCCGCCCCTACCGAACCCTCGACACAACAACAGACAGAACAGCGGACCGACACAGCCCGTCAGCGCGCCGGTGGGCCGCCTCGCGATCGGCGTCGTCTTTCAAAGCCCCAGCCTCATCCCCGCCCTAACCGTGCTGGAGAACGTCGCACTGCCCCGAGTCCTGGCCGGCGACGCACCTGCGGATGCCACTGACCGGGCTGGCCGCGCCCTGGCCCGGCTCGAGCTGACCCCGCTGGCTGGGAAGCTGCCGGAGGAGCTGTCCGGAGGCCAGGCCCAACGGGTCGCCGCCGCGCGGGTGCTGGCCCAGGCACCGCGGCTGATTCTCGCCGACGAACCCACTGGGCAGCTGGACAGTCGCAGCGCCAGACACCTGATCGACGTCCTGCTGCGCACCGCCACCCAAACCCGCGCCGCTCTCATCGTCGCGACCCACGACCCGGTCGTCGCGGGCCGCTTCCCCCGCCAGTGGCAGATGCACGACGGGAAGCTCAACACCACCGACCACGACATCGACCACGTCACGGAACACGACATCAACCTGGGCACGGGCCAGGACGCTGACCTCGGTAAGGACTGCAGATGACCAGGTTGTGGGTTCTGGGACTGGTACGCCGCCGCGGCGGGCGTCTCGCCATCACTTCTGTCGGGATCGCCCTGGCCGTCGCGCTGCTCGCCTGCCTGGGCAGCTTCCTGACCTCCGCGCAGGCCACCATGACCGCTCGGGCCGCCCGCTCGGTGGCCGTGGACTGGCAGGTCCAACTCTCCCCCAGCGCCGACCCGGCCGCTGTGCTGGCCAAGGTCGCCGCCACCTCCGGGGTGGCCGCTGCCGAAACCGTCCACTTCGCCGTCACCAGCAGCGCCCAGGCCACGGTCGCCGGCAGCACCCAGACCACCGGCCCCGGCGTCCTGGTCGGACTCCCGGCCAGCTACCGGGCCAGCTTCCCGGCCCAGATCCGACAGCTGACCGGATCTACGACCGGTGTCCAGGTTGCCCAGCAGACCGCCTCCAACCTGCACGTGCGCCCCGGAGACCCCGTCGTGCTCACCCTCCCCGGCCGGCCGCCGACCACGCTTCGCGTGGGCGGCGTCGTCGACCTGCCCCAGGCGGACACCCTTTTTCAGAAGGTCGGCGCCCCCAGCGGCTCGCAACCCACGGCGCCCCCGGACAACGTCATCCTCGTGCCCGACGCCACCTTCGCCGCGGCTGCCGGCACTACCCCTTCACCTGGTACTGCGCCCACCAGTAACGCCGGAGCCTCACCGGCGGTGACCACCCAGCTGCACGTGCGCCGCAACGCCCCCCTGCCGGCGGACCCGGCCGCCGCCTACGAGGCGGACTCCGGCGCGGCCCGCAACCTCGAGGCACAACAAGCCGGCGCCGTCATTGTCGGGGACAACCTCGGGACCGCGCTGGCCGCGGCCCGCAGCGACGCCGCCTACGCGCAGATGCTGTTCCTGTTCCTCGGCGTGCCCGGCGCCTTGGTGGCCGCGCTGCTGACCGCCGCGCTCGTCGCCTCCGGCACCCCACGCCGGCAGCAGGAACAGGCGCTGCTGCGGATCAGGGGGTTGACCACCGCCCGGATCGCGGGTCTGGCCGCCGCCGAGGCAGCCACCCTCGGCGTGGCCGGGGGAGTGGCGGGCATCGGCATCGCCTGGGTCGCCGCGTCCTGGGCGTTCCCGGCCGACAACCCGGCCCTGACCCCGGCCCTGACCCTGCCGTGGTTGGCGACCGGCCTCGGTGCCGGCATCCTCATTGCGCTGACCACGGTGCTGCTGCCGGCGCTGCGGACCCTGCGCGCCAGCACCGTCTCCGGCGCCCGCGCCGCGGTGGGCCGGGCCCGGAGCTCGTGGTGGATGCGAGCCGGTGTCGACGTCATGCTGCTAGCCGCCGCCGGTGTCGTGTTCTGGGCCTCAAGCAGCAACAACTACACCTTGGTCTTGGCCCCCGACGGAGTGCCCACTGTCTCGGTCTCCTACTGGGCCTTCCTCGGCCCAGCCCTGCTCTGGGTCGGCGCCGCGCTGCTGCTGGCCAGGGTTGCCTCCGTGGGCCTGGAGCACGGACGCTCGGCGTTGACCCGTCTCGTCAGCCCGCTGACCGGCCGGATGGCGTCTACCGCGGCCGCGTCGATGTCCCGTCAACGGCGCACGATGACCCGCTCCGTGGTGCTCCTGGCCCTGGCCGTCTCGTTCGGGGTCTCCACCGCCACCTTCAACGCCACCTACCGGCAGCAGGCCGAAGCGGACGCCCAGCTGACAAACGGCGCCGACGTCACCGTCACCCCCGCCGTGAACGGCGCCGGCGCCGATCCCGCGTCGGCGGCCACGATCAGCACGATCAGCACCATCAGCACCGTCGCCGGGGTGCGCCGGGTCGAGCCGATCCAGCACCGGTTCGCCTACGTGGGCAGTGACCTTCAGGACCTGTACGGGGT
>JALYVZ010000357.1:0-751 GCA_030852965.1 Actinomycetota bacterium | reverse complement strand
GGGGTGCACCCCGCCAGCATCGCCTCCGCGACCGCGTTGCAGGACGCCTACTTCGGCGGCGGCAGCGCTGCCGCGCTGATGGCCACCCTGGCCCGGCAACCGGACGCCATCCTGGTCAGCGACGAGACCGTCAAGGACTTCCAGCTCAAACCCGGCGACCTGGTCAACCTGCGCCTGCAGGATCGCACCACCCAGGCGTTGACCACGGTGCCTTTCCACTACGTCGGCACCGTCAAGGAGTTCCCGACCGCCCCCAAGGACAGCTTCTTCGTGGCCAACGCCGACTACGTCACCCGGGCCACCGGCAACGCCGCGGTCGGCGCCTACCTGGTGGACACCGGCGGCGCCGACCAGCCGGCGGTCGCCGAAGCACTGCGACAGCAGCTGGGCACGACGGCGACGGTCAGCGACATCACCCAAACCCGGTCCACCGTCGGATCCAGCCTCACCTCGGTTAACCTGGACGGTCTGACCCGCCTCGAGCTGGCCTTCGCGGTTCTGCTCGCCGCCGCCGCAGCCGGGCTCGTTCTCGCCGTGGGGCTCGCCGAGCGGCGCCGGGCCCTGGCCATCATCGCGCTGCTCGGAGCCCGCAGCGGACAGCTGCGCGGCTTCGTCATCGCCGAGGCGGCCGTCGTCCTGCTGGCCGGTCTGCTCGGGGCCGCGGCCATCTCCTGGGGCCTGACCCAGATGCTCATCCGGGTCCTGACCGGGGTCTTCGACCCGCCGCCGTCAGCCGCCGCCGTCCCCTGGG
>JALYVZ010000356.1:3847-4137 GCA_030852965.1 Actinomycetota bacterium | reverse complement strand
CCGGGCGTGCGCCGGGACTGCTTATCAGAAGGCGTGGACACGTGCACAGGATCTCCGGTCCTGCCCTCAAGATCAGGGACCCCGCACTCACACGGGGTGTCTCACATCAGTCTGACCGAGAGGGCTGGGCACGGTCACCTGGCCACGCTCTACCTCTTCGGTCGGCTCTGGTGCCGCTGCGGGCTCCGGTCTGCCCGGCTGGGAGATCACCGGGTTGTCGAGGGAAAGCCCCATCGGGGCCTCGAGTGCGGTGAGCTGGAGGACCAGTTGTCGCCACGTGCTGAAGGTCG
>JALYVZ010000356.1:0-3837 GCA_030852965.1 Actinomycetota bacterium | reverse complement strand
CACGTGCACAGGATCTCCGGTCCTGCCCTCAAGATCAGGGACCCCGCACTCACACGGGGTGTCTCACATCAGTCTGACCGAGAGGGTGCGACCCGCGACGAATGGCAGTGCTGGTCTACGACATGCAGGTAGGCGTCGTCGGACAGATCTCGAACGGTCCTGAGATGCTCGTGCAGCGGGTGGCCGGCGTGGTCGATGCGGCGCGGGCCGGTGGCTTCCGGATCCTCTATTCCGGCACATGTTCCTACCGAAGGAACTGTCCGGGGTGTCTGCACTGCGCACCGCGATGGCGTGGCAACGAGTGGATACCGTGGCCGAGGTGCGCCCGATGGTGCTGCCCGGGTCGCCCGGTTTCGAGCTGGTGCCCGAGCTGGTCCCGGCGGACAGCGAGCTGGTCCTCGACAAGATCACCATGTCGGCTTTCGCCGGACGCTGACGGTGCCGGAGGTGAGACCGAGTCGCCCCATGAGCACGCTTTGGGGCAGCGTGTATGGGGCGCCGGCTCGGCGCAGCGCGGCGATGACGGTGAAGTCGGCCGCGGTCAGTTCGAAGCGTTCGAACACGCTGGCCAGTTCTTCATCAATCCGGGTGCGCAGCCGCCCGAGTCGGGTCAGTACCTCAATGGGAGCGACGGGAAGGTCCGGCATAGAGCGGCACGCTGGGGCTGAGCAGCGATCGAGTGGTGGCGCCCGCGTTGAGCAGGACGGCGGCATCCGGGTCGCGTTCCAGGAGCGTGGGTAGGTGCGGGGCGATGTGCCGGTAGGCGTCGCTGACGTTGTCGGCCACGCTGGCCGCCCGTGCGCCGGGTCGATCACGGACGGCAGAGGGACCGCATGGCGTCGGCATAGGGCACGGCCAGCACGTCGGAGAGCACCCCGCCCAGTGCCCGCCCCCGATGCCGAAGCCGTACATGGAGATCGGTGGCACCGCCGTGCAGCTCCCGGTCAGCCCCGCCGCGCAGCGGGGGCACCGGCCACAGCTGATCTGGAAGGGCACCACGACACGCTGACCGGTCGACACCTCAGCGACCTGATCTCCGACCTCCAGTACATCGGCGACGCATTCGTGCCCGAAGTGCAGCGGCAGCGGGAACGGGCTGCGGCCGAGTGCCAGAGCCCCGTCGAGGTCGCAGGTCGCCACCGCGATCGGATGCACCAGCGCCTCGTCGGGTCCGGGCGCCGGGGGGCTGGGCACCGTCCGCCACCCGAACCGGCCGCCTGGCCGGACCGATAGCGCTCGCATGGTCGGCCGGCTGGGGCCGCGCCGCTGTCGGCCGACCATCCCGGGCGGCGCTGGCGAGTCGGTCCCGGCGCAGCTCGGCGCCGCGCTCGAGGGACAGACTGCTGCCTCGAGTGGCTCGGGGAGCGCAGTGCCCTGCTCAGCACGAACCCGCCTTCCAGGCTGGTGATGAAGCCGATGATCAGCCGCCGCAGCACATCGCTCGGCAAGCCGGTGTCGGCGAACTGTCGTACGCCGCGCTTGATCCAGTCAGTGACGACGTCAGCGGTGGCCAGGCGCAGCGGCTCGTCGGTGCTGGCGACCTCCAGCGCGATCGCGGCGATCGGGCAGGCGTCGGCAACTGACGTTCTTATTCGTTGAGGGCTTTCAGGGCAAGGTGCCACGGGTAGGTGTCGAGCGCTTGTCCGCCTGTTCTGGGTGGGTGCGGCTCGAACTCGCCGGCGCCGAAAAGTACTCGGACGCCGGCCTGCCGTAGATCCTCCACGCTTCGAATAAATACGCGGTTGGCTGCCAATGCTTGGTTGACGAACGGCAAGACCACGATTCGGACGCGCAGGCCGGTCAGCTCCGCCAGCTGGTTGAGCGCGTACGTGTCGGATATGCCCGCTGCCCACTTGTTTATCGTGTTGTAGGTCGCTGGGGCGACAATGACGCCGTCAGCTCTTGGTAGTGGCTCATCACCTGGTTTCCGGTACGTGGTGCGCACCTGGTGACCGGTGGCGCGTTCGAGGACCGGAATGTCCAGGAAATGTTCGACGGCCGCCGGCGTAGTAATGCAGTACACCGACCAGCCGTCGGCATGAGCCAACGTCACCATGTCGGTCATGCGACTGGCTGGGCCTGCCCCACAGATGAACAGGTACAGGACGCGCTGACTCATACGGTTACGCCCGCCCGTGATGCGATCCATTGAACGGAGCGCCCTAGCTCGCCGCTGGTGTTCCTCAGCATTGCCCGAAGCAGGCCGTGCGCCAAGGGCCGGCAGTGGACCTCTTCTGGCGCGACTCGTTCGGCTTCAACCAAGGTGCGGGCTGCTTCTGCGTAGTGGCCGGACTCGGTGTACGCCCTGGAGAGATCGAGCATGTAGTTCACTCTGCGCTCTGGCGGAAGAACCGAGATCGCGCGCTGGTCGATATTTCGGGCATACTCCAATGCTTGAGGGTTATTCAGGACGCGCGTACGGTTTTGTATCGCTGCAGGTCAGGGCAGCGTTCCTCAAGATCATATTGCCTCCTGAATAATCCTCCTTGCCCAGGTTCATGCAGGCGAACGAGCGCGGCCACCCGATGAAGCGCGACATTGGTAGTCCCGAAGGCTGTTTGGTGCGTCTCGTAATGGGGACGAAGGCGCTCGGCCGCCGCCTGGGTATGCTGGTGCATGACAAGCGCCATTCCGACATCTTTCCGTCGAGCCGCCGCTGTTGACGCGGCCAAATACAGCATGCCGTACAGCGATAGCAGCTCGTCCGCTCCGGCTGTGAGCTCTGGCCGCATTCGGTCGGCCATACCGGTTAGGGCGTTCATAGCGCTCGTTGGGTGACCGGCACTGGTCAATGACCGGGCAACGCTGCGAGTTGCTCTCGCCAAGGCCAATGTGTCGTCTACGGCCAGCGCAGCGTGCATGGCGCGATCCGCCGCTAGCCACGCCACATCGTTGGCCTCGAACTTGAGGAGCATGGAGGAGGCCAGGCGATACGCCATCACGAGCGTCCGGGAAGCTGCCACCTCGTAGGAAGGCTGGGCGGCAAAGACCAGCATCTGCGATTCATGCAGCAGTTTCGGAAGGTGCCGAGCGACCACGGTGAAACGGGACGAGAGCCAGGCTTGATCAACGTGTCTCAGCTGCCCGGTCACTCGATCAAGCGTGGGGTCTTGCTCGCCGTCTCGTCCCGAGAATGACGGGTACCAGCTCAGCGCTTCGCGGATACTCTGCACTTCGACAGCATCGACACACCGCGCCGCCTGGCCAGCTGCCGAACCGTCCGTCAGAGCGACGGGATCGACGCCCAGCACCTCGGCCACACGGTCGAGCATGGGCAGGCGCAGAAGGTTGCGCTCGCCCTTCTCAATCTTGTCCAACCAGGACGTCGAACGGCCAACCATATCCGCAAACCGCTGACGGTCGAGGTTACGTCGCAGCCGCCAGTATCGAACGCGGCGACCGATCGCGCGTGCCTGATCGTCCATGCGGCTGCTCTCTCACGATCCCGGGTTACCGGGGTCTCAGGGTAGCGATGGGAAGGTGTGACCTGCGATACACCTGGTCATCTGAACCGTAGCGATCCCAACAACCGGGGCAGCTCCGGGGACTCACACACCTTGTGCGACCCACCGCACTGGATCACTCATAGTGTCGTCGTCATGCCAGTGACAAACCACTGCCCTAGCAGCTCATGCGGTGCCAGCCGGCTGCGATGCGGTGGCGTTGCGAAGGCGCTGCGGTAGTTGTCAAGTCAAGTGAGACAGGTTGTGTTTACGGGGTGGGTTGTGGCTGGTCGACGGGTTGGTTGATCCAGGCCGCTTCGGGCAGTTTGGGGGGTCGGGGTCGGCGGGTGAAGCGCTCGGGGTGCTCGGCGTAGGCCTGGTTGAGGGTGGCCTG
>JALYVZ010000102.1 GCA_030852965.1 Actinomycetota bacterium | reverse complement strand
GCGACGCCCTGCGCGTGGTTGCCGGCGCTGGCCGCCACCACCCCGCTGCGCCTTTCGGCGGCCGTCAAGGCGTGCATGCGGTTGTACGCGCCGCGGATCTTGAACGAGCCGGTGCGTTGCAGGTTCTCGCACTTGAACCAGACCGGGCCGCCAACTTTGGTCGCCAGGTCGCGTGACGCTGCCAGCGGGGTCCTGTTGACAACGTCAGACAGTAGGGTGGCGGCGGCCCGGATGTCGGCCAACCCGATCTTGTCACCCGCTCGGGTGGTCGAACTCTCCAGCGTCGCGGCGTCCTCGACCGGGTCGGTACTGGTGCCCATCGCGGCATCCTCGCACCGGTCCCGGTAATCTTGCGTGAACGACGTGTGGTGTGGGGCGCATCATCGCCGAAGCCCGCGGTCCTCGGACGAGGCAGCAGCACCGAGGCTGTCGGCGCCAGGCGAGGTGTCGGCACCGAGACCAGGAGGACAGATGGCGGGCATGAAGGCGGGTACCGACGCCTGGTCCGTCGTGGTTTCGGTGTTGGTCGCGGCCGCGTTTGCGACGATCGCCGTGGTCACCGTCGAGCGAGCGGGCTGCGCGGACCCCGGCCACTACGTCCTGGCAGCTGGGGGTGGCTACGAGCTGGTCGGCGGCTGCCTCGAGTCGGGCGACCTGCAGCTCAGCCCGGTCACCCCACAGGCCCCGACGGAGTCCCCGGCCGACCCGCGCTCACCGCTGCGACCCTGAGCTCTCCAGCGCCGCAAGCAGGTCGGAGATCAGGTCGTCCACGTCCTCGATCCCAACCGACAGTCGCACCAGGTCCGAGGGCACCTCCAGAGCCGAGCCGGCCACCGAGGCGTGCGTCATCCGTCCGGGGTGCTCGATCAGCGACTCCACCCCACCCAGCGACTCGGCCAGGGTGAACAGGGTGGTGGCCGCGCACAGCCGCAGCGCGGCGTCCTCGCTGCCCACCCGCAACGACACCATCCCGCCGAAGCGGCGCATCTGCTTGGCGGCGATCTCGTGTCCGGGATGGCAGGGCAGCCCGGGGTAGTGCACTTCGGTCACCATCGGGTGTTCGAGCAGCGCGGTGGCCACCCGCTCGGCGTTGTCGCAGTGTCGTTCCATGCGCACCGCCAGCGTCTTGACCCCGCGCAGCGTCAACCAGGCGTCGAACGGCCCGGGCACCGCGCCCACCGCGTTCTGGGTGAACGTGAGCTGCTCGGCGAGCTCGTCGTCGTCGGTGACCAGCGCGCCTCCCACGACGTCGGAGTGGCCGCCGATGTACTTCGTGGTCGAGTGCAGCACCACGTCGGCTCCGAGCGCGAGCGGGGTCTGGAGGTAGGGCGAGGCGAACGTGTTGTCCACGGTGAACCGGGCGCCGGCCGCGTGCGCGATCTCGGCGATGGCGGTGATGTCCGCGATGCCCAGCAACGGGTTGGTCGGTGTCTCGCACCAGATCATGCGGGTGCGGTCGGTCACTGCGGCTCGTACCAAATCCAAGTCGGCCAGGTCGACCGGGGTGTGGGTCAGCCCCCAGCCGGCGAGCACCTTGTCGACCAGCCGGAATGTCCCGCCGTAGGCGTCGTGCGGGATCAGTATGTGGTCGCCGGGTCGCAGGGCAACGCGGAGCAGCACGTCGGTGGCCGCCATCCCGGAGCCGAGCACGAACCCGTGCCGGCCGCCCTCCAGCGCGGCCAGGCACTCCGCGAGCGCGGTGCGGGTGGGGTTGGCGCTGCGGGCGTACTCGTAGCCGCTCCGGGTGCCGCCCACCCCGTCCTGGACGAACGTCGAGGTGGCGTGGATCGGCACGATGACCGACCCGGTGGTCGGGTCGGGTGCCTGGCCGGCGTGGATGGCGCGGGTGGAGAAGCCGTTCACGGAGCTGTTCAGAGGGCTGTTCACGGAGCTGTTCAGGGGGCCGTTCACGCGGGCGACACTACGCGGGCGGGGTCGGCTCGGACAGGAAGGCCAGCACGTCCTGGCGGGTGATCACGCCTGCCGGCTTGCCGGCGATGAGGACCAGGGCCCCGTCCGCGCCGGCCAGCGCCTTCATCGCGGCTGCTACCGGTTCACCGGCGCCGATCGTGGGCAGCGGGGGGCACATGTGCTGTTCGATCCGGTCGGCCAGCGCGGCCCGGCCGGTGAACAGCGCGTCCAGCAGCTCGCGTTCGTTCACCGAGCCGACCACCTCGGCGGCCATCACCGGCGGCTCGGCGGCCACGATCGGCAGCTGCGATACCCCGAACTCGCGCAGGTAGCCGACCACGTCGGCCACCGTCTCGTTCGGGTGGCCGTGCACCAGCTCCGGCAGCCGGCCATCCTTGCCCCGCAGCACGTCGCCGACCAGCGCCTGGCTGGAGTCTGCCGACAGGAAACCGTACGTGGCCATCCAGGAGTCGTCGAACACCTTGGCCAGGTAGCCCCGCCCGCCGTCCGGGAGCAGCACCACGATCACGTCGTCCTCGGTCCCGGCCTGGGCCACCCGCAATGCGGCCACCACCGCCATCCCGCACGACCCGCCGACCAGCAGCGCCTCTTCCCGGGCCAGCCGGCGGGTCATGTCGAACGAGTCGGCGTCGCGCACCGCGATGATCTCGTCGCAGATGCCCTGGTCGTAAGTCTCCGGCCAGAAGTCCTCGCCGACACCCTCCACCAGGTAGGGCCGGCCGGAGCCGCCGCTGTACACCGAGCCCTCCGGGTCGGCGCCGATGATCTTCACGCGCCCCTCGGACACCTCCTTCAGGTACCGGCCGATACCAGTGATGGTGCCGCCGGTGCCGATCCCGGCGACGAAGTGGGTGATCCGTCCCTCAGTCTGTTCCCAGAGCTCAGGGCCGGTGTCTGCGTAGTGACTCGCAGGGTTGTGCGGGTTGGCGTACTGGTTGGGCTTCCAGCCTCCGGCGGTCTCCCTGGCCAGTCGGTCGGAGGTGGCGTAGTAGGAGTCCGGGTGCTCCGGGGGCACCGCCGTCGGGCACACCACCACTTTGGCGCCGTAGGCCCGCAGCACGTTGACCTTGTCCTCGCTGACCTTGTCCGGGCAGACGAAGATGCACCGGTACCCGCGCCGTTGGGCAATCATGGCCAGCCCGATGCCGGTGTTCCCCGAGGTCGGCTCGACGATGGTGCCGCCAGGGCTCAGTTCGCCGGTGGCCTCGGCGGCCTCGATCATGCGCAGCGCGATCCGGTCCTTCACACTGCCGCCGGGGTTGAAGTACTCCACCTTGGCCAGCACCAGGGGCCGAAGCCCCTCGGCAACCCGGCCCAGCCGGACCAGCGGGGTGTGGCCCACCAGATCCATCACGTGCTCGACATAGCGCATGCGTTCATCGTGTCAGCCCGGCGCCAATGGCGACCGGGCCTCCTCGTTCTGCCGCACACCGGCGGTGGCCGCCGCACAAGGCGCACCGTATGCGCCGGTTCAAGAAGGCATGCGGCGGGCGTGGAGCCCAGGCGGCTTGTCCGCCGAGAGCGAAACGCAGCTGGTCATAGGTGTAAGTATGTAATATCACTAACGACGGCAACTGGACGGCAACTGGAAGAGGAGGCTGGCGATGGTGGTACGGGTGCATCGTGGTCCATCGGGGCGCGGCGGTCGGGGAGCGGGACGGGGTGGTTGGCAGCACGCGGACCTGCCGCCGGCTGATGATGCCGCCGGCTGGCTGCGTGGGCGGCTGCCCGACGGCTGGTTCGCCAGCGCGCCCGAGGTCACCGTGGACCGTGAGGAGATCCTCGTGCTCGGCGAGCTGCCCGCGCTGGAGGGGGAGTTCGCCGAGAGCGACACGGGTCGCGCCGACCGGGCTGCGGCGGTGGCGGGTCGGATCGCCCGTTTCCGGGAGCAGACCCGCGACGAGCGTATCGAGATCGCCCGTCAGGCCGAGCACCGCTACCAGCGGAAGGTCGCCTGGGGGGCTCGGTTGGCCGAGGCCGAGGAGTTGTTCACCACGCTGTCGGTGCCGGTGATGACCCGGCTGCGCCAGCCGGAGCGGATCGTGCTGGACACCCTGGTCGACGCCGGCGTCGCCCGGTCCAGGTCGGACGCGCTGGCCTGGGCGGTGCGGCTGGTGGGCCGGCACGCCGACGAGTGGCTGGCGGAGCTGCGTAGCGCAATGGCCAAGGTGGACGACCTGCGCTCTCAGGGACCCAGCAGCCCGGACAGCCCCAGCACCTAGGCCATCAGCACGAACCAGATGGCCACATAGTGGCAGATGGCGGCCAGTACGGTGGCCGCGTGAAAGAACTCGTGGTAACCGAAGGTGGCCGGCCATGGGTCCGGACGCTTGAGGGCGTAACAGAGCGCGCCGGCGGTGTACAGCGCACCGCCGGTCAGCAGCAGTACCAGCGCGGTGACGCCGGCGTAGTGCAGCAGGTCGGGCAGTACGAACACCGCCACCCAGCCCAGCGCCAGGTAGATCGGTACGCCTAGCCAGCGTGGCGCGCCGGGCCAGGCCAGCTGCAACGCCACCCCGCCGAGCGCGCCTGCCCACACCACCGACAGCACCGCCACCCGGACGCTCGAGCTCAGGGCGAGCGCTGCGACCGGGGTGTAGGTGCCGGCGATGAACACGAAGATCATGGAGTGGTCGAGCCGGCGCATCCTGGCGCGGGCGCGCTCGCTGCGCCACCGGTGGCGATGGTAGAGCGAGCTGATGCCGAACAGCCCGAGCACCGTCGCCACGTAGATCGCGGTTCCCACCACGGCGGGGGCCGACCGGTTCACCGTTGCGGCCGCGGTGACCAGCGTTGCTCCGGCGGCCATGGAGCCGACGAACGACCAGTGGTGCAGCCAACCACGCAACCTCGGGGTGGCCGGCAGCACCGGAGTCCCGATGTCGGTGGCGGTCCCGCTACTCACGACGGTCAGCCTACGACAGGTGCGAGCGGGTGGACCCATGCAGTGACCGGCGTAGCCTTCGCCCGTGGGAATGCGCGACCTGTTGTACTCGGTGTACGAGCGCCAGCTCAGGCGTGAACTGGCCAGAGCACAGCGTCCCCGGCACGTTGGCGTGATCATGGATGGCAACCGGCGGTGGGCGCGCGAGGCGGGTTTCGCCGACGTGAGCGACGGCCACCGGGTCGGCGCGGCGAAGATGATCGAGCTGCTGGGCTGGTGCGCGGACAGCGGCGTCGAGCTGGTGACCTTCTGGCTGCTCTCCCCGGACAACCTGCGCAACCGGCCGCCTGGTGAGATCGCACCCCTGCTGGAGATCATCGCGGACGTGGTGGACGAACTGTGTGCCGACGCGAACCCGTGGCGGATCCGCCTGGTCGGGGCGCTCGACCTGCTGCCAGCGGAGACGGCCCAACGGCTGACCAACGCCGCCGCCCGCACGTCGGACCGGTCCGGGATCGCGGTGAACGTGGCGGTCGGCTACGGCGGCCGGCAGGAGATTGCCGACGCGCTGCGCAAGCTGCTGATCAAACACGCCGAGTCGGGCAGTTCGATGGAGGAGCTTGCCGAGGTGCTGGACGTGGACCACATTGCCGAGCACCTGTACACCTCCGGACAGCCGGACCCGGACCTGGTGATCAGAACCTCCGGCGAGCAGCGGCTGTCGGGGTTCCTGCTGTGGCAGTCGGCGCATTCGGAGTTCTGGTTCTGCGAGGCCCACTGGCCGGAGTTCCGTCGAGTCGACTTCCTGCGCGCGCTGCGCGACTACGGGATCCGGCACCGGCGCTTCGGCTCCTGATGGGCTGAGCCCGGCCGCGGTAGCGAACACGGGGGCTGCGGTCGCGAACACGGGCGCCGGGCCCGGAGGCCAGACGCCCGTCTTCGGAGACACACCGACTGGCGGTCAGATCAGTCGCTGTTGTCGATCTTGTTGTGCTGCGTGCACTTCTTGCCGCCGTCGCTGTCGAACTTGCCCTTGGCCCTGCCGAGGACGGCGACCACGATGTTGTCCAGGATGTTGTTGTTGCAGATCTGCGGGTTGACCTGCAGGGTGTTCTTCTCGATGTTGAGGATGTTGATGCCACCATCATCGTGGTGGCGGTCCTTGGCGAGCGCCATCGGGCTCACGGCCAGCATGCCGGCCGTAGCAGCCACCACGACAATTCCAGCCTTCTTCAGCACAGTTTCTCTCCTGTTCACATCGGCGGTATCGCTTGGAAGACCGCCCTGGGGCTGCCAGCGGTGAGTTGGGGAGCCCTCGCCAGCAGAAGGAATATAGCGAATCCTGAGCGATAATCAAAGCCCGGGTTTGAAATTGATCGTCCGGTTATATCGAGGAGGTTACGACCCGATAGGGTGAAGAATCACCCGGTTTCTGATTACTCGTCGGGACCGGCATGCGCCGGCTTACTCGCGACGAAGCCCGGTTGCGGACCCTCGGGGAGGTCCACAACCGGGCTCGATCGTCACGTCACCTACCGCTCCTCACCGGTCTGACCAGGGAGGGCCGGAAGCGTGAGACTAATTCTTGTTGTCGAAGTCGCCCTTGGCCCTGCCGAGGACGGCGACCACGATGTTGTCCAGGATGTTGTTGTTGCAGACCTGCGGGTCGACCTGCAAGGTGTTCTTGTCGATGTTGAGGATGTTGAGGCCACCCCGGCGACCGCTGCCGCCGCCGCTGTTGTCGATCTTGTTGTCCTGCTCGCAGGATGCTCTCGAGTGATGGCTCTTGTGGTGGTCGTTGTCGCTCTTGTGGTTGTTGTCGCCCTGAAAGTCGCCCGCGAAAGCGAGCGGGCTCACGGAGAGCAGCCCCGCAGCGACGGTGGCGACAACAATTCCAGCCTTCTTCAGCACAGTGTTCATCTCCTGTTTGAGTCAACCGACGCCGTTGGACATCGGCCCCCTTCACGACGCCAGCGATGCTTGGGGGAGCCCGCGCTGACTGGGACCAAAATACTGTCGAGCCGCCGACAAACAAAACCATGTACCACTATCGTGTCAATGATACACATTCCGATTGGTTATTCCGTCCATTCGGTGATCCTGATCGTCGTCGGCCGCTAGAAAGGTCAACGAGTGTTCTGGCGTCGGGTCACGATGGTTCACCCGATCCGGTGAGTAGCTTTGGGCCGGATATGGACTGCGGCTGCCTCCGTACGGACGAAGCCACCTCCTCCAGACAGAGTAGCTTACCGCTCGTGGACCGAGCCGGGCTACGGGCTGGCGCGAGAGGCTGCGACGAGCCGCCGGGCCCCGATCGGCGACCGCGCGGAGGTGTCGGTCGGTGAGCGGACGCTACCCGCGGTTGCGCCCTGCCGTGGTCATCCTCGGCCGGGCCGAGCGGAGCTCAGGGCTCTAGCACTGGCGGCGGTGTTCGTCATGAAGGACATATGAACGCTGAGTAAGAATTCGCGGTCTTGACGCCGGCTGGGGTCGACCGGGGGTCGACAGAGCGCGACGAGCGGTAGCCCAAAGCGGTAGTCGCGGGCCTCACATCACGGAAAGTGCTCGGCGGGTGTTGACCGCACCCCCGCTACCGCCGGTACCGTTCCGGCAGCAGTTCGTATCCGATGCGAACCGCTCGGGAGGCCCTGAACGTGGCTGTCACAGGCACGGTGGGCCGGCACCCGGCCCTTTCGGGCAGTGGTGGAGGGCGTACTTGACGCCTGAAGCCACCTCCGGACAGGGCCGCCGGCCTCACCACCACTGCGGGTGCGGTGCCGCGCCCGCGAGGGAGAAGCCGTGACCGCACGTCGTCCCGCCCCGAGTTCCCCACGGACCATCGCAGCCAGCGGTGCCGTCGGGTCTGGTACCGCTTCGGTGAACGCTCCTGTTCTGCCCTCCGCCGACACCCCGGCCGCCGCCGGCTCTGCCACCGGTGCCGGCTCCGCCGACGGCCCCCGGTCGGGTCCCCGCTGCTACGTGCTCGACACCTCGGTGTTGCTCTCCGATCCCTGGGCAATGACCCGGTTCGACGAGCACCAGGTGGTGCTTCCCCTGGTGGTCATCTCCGAGCTCGAGGGCAAACGACACCACTCGGAGCTGGGCTGGTTCGCCCGTGAAGCGTTGCGACAGCTCGACGAGCTGCGGATTGCCCACGGCCGGTTGGACGTACCCGTACCGATCGGTGAGTGCGGCGGGACCGTCCGGGTGGAGCTCAACCACACCGACCCCGCTGTGCTGCCCGCCGGCTTCCGTACGGACAGCAACGACAGCCGCATCCTCGCCTGTGCGCTCAACCTGGCCGCGGAGCGCCAGTTGAGCGCGACGCGCATCGATACCGCGGAGCGGGGGCCGGCCCCTGGGCCGGTGGTGCTGGTCACCAAGGACATGCCGCTGCGGGTGAAGGCCGCGGCCGTGGGACTGGTGGCCGACGAGTACCGCGGCCAGGACGTGGTGCCATCTGGTTGGACCGGGCTGCACGATGTGGAGCTGCGTTCTCCGGAGGTGGTGGACGCGCTGTTCCGGGATGGTTCGGTCGATGTCGCCGGCACCGACCTCGGCTGGGTCGCCGAGCTGCCCTGCCACACCGGGCTGCGGATGGTCGGTCCCGGCACCTCGGCGCTGGGCCGGGTCGGCCCGGACAAACGGGTGCGGCTGGTTCGCGGGGATCGGGAGGCGTTCGGCCTGCACGGCCGTTCCGCCGAGCAGCGGATCGCGCTGGACCTGCTGCTGGACCCGGAGGTCGGCATCGTGTCGCTCGGCGGCCGGGCCGGCACCGGCAAGTCGGCGCTCGCGCTGTGTGCCGGGCTGGAGTCGGTGCTGGAGCGTCAGCAGCATCGGCGCGTCGTGGTCTTTCGGCCGGTCTACGCCGTGGGCGGTCAGGAGCTGGGCTATCTGCCCGGCAACGAGAGCGAGAAGATGGCGCCCTGGGCGCAGGCGGTGTTCGACACCCTGGGTGCCCTGGTCAGCGCCCAGGTGGTCGAAGAGGTGCTGGCCCGAGGGATGCTCGAAGTGCTGCCCCTGACCCATATCCGAGGCCGGTCGTTGCATGACTCGTTCGTGATCGTGGACGAGGCCCAGTCGTTGGAGCGCAACGTGCTGCTCACCGTGTTGTCCCGGTTGGGCACCGGGTCGCGGGTGGTGCTCACCCACGATGTGGCGCAGCGGGACAACCTGCGGGTCGGCCGGCACGACGGGGTGGCGGCCGTGATCGAGAAGTTGAAGGGTCACCCCCTCTTCGCCCACATCACCCTCACCCGCTCAGAGCGCTCCGCGATCGCCGCCCTAGTAACGGAGATGCTGGAAGGCGAAGCCGGCTGAACTCGCTCGGCCGATCGGGGCGGAACCGACATGCTCACCGGGTCGGTCCGCCCCGATTTCGGCCCTAGCCGAGCCCTAGCCGAGCCCTAGCCGCGGGGGCGGCCCTCGGCGAAGCCGGAGGGTGACTGGACGCCGAGTACTGCTTGGGTGTGCAGTTCGTCGAGGGTGCGGGCGCCGGCGTAGGTGCACGCGGAGCGGACACCGGAGCAGATCTCGTCCAGCAGGTCCTCCACCCCGGGGCGCAGCGGGTCGAGCAACATCCGGGAGTGTGAGATGCCCTCCTCGAACAGCGCTCTGCGACCCCGGTCGAACGGGTTGTCGCCGCGGGTGCGGGCGGTGACTGCGCGTTTGGAGGCCATCCCGAACGACTCCTTGTACGCCCGGCCACTCTCGTCGCGCAGCAGGTCGCCCGGCGACTCGTAGCTGCCGGCGAACCACGACCCGATCATCACCGCGCTCGCGCCGGCGGCCAGCGCCAACGCTACATCCCGGGGGTGGCGCACGCCGCCGTCGGCCCACACGTGCCGTCCCAGCTCGCGGGCGGCCGCCGCGCACTCGGCGACCGCCGAGAACTGCGGCCGGCCGACCCCGGTCATCATCCGGGTGGTGCACATCGCGCCGGGGCCCACGCCGACCTTGATGATGTCCGCCCCGGCCGCGACCAGGTCCCGTACCCCGGCCGCGGTCACCACGTTGCCGGCCACCACCGGCACGGTGCCTTGACCGGCCTCGGCCACCGTGGCCAGTGCGGCGAACATCTTCTCCTGGTGGCCGTGCGCGGTGTCCACCACGAGCAGGTCGACCTCGGCCTTGAGCAGCGCGGTGGCCTTGGTGGCCACGTCGCCGTTGACCCCGATCGCGGCTGCGGCACGCAGCCGACCCTGATCGTCGAGCGCCGGCCGGTAAATCTCCGCGCGCAGCGCGCCCAGCTGGGTGAGGATGCCGGCCAGCCGACCCTGGTCGTCCAGACCCAGCGCCACCCGATCCGAACGGTGTTGCAGAGCCTCGAACACCGCGCGCGGCGGCGTGTCCAACGGCACCGTCACCGGCTCGGCACTGAGCACATCGGTGAGTCGGGTGAACCGGTCCACCCCGTGGCACGCGGAAGCGTCCACGGTGCCGAGCGGCCGGCCCTCGGCGTCGACCACCACAACCGCGTCATGGGCCCGCTTCGGAAGCAGGTTCAGCGCGTCGGCGACGGCCTGGTCGGGGGCCAGCACCAACGGCGTGTCCCACACTGGGTGCCGGGACTTCACCCAGGCCACGATGTCCGCGACCGCCTCGGGCGCCACATCCTGTGGCAGGACGGTCAGTGCGCCGCGGCGGGCCAGGGTCTCGGCCATCCGGCGGCCGGCCACCGCTGTCATGTTGGCGGCCACCACCGGCAGCCGGGACCCGGAGCCGTCGCCGGTGCTCAGGTCGACGTCGAACCGGGAGGCAACCGAGGAACGGCGGGGCACCAGGAACACATCGTCGTAGGTGAGGTCGCGGGAAACCGCGTCATGCCCGTCGAGAAATCGCACAGCTCCGGGATGCTACGCCTGCGAACCAGGCGGCAGCCCGCGGACGGCGTCGATCGAGTCGGCCTCGGCCGGTGACTTGTCCGGGCGGTAGAGCGGCCCGCCGGTGGGGTCCCGGGCCCCGAGGTGGATGTTCGAGAGCCAACGGGTGCGCCAGCCGTAGCCCCACTCGGCGGCGAGCACCACCAGGTCCAGGGTGTGCGTCGGCTGACCTTCAGCCAGTCCGGCCCCGGCGACCCGCTAGGTAGGGCGCGTCCAGCTCGACCAGCTCCGGCACCTTCCCGGTGATCTCGCGCAGGCTGCGGGTGAACACCGGACATCGCCGCCGTCGCGGTGCAGCTGGATGCGCGCGCCGTCCAGCTTGTACTCCACGCTGACCTGCCCACCGAGCTCCTCGAGCGCGGCATCCAACGAGTCGGCCGGCGAGGCCAGCATCGGCTTGATGCCCCGGCCCACCCGAAGCCGGAGCGCCATGAGCGCGTCCGCGCCCTCGGCGAGTGCGACCTGGGCGGTCTCCGATAGGTCGCCGACCAGCATCGAGGCCCGGCAATGTCTTCCACCGGGACACCGGAGGCGACGGCCACCGCCTCAGTCAGCACCCCTTCCAGCGCGCGTGGCGCAGCTCTGCGGTGAGCAGGTGGCGCAAGAACCGCTGCTCGGCGGTCGCGGCGCCGAACAGGTCGATCAGCAACTCGGCGCGCTCCTTGGCTGAGCCTGGGCCGGTCTGCGCGGCCAGCGCCTCGACCTTCGCCTTGCGCGAGCGGGTGCCAGCGACGGTCCCTGAGGTGGCGACGAGCTCGGCAAGCAGCACGCCGACGACTCAACCAGCCACCCCTGACACATTGTCGCGACCCCGTTCGCTCCGGGCCGCTCTGGCGTGTGCGTGAGAGTCTCACCATGGCTGTTTCATCGCGACCAAACAGCCATGAGGGCACCCTCACGGACCCCACCGCCTCACGGACCCCACCGCCTCACGGACTCCACCGCCTCACGGACCCCACCGCCTCACGGACTCCACCGCGCATTCCTCGTAGGCGGGCCGGCGCAGGCGGGTTGCAGGAAGGGGCTCGTCCTTGGTGGTGGTTAGAGACGCTCGGCGCCGTGGTTGGTGGCGGGCGAAGGGCCACCGTCGCGGGTCATGGCCAGGACGTCGAGGGCGGCGTCCAGTTGGGCGGCGGTCAGGGTGCCGTTGGCGAGGTGGCCCCGTTCGACAACCACCTCCCGGATCGTCTTGCGCTGCGCCAGTGACTGCTTGGCGATCGCGGCCGCCTCGTCGTATCCGAGGCAGCGGTTCAGCGGGGTCACCACGGACGGCGAGGACTCGGCGTACTCCCGGCAGCGGTCGGTGTCGGGCGACGCGCCGGCCAGCACCTTGTCGGCCAGCAACCGCGACACCGCGGCCAGCAGGCGCGCGGACTCCAGCACGTTGCGGGCCATCACCGGCATCATCACGTTGAGCTCGAAGTTGCCCTGCGTCCCGGCGAACCCGACGCAGGCGTCGTTGCCGATCACCTGGGCGGCCACCATCATGGTGGCCTCGCAGATCACCGGGTTGATCTTGCCCGGCATGATCGAGCTGCCCGGTTGCAGGTCCGGCAGGTGCAGCTCGGCCAGTCCGGCGCGCGGTCCGGAGCTGAGCCACCGCACGTCGTTGGCCACCTTGAACAGCGACACCGCCAGCCCACGCAGCGCACCCGAGCACTCCACCAGCCCGTCCAGGGAGGCCTGTGCGGCGACGTGGTCCGCCGCCTCGGTGAGCACGGCCAGCCCGGTGGCCGCGCGCAGCTCCGCGACCACGGC
>JALYVZ010000355.1 GCA_030852965.1 Actinomycetota bacterium | reverse complement strand
GCCAAGGACCCGGCGCTGGTGTTGCGGGTGGCGGCCACAGCGGCCCGTACCGGGCTGCCGATCGCCGCCGCCACCCTGAGCAAACTGGCCGACACCGCGCCCGAGCTGCGGGCCCCGTGGCCCAGGGCGGCGCTGGCGGAGCTGCTGTCGCTGTTGGGTTGCGGCCGCCCGCTGGTCGACGTGGTGGAGGCATTGGACCGTGGCGGGCTGTGGGGCCGGATCTTCCCCGAGTGGGGTGCGGTGCGGGATCTGCCGCCGAGGGACCGGGCGCACATCTGGACCGTGGACCGTCACCTGGTGGAGGTGACCGCGCAGGCCGCCCGGCTGACCACCAGCGTGGCCCGACCCGATCTGCTGCTGCTCGGGGCGCTGTTGCACGACATCGGCAAGGGTCGCGAGGAGGACCACTCCATCGTCGGCGAGGGTCTGGCCGAACAGGTCGGCACCCGCCTTGGGCTGCCCGAGCAGGACGTACGCACGCTGGCCGCCATGGTGCGGCACCACCTGCTGCTGCCGCACACCGCCACCCGGCGTGACCTGGAGGACGACGCCACGGTGTCGCGGGTGGTCGACACGCTCGACGGCGACCCGAACCTGTTGGAGTTGTTGCACGCGCTGGCCGAGGCCGACTCGTTGGGTACCGGACCGGGTGTGTGGGGAGACTGGAAGCGCAGGTTGATCGCTGACCTGGTCCACCGGTGCCGCGCGACGATGGTCGGTGAGCCGAGCAGGCCCACCCCGGCGCCGCTGGACCAGCTGCGCCGCGAGCTCGCGGCGCGGGTGGAAGCCACCGGACGTCCGCAGGTCACCCTGGCCCCCGACGTGGGGCCCGAGACCGATGAGCTGGCCACCCTGTTGATCGCGCTGCCAGACCGCCCCGGCGCATTGTCGCTGGCCGCCGGGGTGCTGGCGCTGCACTCGCTTGAGGTGCACGCGGCCGAGCTGTCGGCACACCAGGGGATCGCGGTGGACACCTTCACTGTGTCGCCCCGGTTCGGACGGCTGCCCGACCCGGCGGTCCTGCGTGACGACCTGGTGCGCGGGATCGAGGGCTCGCTCATGCTGGCGGAGGCGCTGGCCCGCAAGGAGCGGGACTATGCGGCCCTGACCGGCGCTGAGGAGCCGGTCAAGCCCCGGGTGCTGTGGTTCGACGACGAGGCGACCGGCGCGATGGTGCTTGAGCTGCGTGGTGTCGACCGCATCGGACTGCTGCACCGGGTGGCGGCCGCGCTGGAGGACTGTGGGGTGGACATCCGCTGGGCGCGGGTGGAGACGCTCGGTGCGTCCGTGGTCGACGCGTTCTGTGTCGCGGAGTCGTCCGGTGCCCCGCTGCCACGCGCGCAGCGCCGCTGCCTGGAGCAGGCGGTCCTGGCCGCCGCAGGCTCCAGCGCCTGAGCGGCTCCACCCGCGGATCACGTCCTCGCACACGCAGGAGCATGTGCGAGGAAGCCAGGGGAGGTGTGAAGACACCCCGGCGAGCCAGACGCGGTGCGGGCGACCGTCTAGGCTGGTCCAGAGCGAGCTGCCGAGAACCTGGAGCGACGAGCAACCGTGTTCGACACCCTTTCTGAGCGTCTCACCGGTGCCCTGCGCGACCTGCGGGGCAAGGGCCGGCTGTCCGACGCCGACATCGACACCACCTGCCGCGAGATTCGCATCGCGCTGCTTGATGCCGACGTGGCGCTGCCGGTGGTGCGCGCGTTCGTGTCCAGGGTGAAGGAACGTGCCAAGGGCGCCGAGGTGTCCGGCGCGCTGAACCCGGCACAACAGGTAATCAAGATCGTCAATGAGGAGCTGGTCACGATCCTCGGCGGGGAGACCCGTCGGTTGAACCTGGCCAAGCAGCAGCCCAGTGTGATCATGCTGGCCGGTCTGCAGGGTTCCGGTAAGACGACGTTGGCCGGCAAGCTGGGCCGGTGGCTGAAGTCCCAGGGCCATACGCCGCTGCTGGTGGCGGCGGACCTGCAACGGCCCAACGCGGTCACCCAGCTGCAGATTGTCGGTGAGCGGGCCGGTGTCACCACCTTCGCTCCACATCCGGGCGCGTCAGCGACCGGTCATTCAACACAGTCGGGTCCGCCGTCAGGCGGCGACGGGGTTGGTGACCCGGTCGAGGTGTCCCGCCGGGGCGTGGAGTATGCCCGGGACAAGCAACACGACATCGTGGTGATCGACACTGCCGGCCGGCTCGGCGTGGACGTGGAGCTGATGGCCCAGGCCTCGGCCATCCGCGATGCGACTCGCCCGGACGAGGTGCTCTTCGTGGTCGACGCGATGATCGGCCAGGACGCGGTGGCCACCGCCGAGGCGTTCCGGGATGGCGTCGGCTTCACCGGTGTGGTGCTCACCAAGCTGGACGGCGACGCCCGTGGTGGCGCCGCGCTCTCGGTCCGGGAGGTCACCGGCCAGCCGATCCTGTTCGCCTCCACCGGGGAGAAGCTGGAGGACTTCGACGTCTTCCACCCCGACCGGATGGCCAGCCGGATCCTCGGCATGGGTGACGTGCTGTCGCTGATCGAGCAGGCCGAGCAGGTCTTCGACGCCGAGCAGGCCGAGGAGAACGCCAGCAAGTTGATCTCCGGTGAGCTCAGCCTGGAGGATTTTCTCCAGCAGATGCTGGCCATCCGCAAGATGGGCCCGATCGGCAACCTGCTCGGTATGCTCCCGGGCGCGAACTCCGGTCAGATGAAGGAGGCGCTGGCTCAGGTCGATGACCGCCAGATGGACCGGATTCAGGCGATCATCCGTGGTATGACGCCGACCGAACGGGCCGATCCGAAGATCATCAACGGGTCCCGGCGGCTGCGCATCGCGAAGGGCTCGGGGGTCACCGTCACCGAGGTGAACGACCTGGTCAGCCATTTCTTCGAGGCCCGCAAGCTGATGAAGCAGATGGCCGGCCAGATGGGCTTCGGCGCCCGCCGCGTCTCCAAGACACGCAAGGGCAAGAAGGGCACCAAGGGCAAAGCCCGGGGCGGTGCGCGGCCGCGTCAGGGGTTGCCCGCGCTGCCGGATCTGTCCGCGATGCCGCCGGGTCGCAGTGAGCTGCCGCCCGGGCTGGCCGGCCTGGATCAGCTGCCGCCCGGGTTCGACCCGTTGAAGTTCAAGCTGCCGAAGCCGCGGTGAGCGCGCGAGGCGACGGCGAGCGAGCATTCCGGGGTGACGCTAGCTGGCGGGGCGGGGCGAGCACAGCGAGGCTCAGCGAGCGAGGGGCGGAACGAGCGCGGAGCCGAGCAGTGAGCTATCGACTCCGAGGAGTCCTGCTCCCTGACGAGCGGCAGACCGAGCTGTGGATCGACGACGCCGGCCGGGTCGCCGCCGAGCCGATCGCTAACGCCACCACGCTCAGCGAGCACGGTTGGATCGTGCCGGGGCTCGTCGACGCGCATTGCCATGTCGGCCTCGGCTCGACCGGCCGGGTGGAGCTGCCGGAGGCGGCTCAGCAGGCCGAGGCGGACCGGGACGCCGGCACCCTGCTGATCCGGGACTGTGGGTCGCCGCTGGACACCCGCCCACTGCAGTCCCGCGAGGACCTCCCGGTGATCATTCGGGCGGCCCGCCATGTGGCCCGGCCCAAGCGCTACATACCGGGGCTTGCCGTCGAGCTGGACGACCCGGCGCTGCTGCCCGAGGAGGTGGCCCGGCAGGCCGCTGTTGGCGACGGCTGGGTGAAGCTGGTCGGCGACTGGATCGACCGCGGGATAGGTGACTTGGCGCCGGTGTGGCCCGATGACGTGCTGGTCGCCGCTATCCAGGCCGCGCACGCCGCCGGAGCCCAGGTCACCGCGCACGTGTTCGGCACCGACGCCCTGCCCGGCCTGCTCAATGCCGGTATCGACTGCATCGAGCACGGCACCGGGCTGACCGACGAGCTGATCGCCGACCTGTCCCGCCGCGGCACCGCACTGGTACCCACGCTGATCAACGTCGACACCTTTCCCGGTATCGCCGACTCCGCGACCGACAAGTACCCCGTCTACGCCACGCACATGCGCGAGCTGCACGCCGGCGCGCACGACGTGGTGCGCCGTGCGGTGGCGGCCGGGGTGGCCGTGTACGCCGGTACCGACGCCGGCGGGGGCATCGCCCACGGCCGGATCGCTGACGAGGTGGCGGCACTGCGAGCGGCCGGGATGTCCGGG
>JALYVZ010000101.1 GCA_030852965.1 Actinomycetota bacterium | reverse complement strand
GCGTTACGTCGTCCAGCGGCGCTCGCGGCGGCGACCGGGCTGCTGGGGCTCGTCGGCTGGTTCGCCGCGGAGCTGTCCGGTGGTGACCGAGTCGGCCTGGCCGAGCGGGTCGCGGCCGGCGCTCAAGCGCTCTGGCCGTTGGTCGTGGTCCTCACCGGCCGCCGGCGCCCTCGGGCATAGCCGTTCAGCCTGCCACTGGGCGACCACGTTGTCGTTCATCGCCATGCGCGTCAGCTCGGCGGCAGGTTCTGGACGTGCTGGAAGCCGAACCGGCCCTTGATGCACAGGTGGCCGTGGGTCACGCTGTGATCGCTCGGCGAGGTGACGTTGACGATCGTGTTGTGCTGCACGTGCAGCTCCAGGTTGCAGCCCACACCGCAGAACGAGCAGATCGTGGTGGTGACCGTCTCGTTGTCCGAGTCCCACTCGCCGGTCTCGCGCAGCTCGTACTCGGCTACCGACTTGAGTGCACCGGTGGGGCACACCCCGATGCAGTTGCCGCAGTACACGCAGGCGGAGTCGGACAGCTCGGTGTTGTACTCCGTCGCTACCCGGGTGTCGAAGCCGCGCCCGGCGGCGGCGATGGCGAAGGTGAACTGAGCGTCAGTGCCGCATGCCTTGACGCACTTGTAGCACATTATGCAGCGGGCGTAGTCGCGCACGTAGAGGTCGTTGTCCACTTTGACCGGCTGGGCGACCGTCTCGGCGGTCGAGCCGTCTGGAGCGTGGTGGTGACCCGGGTGGCGGGTTTCCCGGTCGGGGGCCGGCGGCGCGGGCGGCCCGTAGCGCGAGGCATCCACCCCGTACTTGGCCATCCAGCGTTGCACCTCCGGGTCGGTCTGGGACAGGTCGACCGAGCTGGCCAGCAGCTCCAACACCATCCGGCGGCTGTGCCGCACCTTGTCGGTGTCGGTGCGTACCTTCATCCCGTCTTCCACGGTTCGCGCGCAGGACGGCACCAGCACCCGCGAACCCTCGACCTCCACCATGCACACCCGGCACGCGTTGACCGGCGTCAGGTTCGGTGCCCAGCACAGCGTCGGGGTCTCGACCCCTTGCGCACGCAGGGCGTCCAGGATCGTTGAGCCCTCCGGCACCCGCGCCTCGACGCCGTCCAGGGAGATCGCCACCATCCGACGGATCTCACCCAGCAGCACGCTCATTGAGCAAGCCTTTCGTCCAGCAGCCCCAGTCCGATGGCCGACTGTACGGCGGCCGGCGCGGTATGGCCCAACCCGCAGATCGAGGCGTCCCGCAGCACCCTGGCCAGGTCGTCCAGCAGCGCCAGCTCCCGGGTCCGGGAGCCGATCTCGGTGCCACGGGCCAGTCGGGCCAGTGCTTCTTCCTGCCGGACGGTGCCCACCCGGCATGGCACGCACTGCCCGCAGGACTCGTCGCGGAAGAACGCCGCGATCCGCCGCAGGACGTCCGGGAGGTTCGCTCGGGAGTCGAGGGCCAGGACCACGCCGGAGCCGATGGTCGCGCCGATCTCCCTGGTGCCCTCCAGGGTCAACGGTACGTCCAGCTGATCGGGCAGCACGAACCCGCCGGCCGCGCCGCCCAGGAGCACACACCGCAGCTCGCCGGTACTGCCGCCGGCCAGCGCCAGCACCTCGCGCAGGGTGGCGCCGAACGGCACCTCGTACACCCCGGGGTGAGCCACTGCGCCGGCCACGCAGAACAGCTTGCGGCCGGTGGAGCGCCCGCTGCCGACCGACGCGAACGCCGGCCCGCCGATTGTCAGCACCTCCAGCACGTTGTACAGCGTCTCCACGTTGTTGATCACTGTTGGTTTACCGAACAGCCCGGACGCCGAAGGGAACGGCGGCTTGTTGCGCGGCTCACCCCGGAAGCCCTCGATCGAGTTGAGCAGCGCGGTCTCCTCGCCGCAGATGTACGCGCCGGCGCCCCGTCGCAGCTCGATGTCGAATGTGAAGCCCGCACCCATCACGTCCGACCCGAGACAACCACGCCGGCGGGCCTGCTCGATGGCCCCGACCAGACGGCGGGTGGCCAGCGGATACTCGCCCCGGATGTACAGGTAGCCACGCTCGCAGCCGGTGACGTAGCCGGCCACCGTCATCGCCTCGACCAGCCCGAACGGGTCGTTCTCCATCAGCACCCGGTCCTTGAAGGTGCCCGGCTCGGACTCGTCGGCGTTGCACACCAGGTAGTGCGGGCGCTCCGGTGCCGTGGCCACCCCGACCCACTTCACGCCGGTGGGGAAGGCCGCCCCACCTCGACCGGTCAGCACCGCGTCGGTCACCTCGGTGATCACCCGGGTGGGGCCGATGTCGATGGCCCGGCGCAGCGCGGTGTACCCGCCGGCGGCCCGGTAGGCGTCCAGGCTCTCCGGGTCGACCACGCCCACCCGGCGCAGCAGCCGCAGCCCGGCACCGCCCGGGGTCTGCGGCGCGCTGACCGACGTGTCGGCGAAGGCCAGGTCAGCGGCTTCGGGGGCGCCCGCCTCGGTACCGACCGCGGCGGCCAGCGCGGTTTCCGGCGTGGCCGGCGCGAGCGAGTAGTCCGGCTCACCGGTGCGCTGCAGCAGTACTGCCGGCCCCCGCTCACACAGCCCCAAACACGGACTACGCACCCAGCAGACGTCCCCCACCGTTGAGCGAACGGCACTCTCGCACGTATCTACGGTGCGAGAGTGCAGTTCACCCATGAGGTGGTCTGGGGCGAGTTCGGCGGTTAGGTGGGAGATGATTTGCTCGCCACCGTGTGGTCCGCAGGCTATGTCGTCGCACACGTGTACGACTCGGGGCGCTTGGGGTTCGGTGGCGAACATCGCGTAGAAGGTGGCCACCCCGTACACCTCGGCGGGCGGCACGGTCAGTCGCAATGCCACATGGTTCAGCGCGCCTGGGGAGATCCAGCCGATGGACTCCTGGACCGCGTGCAGAGTCGGCAGCAGTAGGTGCCGGCGGTCCCGGGCGTCGTGCCCGGAGTCCGCGAAGTGCTCGCTGGTCGCCTCGCCACCGAGCACCTGGTCCACCGCGGCCCGTTCGGCGTCGGTGGCGCGGGCCTGGGTGAGCCGCAGATCCACGCGTTCTCCTTACTGGCCGGCCACCGGCAGCGTCATCTGGGCGGGCACGGCAAGCTTCTCGATCCGGATCGCGGTTGCCTTGAACTCGGAGGTGCCGGACTTCGGGTCCCAGACATCGTTGGTGATCACGTTCGTGTCGACCTGCTCGGAGAAGTGTGGCGTGATCGACGCCAGCCCGGAGCGCAGGGCCGGGTCGAACCGGACCGGCGCCTCCACGGCGCCCCGCCGCGACACCACCCGCACCCGCTCGCCCTCGGCGATCCCGAGCGCGGCGGCGTCCTCGGCGTCGATCCGCAGCGACTCCCGCCGGCGCAGCGGCGAGGCATAGCCGCCGGTCTGCACCCCGGAGTTGTAGTTGTCCAGGTTGCGCACCGTGGTCAGCCGGATCGGGTAGTCAGCTGTGAGCTCGTCGACTGGAGGTACATGCTCGACCGGCGTGAACGGAGCGGCCGGCCCGCGTTCGGCGGGGTCGATGGACCACAGCCGGGCGTGCATCAGTGGAGTGCCCGGGTGGTCCAGGGTGGGGCAGGGCCACTGCAACCCGCCCTCGGCCTCCAGCCGGGCATAACTCATCCCGTGGTGCCAGTTCAACGACAGCGAACGCAGCTCGTCCCACACCTCTTCGGCGTCCGGCTGGCCCCAGTCGTGGCCCATCCGGTTGGCGATGTCGGCGATGATCAGCGTGTCCGGGCGGGCCTGCCCTGGCGGGTCGATCGCCTTGCGCACCCGTTGCACCCGTCGCTCGCTGTTGGTCACGGTGCCCTCGTACTCGCACCAGTCGGCGGCCGCCGGCAGCACCACGTCGGCCAGTTCGGCGGTGGCGGTGCGGAAGATGTCCTGCACGACGAGGTGGTCCAGCCCGCTGAGCAGCTTGCGGGCAAGTACCACGTTGGCCTCGGACTCCGCCGGGTTCTCCCCGATGCAGTACAGCGCGCGCAGCTCCCGGCTTTCCATCGCCTCGAACATCTGGGACAGATGCCAACCGGGCTTCGGTGAGATGGAGGCCCCCCAGGCCCGCTCGTACCGAGCCCTGGCCTCGTCGTCCCCGAGGTCGTAACCGCCGGGCAGCTTGGCCGGGATGGCGCCCATGTCGCCACCGCCCTGCACATTGTTCTGTCCGCGCAGCGGGCACAGTCCGGAACCGTAGCGGCCCACGTGGCCGGTCAGCAGCGCGAGGTTGATCAGTGCGAACACGTAGTCAGCCGCGTTGTGGTGCTCGGTGATGCCCAGGGTCCAGCAGAGCTGCGCGCGGTCCGCCCTGCCGTAGACGTGCGCCAACTCACGGATCTGCGCGGCCGGCACCGTGGTGAGTCGCTCGGCGTGTTCCAGGGTGTAGGGCTCAACGGTCCGCGCGTAGTCGTCGAAACCGGTGGTGGCCCGGTCGATGAACGCCCGGTTGTGCAGCCCCGCGGCGATGATCTCCCGGCCGATCGCGTTGGCCAGGGCGATATCGGTGCCGACGTCCAGCCCCAGCCAGCCGTCCGCCCACTGCGCGGTGCTGGTGCGGCGGGGGTCGACGTTGTACATCCTTGCGCCCCGGCGTAGCCCCTGGAGCACGTGGTGGAAGAAGATCGGATGGGTCTCGCGCGCGTTGGACCCCCAGAGCACGACCAGATCGGCGTGTTCCGCCTCAACGTAGGACGACGTGCCGCCACCGGCACCGAAGACTGCCGTCAGACCGACGACGCTGGGAGCGTGTCAAGTCCGGTTGCAGGAGTCGACGTTGTTGCTGCCCAGCACCGCGCGGGCGAACTTCTGCGCGGCGTAGTTCATCTCGTTGGTGGCCTTGGAGCAGCTGAACATCCCGAAGCTGTTGCCGGTGTGCCGCGCGAACCCGGCGGCCGCCCGATCCAGCGCTTCGGGCCAGCCGGCAATGCGAAGCTGGCCGTTGTCACGGACCAGCGGTTCGGTGAGGCGGACGTGGCGTGGCTTGCGCATCATCGCTCCTCGGAGGCATGCCGGGTGACCAGCGATCGATCCTAGCCTGTCCGGCTGATCGCCGTTCGTGGTTCTCGAGCAGCGGATCTCGCTGTTGCACGGCCGGAATCGGCGATCACGAGCAGCACCGCTGCTGAACCGAGTAACCGGATACGAGCCTCGGTGCGCGGGATGAGCGAAGTCCCTCCAGCCGCGATGTGCCAGGGCACGTTCGCTGCGGACCTGACGCATCGACGACCCGCGGCGCGGATCACCTGCCAGACTCGGTTCTTGGCATCGTCGTGCAAGGTACGGGAGGTCGGGGCATGGCGCTCAAGCGCCCTCGGTTGGCGGCGCGCCGCAAGGCATGCGGCTACAGCCAGGAGCGGCTGGCGGAGCTCCTCGGTGTCGACAGGTCGACGGTGGGCCGGTGGGAGGCTGGGGAGACCGTGCCCCTGCCCTGGTTTCGGCCGAGGATCGCCAGGGCGCTGCGGGTCTCCCTGGACAGGTTGGACGAGCTGCTGGCCGGACCGGTCGGGCCAGTCGGCGGTGACGTCGAGCACGATCCGGTGGTCTCCCGAGGTTCTCGTGCTCCACCCGTAGCGCGCTCGCTCGGCGTGCTCGGCTGGGCGCGACCGGCAGCAGGTCATGTCCGCATCTGCAGTGCCGTCGGCCGCACCGTTCGCGGGCCACACCGGTCAGGTCACGGCGGTGGCGGTCACCCCGGACGGCTCCCAGGTCATCACCGGCGACGGCACGGCGCGGGTCTGGGACCGCGCCACCGGCACCCAGACCAGGATCAAGCTGGCTCTGCTTCGAGCCGGTCGGCGTGGCGATTGTTGGCGGAACACCAGGCCTGCACCATGGACTCGCCGCCGTGCCCCTCGGCCTCATCGATGATCAGTTCGCTGTCGGCCCAGGCGCGGTGCAGCCGCCATGCAACAACCGCTGGACCGCTGACGTCACGTCGGCCCTGGATCAGCGTGGCGCGAATGCCCTGCAGGCGGTTCATCCGATCGAGGATCGGGGGAGCCAGGAAAGCATCATGAGCCCAGTAGTGGGTGACCAGGGTCGCGATGACATGTCGCTGTTCGTCGTCATCCCAGCGAAGATCTCGGTGGACCCCGCCGATGCCGATGGAGATGTGATGGTCTTCCCAGTCCGCCCACGCATGAGACGTAGCGTCGCGCACCGCTGGGTCCGAATGGGTCATCAGTCGTGCGTAGGCCTCGATGAGACGGCCCTTGCCCCGGTGGTAGCCGATACCCGTCCGTTCGGCGTGGCTGGCCAGACGATCCCACGCCTCGGGAAAGATCGGCCCCACGGTCTCGGTGATCCAGTCCACCTGGAACCGGTCGGTCGTCGTGACGGCCATCAAGACGATGCCGCGGACTCGTTCCGGGTGAGCTTGCGCGTAGGCGAGGGCGAGAGTTGACCCCCAGGAGACACCGTTGACGAGCCACCGGTCCACGTGCAGGTGTTCACGCACCTTCTCGATGTCGTCGATGAGGATGCTCGTCGTGTTCTGGCTCAAGTCGTAGCCAAGTGCTGTCACTCGTGGGGTGGACCGGCCACAGCCACGTTGGTCGAGGCCGATGATGCGGAACCTCGACGGATCGAACTTGGTTCGGTAGCCGCCTGCGCCGAGAGTGCCGCCAGGGCCGCCGTGCAGGTACAAGGCGGGAATGCCGTTGGAGTTCCCCGACTCCTCCCAATAGACCTCGTGGACGCCATCAACCGCGAGAAGCCCCGACGAACGCACCTCTACCTTGTCGAACACTCCCCGACGCTATCGGACCCGTGACGCCGTGTCCCTGGTGCGACATCCTTGACACCGGTGCGGCCGGAGCCCGCCGTCCGGTTCTGTCGGACCCCCGGCTTAGCATGGTGTGGGCCCTCGTTGCGGCCCAGCTCGTCGGGCCTGATCGACCCGGACTCCGGAGAGGACTGCTGTGGCCGACCGTCTCGTCGTGCGCGGCGCGCGCGAGCACAACCTGCGCGGGGTCGATCTCGACCTGCCTAGGGACAGCCTCGTGGTGTTCACTGGGCTGTCCGGGTCCGGGAAGTCCAGCCTGGCGTTCGACACGATTTTCGCCGAGGGCCAGCGGCGTTATGTCGAGTCGCTGTCCGCCTATGCCCGCCAGTTTCTCGGGCAGATGGACAAGCCGGACGTGGACTTCATCGAGGGGCTCTCCCCGGCGGTCTCCATCGACCAGAAGTCGACCAACCGCAACCCGCGCTCCACGGTCGGCACGATCACCGAGGTGTACGACTACCTGCGCCTGCTCTACGCCCGGGCCGGGGTGCCGCACTGCCCCGTCTGTGGGCACGTGATAGAGCGGCAGACCCCGCAGCAGATCGTCGACCAGGTGCTGGCGATGGCCGAGGGCAGCCGCTTCCAGGTGCTGGCGCCGGTGGTCCGCACCCGCAAGGGCGAGTTCGTCGACTTGTTCTCCCAGCTCCAGGCCCAGGGCTACGCCCGGGTGCTGGTGGACGGCACGGTGCACCAGCTGGCCGACCCGCCGAAGCTGAAAAAGCAGGAGAAGCACGACATCGCGGTGGTGGTCGACCGGCTGGCGGTCAAGGACAGCGCCAAGCAGCGGCTCACCGACTCGGTGGAGACCGCGCTGCGCCTGGCCGACGGGCTGGTGGTGCTCGACTTTGTCGACCTCCCGGAGGGCGACCCCGGTCGGGAGCGTCGGTTCTCCGAGCGGATGGCCTGCCCCAACGGACACCCCGTCGCGCTGGATGACCTGGAGCCGCGCACTTTCTCCTTCAACTCGCCCTATGGGGCCTGCCCGGCCTGCTCCGGACTCGGGATCAAGAAGGAGGTCGACCCCGAGCTGGTCGTACCCGACGACGAGCTGAGCCTGGCCGACGGCGCGATCGCGCCATGGGCCGGGGGACAGTCGGCGGAGTACTTCGGCCGACTGCTGGGGGCGTTGGCGGATGCCGTCGGTTTCCGGATGGACGCGCCGTGGCGGTCGTTGCCCGCCGCTGCGCGTAAGGCGGTGCTGGACGGCATCGACGAGCAGGTGCACGTCCGCTACCACAACCGGTACGGACGGGAGCGGTCGTACTACGCCACCTTCGAGGGAGTGGTGCCGTTCCTGGACCGGCGGCTGGAGCAGACCGAGTCGGACGCGATGCGGGAGCGGTACGAGGGCTACATGCGCGAGGTGCCGTGTCCGGTGTGTGGCGGCGCCCGGCTGCGGCCGGAGGTGCTTGCGGTCACCCTACGGCACCGTGACCACGGCGACCGCTCCATCGCCGAGGTGTGCGCCATGTCGGTGGCTGACTGTGCCCGGTTCCTCGACGGCCTGGAGCTGGACGCACGCCAGAGCATGATCGCCGGCCGGGTGCTCAAGGAGGTGCAGGCCCGGCTCGGGTTCCTGCTCGACGTCGGGCTCGACTACCTCTCGCTGGACCGGCCGGCCGGGACCCTGTCCGGCGGGGAGGCCCAGCGCATCCGGCTGGCCACCCAGATCGGCTCCGGGCTGGTCGGGGTGCTCTACGTGCTCGACGAGCCGTCCATCGGGCTGCACCAGCGCGACAACCGGCGGCTGATCGACACGCTGCTGCGGCTGAAGCACCTGGGCAACACGCTGATCGTGGTGGAGCACGACGAGGACACCATCCGGGCCGCGGACTGGGCGGTCGACATCGGGCCCGGTGCCGGTGAGCATGGCGGGCTCATCGTGCACAGCGGCTCGGTGGCCGACCTCGAGGCCCACGACACGTCGTTGACCGGCGCGTACCTCTCGGGCCGGCGCTCCATCCCGACGCCGGAGGTACGCCGCAAGCCGGACCCCAAGCGCAAGCTGACCGTTGTCGGGGCGCGGGAGCACAACCTGCGCGGGATCGACGTGGAGATCCCGCTCGGCTGTCTGGTGGCGGTCACCGGGGTGTCCGGTTCCGGCAAGTCCACGCTGATCAACGACATCCTGGCGACCGTGCTCGCCAACAAGCTCAACGGCGCGCGCCAGGTGCCCGGCCGGCACACCCGGATCACCGGGCTGGACGGACTGGACAAGCTGGTGCGGGTCGACCAGTCGCCGATCGGTCGCACCCCGAGGTCCAACCCGGCGACCTACACCGGCGTGTGGGACCACGTGCGCAAGCTGTTCGCGGCCACCACAGAGGCCAAGGTGCGTGGCTACCAGCCTGGGAGGTTCTCCTTCAACGTCAAGGGCGGGCGCTGCGAGGCGTGTTCCGGCGACGGCACGATCAAGATCGAGATGAACTTCCTGCCGGACGTGTACGTGCCGTGCGAAGTGTGCAAGGGCGCCCGGTACAACCGGGAGACCCTTGAGGTGCACTACAAGGGCAAGACGGTGGCCGACGTGCTGAACATGCCGATCGAGGAGGCCGCCGAGTTCTTCGCCCCGATCAACGCGATCGCCCGGTACCTGTGCACGCTGGTCGACGTCGGCCTCGGCTATGTGCGGCTGGGTCAACCGGCGCCGACGTTGTCCGGCGGTGAGGCCCAGCGGGTCAAGCTGGCAAGCGAACTGCAGAAACGGTCGAACGGCCGGACCGTGTACATCCTCGACGAACCGACCACCGGGCTGCACTTCGAGGACATTCGCAAGCTGCTGGTAGTGATCAACGGGCTGGTCGAGAAGGGCAACACGGTCATCGTCATCGAGCACAACCTCGATGTGATCAAGACTGCCGACTGGATCATCGACATGGGCCCGGAGGGCGGTTCGGGGGGCGGTATGGTGGTGGCCTCGGGCACCCCCGAGCAGGTCGCGGCCGACCCGGCCAGCTACACCGGGGAGTTCCTTCGCCGGCTGGTTACCCCGTCCGGGCCGTCGGCTCGGCGAAGGAACGTCGCCGCGGCCGGCTGAGAGCTATGCGAGACAGCAGACCGAGCATGCCGGATAACCTGCGGCGCCCGGCGTCGTTGAGAGGAGTATGATGATCGACACCCGCCGAGCCGCCCGCGCGGGGGTGGTATCCGCCATGCGGGGGATCGGCGCGCTGGTCGCGGCTCTCGTGCTGGCCGGCTGCTCTACCGGTACGTCCGCACTGCCGTCGGCTAATCCGCTGGACAGTTCCCCAGTGGGCCAGGCAGCGCCGGTAACCGATCCGGTGGCGTTCTTCCGGATGCAGGAACAGGTCTGCCGCGCGCACGCTCAGAAACAGGGCAACGCGCAGGTGGAGCCGGCCCGGTTCGCGAAGGCGAAGCTGGTCCGCGCACTCGGCGGCGGCACGTTCATCATCGCTGACGGCATGGGCACCCGCCTTGCGGTTCGCCCGGCCGCCCGGAGCGTACTGCCCGAGTCTGGCAAGGTGACCGACATCATGCCCGCGCCGTACGGCTTCGGCTGCCCGTCGGAGATCTTCGAGGGTGCAAGTGAAGACTGACGGGCTGGCTTGCTCAGCTGACTGAGTCCGTTGCATGCTCCGCGACGGGCTGCCGGCACCTACCGGCAAGAACGCGCGATCAGCCGCTCGACGACGGGCGTCCGCGCAGTGTCGGGGCGATGAGCACGCACCCGATCAGCGTCAGCGCGGTGAACACCGCGACGGTGCTCACGACCCAACCGGGCACCCCGTTGACGAAGAACGCGGGCACGCCGGTGAGGGCGGACAGCACCCGGCAGGCCACCAGACCAGCGGCTACACTGCGTCCCCCGCCTCGGACGAGCAGTGCGATGAGCGCCAGGCTGACTAGGCCGAGCACCACTCCGAGCCAGATGATCCAGGGGGGCGGCCCATCTTGCCCAGGGCCGGGCATGGGGAACACGACCGGTGAGAGCACGTCGAAGACCGACAGCAGGCCGAGGAGCACGAGCCCGACAAGCGGAGTCTTTGCCATCACCACAGTGTCCTCCTGACTGGCGATTTCCAGAAGAGCCGAGTCGGCGCGGTGCGGCGCGCAGGAGCTGGTGGCCGGTAAACCTGCTACCATGTCGGCGCGACCATCCCGTCCGAGTGCTGGACGGGAAGCAAGCGGAGCCCCGCTCCCACCCGGTATCGTCACAGATCTCCGGGTCCGGTCCCGCCGCTGGCGCGCAGCCGGCGGGGGTAGCGCGCATCTCTTTGGGTGCGTCGATCGGTCGGCGGGCCTCGTCGCCAAGATGGTGACGGGGCCTTTGTCGTGGAATTGGGAGTCTTCACTCTGGTCGCCGGCGTTGATCAACACCGAACGCCAACCACACGACGTCGACACAGAGGAGACCCCATCAGCACAGAGACGCGCATCAACGACCGGATCCGGGTACCCGAGGTTCGCCTCGTCGGACCCAATGGTGAGCAGGTCGGCATTGTGCGCATCGACGACGCGCTCCGGCTCGCCCGCGAGGCCGACCTCGACCTGGTCGAGGTGGCGCCGCAGGCCCGGCCGCCCGTCTGCAAGCTCATGGACTACGGCAAGTTCAAGTACGAGAGTGCGCAGAAGGCCCGCGAGTCGCGCCGCAACCAGCAGCTCACGGTCATCAAGGAGCAGAAGCTTCGGCCGAAGATTGACACTCATGACTACGAGACCAAGCGTGGACACGTCCGGCGTTTTCTCGAGCACGGCAACAAGGTCAAGGTGACGATCATGTTCCGGGGTCGGGAGCAGTCCCGTCCGGAGCTGGGCTACCGGCTGCTGCAGCGGCTCGCCGAGGACATCAGCGACCTCGGGGTCGTCGAGACCGCGCCCAAGCAAGACGGTCGCAACATGACGATGGTGATCGCACCGCTCAAGAACAAGGCCAAGGTCGCCAAGCCGGCTGCGGCTGCGGTCGCGGCCGAGTCGGAGCCTGCGGGCTGACCGACCCGTCTCGCCCGCACCACCCAGATGAACGACGAAGGGTCAGCTATGCCCAAGAACAAGTCGCACAGCGGGATGTCCAAGCGCATCAAGGTCACTGGGAGTGGCAAGCTGCTCCGTCAGAAGGCCGGCATGCGCCACCTGTTGGAGCACAAGTCCAGCAAGAAGACCCGTCACCTGGCCGGCACCACCGAGGTGGCCCCCGCCGACGCCCGACGGGTCCGCAAGATGCTCGGCGGCTGACCGGTCGGAGTCGATCTCGGCCTTCCGATACCTAACCGGCGGCTCCCACCGCCAACCCCTGACCGACAAAGGATGAACCAGTGGCACGCGTGAAGCGGGCAGTCAACGCCCATAAGAAGCGCCGCTCGACACTTGAGGCCGCCAGCGGCTACCGCGGCCAGCGCTCCCGGCTGTACAGGAAGGCGAAGGAGCAGATGCTCCACTCGCTGAACTACGCTTATCGGGACCGTCGAGCCCGCAAGGGTGACTTCCGGCAGCTGTGGATCACCAGGATCAACGCCGCCGCCCGCGCGAACGGCATGACATACAACCGCCTCATCCAGGGCCTGCGCCTGGCCGAGGTCGAGGTCGACCGCAAGATCCTCGCCGAGCTCGCGGTGAGCGACCCGGCCGCGTTCGCCGCGCTGGTCGAGGTGGCCAAGGCGGCGCTGCCGGCGAACGATTCCGCCAAGGACGACACCGCGGCCTGAGACCGGTCCGAACCATGCCGGCGCCCGAACCCGGGCGGATCTGCACCGAACGCACGCCCCGGGTGGTCACGGCGCGCAAACTGCTGCGCCGGGCCGCCCGGGAC
>JALYVZ010000354.1 GCA_030852965.1 Actinomycetota bacterium | reverse complement strand
GTGCAAAGCGAGCCCCGCAGCGGACCGACCGACAGATCCCATTGAAGACCCGAAGTCAGTCAGACGCTGGGTCAGGACGACCGCTGCGGGGCTCACCTACATCCTCACTGTCAGCCGCCGAGAGGCGTGGGCGGCGCGCCCGCCCCAGCGGCCCTCCACGGCGCTCGGCCGTGCCCTGGGCACGGCGCTCGGCCGTGCCCTGGTCGGTCCGTGTCGCAGGGTGGCCCAGGTCCGTCGCAGGGTAACCCTCGCTGTTGCCCATTTCGGCCACCTCCGATTCGGTCCCGCACGTGCGGGTGGGCGGACAGTATCGCCCCCAAGAGCCAGCCGACTTCCTCCTGGCGAGCCGCGGCGTCAGGTGTACCTGGGTTTCTCACGAAGCGAAGTGGCCCAGCTGCCGGTCGGTGAGCGCCTCGTCGATCGCGTGTTCCACGATCGGCGTCATCGTGGCGAGACAGGTGGCGGAGATGTGGTTGTCGTCGATGTAGACAAGCACGTTGCCGACCACCGCCAGACAGGCCTCCAGATCGCAGTAGGAGTTGCTGAAGTCCAGGAATGCACGGTGGGATGGTACGTCCGGGCTTCGAGATACGGCGCCCGCGCGGCGAACAGCTCGGACCGGGGGGCCGCGCATGCCGGCGCGTTGCGGCCCTTGTCTCCACGCAGCGGGACGGTGAGGATGTGAAGCGGGGGTTGTCCCTCGCGGTGAGTACCGGATGTGCTCGTCGGCCAACCTTCGCCACCGCTCGACGTAACCCGATGGGGTGCGTTCGGTCAGCCCGACTCGGACATCGCGGCTGGCGGCGGTGAAACGAAGTCAGGTCGGTCGCTCAGGATCTCCTCGAGCGCGGCTGCATTCCAGTCCAGGCAGCCCTGGTCCCCGGGGGTGATGTCGGAGTCGGCGGAAAACGCGCAGCCGCCCCGCGACATGAAGATCAGTTGCCAGTTGCGTTGCTCGGCGATGGGACGCAGCGCGGCAAGGAACTGTGCCGGGTGGGAGTCGCCCACCAGCCACTTTCCGCGCCGGGGGTGAGACCGTTCTGGTCGAGCAGACCAGCACGCCCGCACCGCGCGGCGACATCACACAGTCCATCCCGGTGCTGCTGGCCCAATCGTGACTGAGAGCCACGAACGAGGGCGCCAGTTTGGCGTCCTCGGAACCCCCAGTATTCGAAGCCGGGCGTGAGCGCCTAGCCGGCGAGCGGGCGGACCAGCGTGAGATCGAGCCGGCTGGCCGGCACCGGGTTGCCGAACCAGTTGCCCTGGCCGATGTCGCAGCCCAGCGCGGTGAGCCGACGGACCTGCGCGGCGGTCTCCACCCACTCGGCGGTGACGGTCAGATCCAGGGCGTGGGCCATCGCGATCAGCGACTGGACAATCTTGCCGTCCGGCGTGTCGGCGCTGCCGGAGTCGCTGAGACCCTGGATGAACGAGCCGTCGATCTTCAACCCGTGCACCGGCAGCCGGCGCAGGTAGGAAAAGCTGGAGTAGCCGGTGCCGAAGTCGTCGATGGCCAGCCGCACCCCCATGTCCCGCAGCGTGCGCAGGATGCCCGAGGCGCCCGACTCGTCCACCAGCACGGCCCGCTCGGTGATCTCCAGCTGCAGCCGGCTCGGCTCCAGCCCGCTCTCCGACAACACGTCGGACACCTCGGCCAGCCAGCCGGGTTCGACCAGCTGGCGGGGCGCGACGTTCACGCTCACGTACGGCGCGGCGTCCCCGTACCGGTCGGCCCACTCGCACGCCTGGCGGCAGGCCTCGGTGAGCACCCAACGGCCCAGCGGCACGATCGAGCCGTTGCGCTCGGCCAGGTCGATGAACCGGGCCGGGCCGAGCAGCCCGTACTCCGGGTGCCGCCAGCGCACCAGCGCCTCCACCCCGGTCATGCCGCCGCCGGCCAGCTCCACCAGCGGCTGGTAGTAGAGGTGGAACTCGTCGCGGTCCACCGCACTCGGCACCCCGGCGGCCAACGTGAACCGCATGGTCTCGCCGGCGTCGCGTTCCGGGTCGAACACCACCCATCGCCCGCCGCCCTCGGCCTTGGCCCAGGTGCGGGCGGCGTCGGCGGCCCGTTGCAGCTCGCCCGGACAGGTCTCGGTGACCGCGCGCTCGGCGATGCCCAGGCTGGCGGTGATGGACAGCCGCTGGTGGCCGACGACGAACGGCGCGCGCATCCCCACCAGCAACCGCTGCGCCAGTTCGCGCAGGTAGTCGGCGCAGGGCGGGTCGGGCACCAGGACCGCGAACTGGTCACCGCCGGTGCGGGTGACCAGATGCTCGCCGGCCAGCAGCTGCAGCCGACCGGCCACCCCCACCAGCAGTTGGTCGCCGACCTGGCGGCCCAGCGAGTCGTTCATCGAGCGGAAGTGGTCCAGGTCCAGATGGCACAGCCCGACCCGGCGCACCGCCGACCCGGGGCCGAACGCCGCCTGCAGCTGCTCCTCGAGCAGGGTGCGGTTGGGCAGCCGGGTGAGCTGGTCGTGATAGGCCTGGTGATGCAACCGGGAGCGCAGCTGGTGGCGCTCGGTGATGTCCTCCATCACCGCGATCGCGTAGTCCGGCCGACCGTCGTCGGTACGCACCAGCGAGGTCGTGCAGTGCAGCCACAGCAGCGTGCCGTCCGGGCGGATCAGCCGCATCTCGTTGCTGAACGAGTCCCGCCGCCCCGCCGTCAGCTCGACGAACCCGGCGATGAACGGCGCCGCGTCGTCCGGATGGATGTGCTCACTGATCGGTACCGGGGGGTCGTTGAACAGCTCCTCACCACCCAGCATCCGCAGCAGCGCGGGGTTGGCCGCCAGCGCCGCGGGTTTGGCCGCCAGTGGCGCGGCGTTCAGGTCCGCGATGCCGATCCCGACACCGGCCTCGTTGAAGATCGTCCGGAAGCGCTCCTCGCTGGCCCGTAGCGCCAGCTCGGCTTCCCGGCGGCCGCGCAGCACACAGCCGAGCAGCCGCTGCTGCTCGACCAGGACGTACTCCCGCACACCGTCGGCATACCCGGCGGCGACCTCACCGAGCACCTCGCCGATCCGGTCCGCGGCGTCTCCGCCGGCCACCTCGAACAACTCCGGGGCGCGGGTTCGGATCAGCCGCATGGTGACCTGCAGCGACTCCGGTCCGCGCAACGGTGCCGCGGCCAGCGCGAAGCCGATCTCAGTGCCGCCGATCTCAGTGCCGCCGCCGGGATGGAGCTCCGGCTCGGCGAGCAGCTCGGCCAACGCCGCTGACAACTCGGTGAGCCGCTCGGCCACCTGGGCCGAGGCATCGGACGGGAAGCTGGCGTCGGCCAGCGCGGCGGCCCATTCCAGGCTGAAGCGCTCGACAGCCAGGCGCTCGACAGCCAGGCGCTCGACCGCCAGACAGTCCGCAGCCGCCAGGCGCTCGACCGCCAGGCGTCTGGCTGACCGATGTCCCCCGGACTCCGGCACTGTGCCGCCCCTTCCACCCGATGGGCGTACCCACGGGTAATCGTGAGGGCTGCGGGGCCACTACTCCGAGTCCCCAATCACCCAACTCAGCTACGAGAATAGTAACTGACAGTGGCGACTTGCGCAGGAAGGGACTACTGGTTCTGTTGGTACCACCTGATTGGCGCAATCTGCCTCGTATCGCAACCGCGGGCGCTGGCTGCCCGCCAGATCGGCACCGGCTGCCCGCCAGATCGGCACCAGCTGCCCGCCGGCTGCCGCCAGATCGGCACCAGCTGCCGCCAGAGCGCCGACCTCACGCTCGAGGATTGCAGATCATTAACATGCGGGTTGGTTCGTACCTGATCTGGCGTGTCCGTGAGAGTGTCACCACGGCTGTTTCATCGCCTTGAAACAGCCATGGTCGCACTCTCACAACAGCCGCATAGGGAGTAGCGCCTACCTCGGCGGCCCGGTGGCCGGAGGCCTGGACGATCCCGTCAGCCACCGCGTTCGCCCAGCTCAGCCGGCCGGTGACCAGTTCCAGCCAGCTCCGGGCGTCGGTCTGCACCACGTGCGGCGGGGCGCCCGGGTGTGCGTGTGCCCGACCAGACACTGGATCGCCGCGAACGGCGGTACCCGTACCTCGACCGCGCCCGGGGTGGCGTTGGGCGAAGGCTCGCAGGCTGACCCGGACCGCGGTGGCCAGCACGGCCCGGGGCGGTTCGTCCGCCTCCCAGCCAGCTGAGCACCGGCGCCAGCGCCGCCTGGACGGTGGCCGGACCGGGCCGGCG
>JALYVZ010000353.1:3530-4213 GCA_030852965.1 Actinomycetota bacterium | reverse complement strand
AGCGGTGACAGTGGCGGCCAGCCCTCCGGTGGAGGCCAGCGAGCCCCGGGCCGCGCCGAGCCGGCCGAGCGCGTCGTCCACCGCCGCGAGCAACCCGTCCCGGTTGCCTTCACACATCGCCAGCACCAGCTCCGGGCGGGTGCCGGCCACCCGGGTGGCGTCCGCGAATGAACCGGCGGTCAGGCTGAGCGCGAGCGCTCCGACGTCTCCAGGGCCGGCCGGGTCAGACCCAGCGGCCACCGCGGCGAGCACGGCGGCGAGCAGGTGCGGCAGGTGCGAGATCCGACCGACCGCGTGGTCGTGCTCCTCGGCGCCGGCCGGTACCACGACGGAGCCGCTGGTCCAGGCGAGCTCGGCGACGTCGGCCCACACCTCGGGGTCCAGCCCGTCGTCGGCAGCCACCATCCACCGGGCGCCCTGGAACAGCGTCGCCGACCCGGCTGCCCAGCCCGACTCGGCGGTACCGGCCATCGGGTGTCCGCCGACGTAGCGGGCGAGAGGGGCGTGTCGGCAGACCGCGCGGGCCAACGGGGTCTTCACGCTCACGACATCGGTCAGCCGGCACCGAGGGGCAAAAGCGTGCACCCGACGCAGCACCTCGGGCACGTGCGGAAGCGGCATGCTGAGCACCACCAGGGCGTCCTCCGCGGCAGCGCGGCGCAGTGCTGACTCCAGGTCCGGGG
>JALYVZ010000353.1:0-3520 GCA_030852965.1 Actinomycetota bacterium | reverse complement strand
GGGCGGCGTCGGCGGTACCGCTCGACGCGGTGGCCCCCCACACCTTGCGGCCGTTCTCGGCGGCCACCCGGACGAGCGAGCCACCGATGAGTCCGAGCCCCAGCACACAGATTGGTCGTGCGGTCACGGACGGTGAGCCTACGCGGTCGGCCACCCCGCCTTTCGTCGCCCGCCTTTCGTCTCCTTGTTGACCACTGCTCGCTCATCGGCGACCGCTCTGACCACCGGAGCTTCCCTTCGACGCCGTGAGCGGTTGATGTGGCGTGCACTCCGTTTGTGTTTACACGATCGGGTATCTTCTTCCCGCGGGCTACGGGGGGCGCCACTACGTTCTACAAGCCGGCGCCGTTTGCTGGCCCCTTCGAGGTGAGAGTGCAGGTGCCCCGATGCCAGACTCCACTGTTCAGTCGGGCCCGGTTCCCGGCCGGTGCAACCGGTGCGGCCAGGCCGTGATCGGTTGCCGCGACCCCGAAGGACGGCTCATCCCGGTTCATCCCACCGCGGTCCCCGGCGGTGAGCTGATCGTCAACGGGGTGGGTGGGACGATAGTGCTGGTGTTGTCCCACCGCGAGGCGGCCGCGGCGCAACGCCGCCAGGAGCTCGGCTTCATGCCGCACAGCCGCATCTGCCGCTCCCGCTCGGTCCCCCACCCCCGCTCGCCTGAGCGGGCGAGTGACCCCGCTCAGGCGAGGGCATCCAGGGCGAGGCCGGCGTAGACCGCCACGCCGTCGACCATCGCCGCCTCGTCGAAGATGACCCGGTTGGAGTGGTTGGGGGCGGCCTGCGCGGGCTCGGTGCCAGGAGGGCAGCCACCCAGGAACGCCAGCGCACCCGGCACCTGGTCCAGCACGTAGGCGAAGTCCTCGGCGCCCAGGATCGGGCTGTGCATCGGGTCGATCCGGTCCGCGCCGAGCAGCCCACCGGCCACCGCGTCGATGGTGCGCGCCGCCGCCGGGTCGTTGACCGTGATCGGATAGCCCGGCTCGAGCACCACGCTCGCGGTGCAGCCGTGCGCGGCGGCGGTGTGCTGACAGACCAGGGTGGCCTGATCGCGCAGCAACGTCCGGGTGGCGTGCGACAACGTGCGCAGGGTGCCTTCCAGGTACGCCGTCTCGGGGATCACGTTGGACGTCGAGCCGGCCCGCAGGTACGCGATGGTCAACACCGCCGGCTCCAGCGCGCTGACCCGGCGGGTGAGCATCGTCTGCAACGCCCCGACCATCGCGGCGGCTGCCGGCACCGGATCCAACGCGTCGTGCGGGGCCGACGCGTGCCCGCCGCGGCCGCGCACGGTCACCTTCAGCACGTCGGCGGCGGCCATGATCGGACCCGGTCGGGTCTGTACGGTGCCGGACGGCATGGTCGCGCTGATGTGCAGGGCGTATGCGCGTTCCGGGATGCCCGCCACCTGGAACAGCCCCTCGTCGAGCATGTGCCGGGCACCGTGGTGCCCCTCCTCTCCGGGCTGGAACATCAGCACCACCCGCCCGGCCAGTTCGGACCGGCGAGCGCACAGCAGCCGGGCCGCCGAGGCCAACATCGCGGTGTGCGTGTCGTGCCCGCAGGCGTGCATCGAGCCCTCGACCTCCGAGGCGAACGGCAGCCCGGTCTGCTCGGTCAGTGGCAGCGCGTCCATGTCGCCGCGCAGCAGCACGGTCGGTCCGGGCCGCTCGCCGTCCAGCACCGCAACCACCGAGCTGAGCCCGCTGCCGGTGTGCACCCGCAGCGGCAGATCCGCCAGTTCGCGCAGCACGGCCGACTGGGTGAGCGGCAGCCGCAGGCCCTCCTCGGGGCGCCGATGCAGTCGCCGACGCAGGCGCACCGTGCGCGGCTGCAACGCGTGCGCGGCACCGAGCACACCGACCGGCTGATGATCGTATCTCTCGGGTACCGGCACAGGGTTGATCCTGGCATCTCGAGGGTCGGTGAGCGTGCCCCCACCCACCCCGTTGGAGAAGCTCAGACGAACGACCCCTGCCCAACGGGTCAACTTTCACCGGGTGATTTGGACCACCGGCGATATGGGATTACCGTGGTGGACATGGCCGTCCAGACTGCAGCCGGGGTTCCGGACACCCCCGCCGCCGACGCTGAGGTGCTGCCCGGTTTCGCGGTCGCCGCGATCCGCGAGGACGGCCGTTGGCGCTGCACAGAGTTGGACAGCGATGCGCTGGTCGACCTGGACAGTGCGATCTCCGAGCTCCGGGCCGTTCGCTCGCCGGGGGCCGTGCTGGGGCTGCTCGCCGTGGACGACTGCTTCTTCGTGCTGCTGCGGCCGGTGCCCGGCGGGGTGTCGTTGATGCTGTCCGACGCGTTGGCCGCGCTGGACTACGACGTGGCCGCCGACGTGCTCGACCTGCTGCGCGTCGACCTGCCGCCGGACGACGCCGCGGAGGACGACCCGTGGCCGGAGGGCGACATGAGCATCGTGGCCGACCTGGGGCTGCCCGCCGACGAGCTCGAGGTGCTGGCCGGCGAGCTGGAGCTCTACCCCGACGAGCAGCTCTCCGCGATCGGGCGGCGCTGCGGCTTCGACGAGGCGCTGACCGCGCTGCTGCAGGCAAGTGACGGCTCCGCTGTCGGCGGCTGACCGGGTCACCCGCGACGAAGCCTGGATGCGACGTGCGCTTGCTGTCGCGCGCGAGTCGTTGGCCAGCGGCGACGTTCCGGTCGGAGCACTCGTGCTCAGCGCCGACGGCACTGAGCTGGCCGCCGCGCACAACGCCCGCGAAGCGCTCGGTGACCCGACCGCGCACGCCGAGGTGTTGGCGCTGCGGGCCGCTGCCGCGGCTCGCGAGTCATGGCGGCTGGACGGCTGCACGCTGGTGGTGACCGTCGAACCGTGTGCGATGTGCGCCGGCGCGGTCGCATTGGCCCGGGTGTCCCGGGTGGTGTTCGGCGCGTGGGAACCGAAGACCGGCGCGGTCGGATCGGTGTGGGACGTGCTGCGGGACCGTCGGGCGCTGCACCGTCCGGAGGTGGTCGGTGGGGTGCGGGCCGACGAGTGCGCGGCGTTGTTGACGAATTTTTTCGCGGAGCGGCGGGTCGCGGCCGGTTCTGTCGGGGTGGGCCGGCACACTACCGGTCGTGGGAATTCGTAACCGGGAGAAGCGGGCGGCCGCGGCGAAGCAGCGGGCCAAGCAGCGGGCTCGGCGGGCATTCGGCGAGCGGTCCGGGTTCGGCGGGCCCGGGTTCGGCGAGCGGCCCGGGTTCGGCGGGCCCGGGTTCGGCGAACGGCCTGGGTTCGGCGAGCCCGGGTTCGACGAGCCCGGATCCGGGGGGCCTGGGGTCGGCGGCCCCGGGTTCGGGGAGTCGGGGTTCGGGGAGCCGGTGTTCGGCGATGGGGTGTTCGGCGCCGCGCCGCGACTTCCCACGGCTGCCGAGCTGGCGGAGACGGTGCTCATCGCCGCCGAAGACAGCGCCCGGGGCGACACCACCGCCGCGCCCCGACTCGCGGAGTCCCTGGTCAACGGCCTCGCCGGGGCGCCGACGCTGGTGGCGCGGGCCGTCGAGATGGCCG
>JALYVZ010000352.1 GCA_030852965.1 Actinomycetota bacterium | reverse complement strand
CGGTTGCGGGTGGCGGCTGGACGCAATGAGCTGCCGACGGCGTGTTCGATCGATTCACAGTCGGTCAAGGCCTCCGACACGGTCGGGGCCGCGAGCAGGGGTTTCGACGGCGGCAAGAAGATCAACGTTACGCCGGGCGCCTGGTGACTTGGGCAACCGGAGTCCTCCGGCTGACTGTCACGGTGGTCAAACGTAGCGACGACACCCGCGGATTCGTCGTGGTACCCCGCCGCTGGGTCGTCGAGCGAACATTCGGATGGCTGATGCGTCACCGCCGCCTGGTCCGCGACTACGAGCGGCTGCCCGAACATCATGAGGCCATGGTGCTCTGGGCCACAGTCACGATCATGACTCGGCAGCTGGCGCGGCACACCACCGGCAACCGGCCCCAGCCCCGCTGGGGCGGTGACCGTCCCGCCCCACCCCCGAAGCTAGATCAACAGGCCGCTTGAGACGTTCGCCAACAGGCTCTGAGGTTGAACATGCGGCTGGGCCGGTTCGCCACGTGATCTGCGTGCCCGCTGGATACGCCTCGGCAGCCTCGGCCTCGGCCTCCAGTGCGAGGGCTTCCGCACGCACGGCTCGTTCGGTCTTCGCGTCAAGTTTCTTCGCCATGAAACACCGCTCTCCTGGCGAGATCGCGTCCACTCGCCGGCCACGCGTTCATGCCGTGCAGCTCGCAGTCCAAGTCTCGATAGGCGATCACCACGAGTACCCGACCAGCAGAGGGCGAGTAGCCGAAGAACCCGGAGGCGCCAACCCGCGAGGCCGGGTACGGCGACAGCTCGACCAGGTACTCATCGGCCATCACCTCCTGGGTCCACTCCGGCTCGAGGTCCACTGCACCCCGATAGCGCGCGGACCGGCTGCGGATGTAGTCGGCGTCCTCGTCCGCCACCACAACTCCACCGGGCCATTGCAAGTCATCGACTTACAGCAGGGGGCCGCAAGGGGATCCGCTTACGGCACTTCGGCATTCTTGCCGCAGGCCCGTATCGCGGGAAGCTGCCCGGGATGATCGTGCTGGTCGTCGTGTTCTGCGTGTCGACCATCCTGGCAAGTCTCCACAGTGCGCTGCGCGGGCCAGACCTTGATGGGTGTTGGCCGATCGGGTGCGGGCGAATGTCGGTGGTGTGCTGGGTGTTGGTCCCGATGGGGGCCATGCCTGCCGCCTTCGAGCTGCTCCGTGCCAGTCGTAGAGGCTCCACACCAAGTGGTTCCGGGTTGGTCCGCCCGGGTGGATCGCCCGCTGTTCCGCGACTCACCCGAGCGGATCGAGTTGGGTTGCGTGGTGTGGAGGGACGACCGGTGCAAGCTCGGGGCCAGCACCGAGCCCCGCCGAAGGGTCCACCCAATGGCGCCGTTCCTGGGCCCGGCGCGGCCATGAGCGCCGCTACGCCGCCGACATCGCCGTTCGACGTTGGGCCTCGGTTCGGCTTGTGCATGCGCCGTCTCGCGGCGCACACTATCGAACGTGCGTTCGATTCCCCGGGACTGGTTCCCCCACAATCCGGACCCGACGATCACCGTCGCGTCTCGGTCGCACCCGGCCACCCAGACGGTGTGGGTGCAGCTGGACCGACTGTTCGCCCACGACCCGGCACGGGATCAGGCCGTAGTCGAGGGCCTGGACCTGACCGGACGCGCGAGGGGGATGCTGCTGGGCTGGAAACGCGGCTCGCGGGGTGACTGGCTGGCGGTGGTGAACTACCAGATCCACTACGCCGACGGCCGCCCACAGCCCACGATCTGGCGCGAGCAGCTCGTCCCCGCTGAGGCGGTGAGCCCGCGCGCGGATTCGGTCGCCCTCGGCTAACGTCCCATGGTCGCCGCGGGCGCCCGGGGAGTTCGTTCGCGATCGCACCGGATCTGGGCTGTTCGACCACGAACCCGCGGCCCGGGCCGGCACACTTTCTGGTGATCGTCACTGGTTGATCGGCGCGTCTGTTCGACGTGTCCGGTGTCGGTGGCTCGGGTTGGGGAGGGATGTGGCAATGCCGATGTTCATACAGACCGTTGTCCTGGCTGCCGGCGGAGGTGGGGACTCGGCCGGCTGGGTTCTCAAGGTGGGGGTGCTGCTCGTCGCCGCGTCGTGGGTGCTGTCGCTGTTCTCCCGCGGCATCGGCGGCGAGGGCGGGGGTAGTGAGAAGGCCAGCGTCGGGGCATGGCTGCTGCTGGTCTCGATCGTGGTCAGGATCATGGTCGCCACCAGGTAGCCCCCGGATCGGGTGCTGTCGGTTGATACTGATCCTGTGGACGATCAACGCGCCGTGTCCGCGCCCGGATAGGGGTCCAGCGAGGTTGGGTGCCGTGTGCTTGGAGGGGGCGGCTGAGACGGTGTGGGAAGAACCGATGCGGGTGCTGGTCACGGTGAAGGCCTACCCGCAGCCGTCGCGGTCCTACGGTGAGACGGTGTGCGTGGCGGGGGTTCGTATCGACACTCCCACGCCGAGTTGGACTCGGCTCCACCCGGTGGCGTGCTGGAAGCGGCCGTGGGGTTACCTGGAAGCGCTGGTCGGGCGATCATGGCGTGCGAGTTGAAGACCCGGCGGGGCTCGGCGGGGCGCCATCGCTTGGGTTGGTGAAGCCCCGCGAGGTCATCGCGGCCCTATTTCGTGCCTCATGTGGTGCCACGCGCGGCTACCACGCAGCCGCTGATGGATCGGCCGGTACGTTGCCGACTTCGTGCTTCGAGGCCTATCCTGATGGTAGCTCGCCGCCGTGGGCGGTGAGCGAGCCGCGAGGCCGTGTGACCTGGGGCAGACCAGGAGCACGGCCTCACGCATGTCCAGCCCTCAGCAGTCGACTTCGATCACCTCGACCCGAGCGCCCAGGACATCGCGGTACCCGATGTCACCTTGCCGGTGCGCCCGGACCCGCTCCGGCGACGATGTCCGCGACCCACAGCAGCGGCTCCTCACTACCACCACAGTGGCCTACTTCCAGGCGCTGCGCACCGCGCGGCAGGTCGTGCCGAGCAGCAATCACCACCCCGACGTCCCGCCGGTCGAGCCTGGTCTGCCTGGACTCGATCAACAACCGCGCGACCTGACGGGCGTGGAGTTCGAAGACCAGCCGCCGCAGAGTGACGGCCGAGCCCGCTCCTGGCGTCGCCTCGGAACCGGCGAGCCGACCGCGACCACGTGGGCCCCGCTCAGCCCTGCGACTGCGGTAACCGCGAGTTTCCGGTCCCGGTCGTCCATCTCGTTCCAGTGCACCTTGCTGACCCGGCGCGCGCCTCGGAGCACGAGCATCGCCTCCCGTGCCGGGTCGGCGTTATCGGTGAACACGGCGGCGGCGAGGACGTAGAACCCGCCAGCCTCGTGCTCCCGGTACGACTCATCGACGTAGGCGACCCGCTCGGCCATCGTCTGAGCCTTTCACGCCCCTCGGACAGCCTCTTTGCCTCCGGCGGCCCGGGCGCTGCCCTGGGGCCCGGCGACCGCTTCGGCGTAGACCCGCACCCGCAACGCACCACTGCGCAGCGTCTCAATGTTGCCCGTGGCGCGACTCTTGCCGACCCTTGGACGTCCCGCCATGCAGGCGCGATACCGCATTTCGTGCCACATGTGATGCCACGCGGGCCTCAAAGGCGATCATGGCCGGAGGAAAACACCTGGTCAAGCGTGGAGCCGGTGGTCGGGATTGAACCGACGACCTACCGCTTACAAGACGGTCCCTCCGTGTTGGCCATGGCCTCTACCAGCAACAACAGTGTCGCGAGCGGCCACAACAACAGCATAACCAACACAGGTAGCCGCTGTTGTGTGTCATGAACCGTGTCACGAGCGCCGACCGCCGTGCGCGGCCCGGAGCGGACTGATGCGCGGTCGAGGGATTGTATCCGCCCGGACCGTACCGGAAATTGAGCTTGATCCCGCGCCTACGCATTACGAGGACAGGGTTCGATCTCGGCGGACGGTGGCGATGCTCTCGCCGGGCACCTACCACGGCTGCGGCCCGCGGACCGCTGCGGCCTGAACCCGACCGTGTGCGCACCTCACTGCCGGCCTGCGAGGCTTCTGGGATGCGAGCGGCGGCGGTGAGTCTCCTGCTGGCGGTGTCGGTGCTGGCCGGGTGCGCGCACACCGCGCCGCCAGCGCCCGCCCCCGCACCGAAGCCCCCGGTGCCGTGCCTGGCGCAGGCCGACGACGGGCTGTTCGCCACCTGCCTGCGCAGCGAGCTCGACGAGGTGTGGGCTCGGGAATTCCGCG
>JALYVZ010000351.1 GCA_030852965.1 Actinomycetota bacterium | reverse complement strand
GAGCCGCCGAGCCGCCGCACCGCCGCCAGCAGGAACGTGACCGAGGTGGGCGGCTCGGTCGGACCCGGCAGACCAGTGACCCGGGCGGTGGTGTCATCGGCGGCCAACACGTCGTGCGCCTCGGCCCACGGTTCGAGGGCATCGAGCACGTCGTCGGCCGCGGCTGCTCCGGCCAGCCAGGCCGACAGCCACACAGTCATCGTCGCGGAGACACAGGACACGGACGTCAGGCTAAACGGCAATCCTCGGCGTGGCACCGCGGCCGAGCGGGTGACACGCCGATACGTTCGGTGGCCATGACCGCTCGCAGCCATCGCTATGACGACCCGTTGACGACCGGGCCTCGGTGCCGGCCGGAGCCGCGCACGGTGGTGGGCGAGTCCGGACTGGTGCTGGAGGACCCGGCGAGCGGGTTCTGCGGCGCGCTGGTCGGGATCGGCAAGGACGGCGCGGTGCTGGAGGACTCCCGAGGCCGCCGCCGGCTGTTCCCGCTGCGATCCGCCGCCTTCCTGCTGGAGGGACAACCGGTCACCGTGGTACGGCCCACCGCCCCACCCGCCGCGCCGGCCCGGTCGGCGTCGGGGTCGGTGCGGGTGGAGGCACTGCGGGCCCGGACCGCGCGCGGCGGTCGGATCTGGGTCGAAGGGCTGCACGACGCCGAGCTGGTCGAGCGGGTGTGGGGTCACGACCTGCGGGTGGAGGGCCTGGTCGTGGAGCCACTGCACGGAGTCGACGACCTGGGCGCGGCGGTGGCCGACTTCGCGCCCAGTGCGAAGCGGCGGCTCGGCATCCTGGTCGACCACCTGGTCACCGGCTCCAAGGAGACCCGCACCGCCGCCCAGGTGGCCGGACCGCACGTGCTCGTCACCGGCCATCCCTACGTCGATGTCTGGCAGGCGGTCCGCCCGGAGCTGGTGGGAATTCGGGCGTGGCCCGACGTGCCGCGCGGCATCGACTGGAAGACCGGCGTGTGCGCAGCTCTTGGCTGGGGTGAGCCGGCTGCCGGAGCCCGTCGGGTGCTGGGCGCGGTGCGCGGCTGGCGGGATCTGGAAACCCCGCTCGTCAACGCCGTGGAACAGCTCATCGACTTCGCTACCGGTGCACCTTAGGCCTTTCCCAAACCCGCACCGCCGCTGCTGCTGCTCTGGCAGCATGGTGGCATGACCGAGGCTGTGATCTGGCTCATCGCCGGTATCACGCTGCTTGGCGCCGAGGTGCTCACCGGCACCTTCGTGTTGCTCATGCTCGGCGGTGGCGCCTTGGCGGCCGCCGGGTCCGCCGCACTGTTCGGCGCCCCGACCGTGTTCGATGCGCTGGTCTTCGCGGCCGTCTCGGTACTGCTGCTGTGGGCCGCCCGGCCGGCGATGCTTCGGCGAAGTGCACCTGAGCTGGAGGCCGCGAACAACTCGCCGGTGGGCTCATCCGGCGTGGTGGTCGCCAGGGTCGCCGCGGACGCCGGTCAGATCAAGATCGACGGCGAGGTGTGGTCCGCCCGTGCGTTGGACCGAGCGCAGGTCTTCGAGCCCGGCGAGCAGGTCATCGTGATGCAGCTGTCGGGGGTCACCGCGATGGTGTCCGGGGACATGTAGCGACAGCCGAATCCGTACCGGGACCAAGGAATCCGAGGAGAGACGATGCAAGTATTGGATGGAGCAGTGTTGGTGCTGATCGCACTGTTCGTGCTGTTCGTGATCGTCACCTTGCTACGGTCGGTGCTGATCGTTCCGCAGGCTTCGGTCGCGATCGTGGAGCGGTTGGGGCGCTACAAGGCGACCAAGGAGGCCGGCCTGGTGATCCTGGTCCCGTTCGTGGACAAGGTCCGGCAGCGGGTCGACATGCGCGAGCAGGTGGTCACCTTCCCGCCGCAGTCGGTGATCACCCAGGACAACCTGACCGTGCACGTGGACACCGTCGTCTACTACAAGGTGATCGACCCGAAGTCCGCGCTCTACGGGGTGGCGAACTTCATCGACGGCGTGCAGAACGTCACCACCACCACGCTGCGCAACGTGGTCGGCGGGTTGAGCCTGGAGCAGACCCTGACCTCCCGCGAGCAGATCAACACCGCACTGCGTGGCGAGCTGGACGAGGCCACCCACCGCTGGGGCATCCGGATCAACCGGGTGGAGATCAAGGCGATCGACCCGCCGGCCTCGATCCAGGACTCCATGGAGCGGCAGATGAAGGCCGACCGAGAGAAGCGGGCCATGATCCTCACCGCCGAAGGCCAGCGGGAGTCCGCGATCAGGGCCGCCGAGGGCCAGAAGCAGGCGCAGATCCTGTCCGCCGAGGGCGCCAAGCAGGCCGCCATCATGGGTGCCGAGGCCGAGCGGCAGTCGCGTATCCTGCGCGCCCAGGGTGACCGCGCGGCCCGCTACCTGCAGGCGCAGGGCCAGGCCAAGGCGATCGAGAAGGTGTTCGCGGCCATCAAGGCCGGCAAGCCCACCCCGGAGCTGCTGGCCTACCAGTACCTGCAGACGCTGCCGCAGATGGCGCAGGGCGACTCGAACAAGGTCTGGGTGGTGCCCAGCGACTTCGGCAAGGCGCTGGAGGGGTTCACCCGAATGCTGGGGGCGCCCGGCGAGGACGGCGTGTTCCGCTACCAGCCCAGCCCGGAGACCGAGGCCAACGGCAGCCGGCCCGAGGACGACGACGAGGCGCTGGCCGACTGGTTCGACACCAGCACCCATCCGGAGATCACCAAGGCGGTGGCCGAGGCCGAGGCGCAGGCCCGCCGGGAGCTGCCGCCGACGATGCCCTGAGCGGCCCCGTCGCAGCGGCCTTCCCCGGGCCGCCGTCGGGGATGCCGTGCGAGGATCGTCGGGTGACGATCGAGGTGGATCTGGCGCTGCCCTCGGTGGCGCTGGCGCCCGAGACCGAGACGCTGCGCGCCGAGGTGCGCGGGTTCCTGGCGAGTGAGCGCGACGCCGGCCGGTTGGTGCCGCACTGCGACGCGTGGTTGTCCGGCTGGGACGAGGACTTCAGCCGTGAGCTGGGCCGGCGCGACTGGTTGGGGATGACCCTGCCGGTCGAGTACGGCGGTCGGGGCCGCGGCGCGCTGGAGCGCTACGTGGTCACCGAAGAGCTGCTGGCCGCCGGTGCCCCGGTGGCGGCGCACTGGATCGCCGACCGGCAGATCGGCCCGTCGCTGCTGCGGTTCGGCACCGAGTACCAGAAGCAGCACTACCTGCCCCGGATCGCCGCCGGGGAGTGCTACTTCGGCATCGGGATGAGCGAACCCGACTCGGGGTCCGACCTGGCCTCGGTGCGGACGAAGGCCACCAGGGCGGACGGCGGCTGGCGGCTGTCCGGCACCAAGGTGTGGACCTCGGGTGCGCACCACGCACGCGCGTTCTTCGCACTGGCCCGCAGTGCCCTCGCCGAGGACCGCAACCGGCACGTTGGCTTGAGCCAGTTCATCGTCGAACTGGACTCACCGGGGGTGGACGTCCGCCCCGTCCACCTGCTCACCGGGGCGCACCACTTCAACGAGGTCGTGCTTGACCAGGTGTTCGTGCCCGACGAGATGGTGCTCGGCGAACTCGGCGCCGGCTGGCACCAGGTGACCTCGGAGCTGGCGTTCGAGCGCAGCGGACCGGAGCGGTTCCTGTCCACGTTCCCGCTGCTGACCGCGCTGATCGGCGAGCTGTCCGGCGCCGCCGACTCCCTGGGCGCCGCCGGGCTGCGGGAGCTGGGTTCGCTGGTGTCGCGGGTGTGGACGCTGCGCCGACTGTCGCTGGGCATCGCGGCCTCGCTGAGCTCCGGGTTGCCCGCCGACGTACCTGCCGCGCTGGTAAAGGATCTGGGCACCCGGTACGAGAACGAGGTGATCGACGCCGCCAGGTTGCTGGTGTCGATCCCACCGGACCCGGGTGCGGAGCCCGCGAGCTTCGCCCGGTTGCTGGCCGAGTCGGTGCTGCACGCGCCGGGGTTCACCCTGCGCGGCGGTACGAACGAGATCCTGCGCGGCGTGGTGGCCAGGGGTTTGGGGCTGCGCTGAGCACACCGAAGCTGGAGCCGGGCAATGAGCGCTGAACTCACCGAGACATTGCGCGCGGTGTTCGCCGACCACCCCGCCGACGTGGCTGACGGGCTGCCGGCCAAGCTGTGGGCCACCCTGGGCGAGCTCGGCGTGACTCGACTGACCCTGCCCGAGGCCGTGGGTGGCAGCGGCGGCGAGCTGGCCGATGCGGCGGCGTTGCTGCTGGCCGCGGGCGAGGCCGCCGCCCCAGTGC
>JALYVZ010000350.1 GCA_030852965.1 Actinomycetota bacterium | reverse complement strand
GACTCACCCGATCACAACACAACACCACCACCGCATCCGCCACCTGCTCCGCATACCCATGCGCCACCAACCAATCCAACGTCTTCGACGCCCGCGAAGCCCCATCCACCGTCGGCGAACCCACCACCACCAAAGAATCCGCCAACGCCAACGTCCCCTCCATGGCAGAATGCACCAACCCCGTACCCGAATCCGTAATAACAATATTATAGAAACGAGCCAACACAGCACAAACCCGCTCATACTCAACACGACTAAAAGCCTCAGACATCGCCGGATCCTGCTCCGACGCCAACACCTGCAACCGCCCCGCCAACGACGTATAATGCGACACCGCCGTCAACGAGTCAATCGACTCAATCGACTCCAACATCTGACGAACCGTCACACCAATCTCACCCGTCAAACGATCCGCCAACGTCCCCGCATCCGGATTCGCATCCACCACCACCACACGATCACCACGATGCTCAGCCAACGTCAACCCCAACACCGCCGACACCGTCGTCTTCCCCACCCCACCCTTCAACGACGACACCGCAATCTGATGCGCCCCCGGCAAATGCCGCCGAACACGACGCAACAACACACCCCGCGCCGCCTCAGCCTCCGACACCCCCGGATTCACCCGACCACCCGACACCGCAAACACCGCACGCCGCCAACCACGCGTCGGCCGCTCCACCCTCGCCCGAACAATCAAGTCATCAGTCAGATCCGCCGCGCTGCCGCCACGATCAACACCCACCGGCGGCGCCGAGCGACGCACCGGCGCCGGTATGGCGGGGCCACCGGGCCGGGCCGGGGAGCCAGCCTTCCGAGGCGCCGGGCTCGGACGCGGCTGAGTGGGTATACTGGTCCCGCTGGGTCGCGGCGGGGGCGGCGCGGGTACCGGCCCGTTGTTTCGCCTAGAGGGCCGGCTGGCCACCGAGCGGGAGGCCGGCTCAGCCTCTCGCTCGTCATCGCCGTCCAGGTCCACCTCGTCTTCGCCACCACACAACCGGCGACCAGCCGCTCGATGTCCGGCGCTGCAGTACCTCCGGGCGGGCTTACCGGGCCCTTCCTCGATCATGACTTCGCATCCCGGCAGGGCACACTGGTGCACCGAAGCCTCCCCCTCTGCGGGCAGTCAAATACCGACACCGGAACGGTACCGGAGTCCGCACGCTCCCCGGCCCGATCCCTAGCTGGCGGTGGCGGTCGCCGCTCGCCCGGCTCCCGCGCCGCGTGGCCGTCCCCTCAGCTGAACACCTAGGGGCGGCTGTACTGCATGCCGATGAACACCACGAAGAACAGCAGGGTGATCGAAAGATCCAGGTCCACCGTGCCCAACCGCACCGGTGGGATCAGCCGCCGCAGCAGCTTCATCGGTGGGTCGGTCACTGAGAACGCCAACTCCAGGGTGCCCGCCGCCAGCGGCGAGGACGGGCCGCGCCACTTGCGCGCGAAGCTGCGCAGCACCTCCACCACCAGGCGCACGACCAACGCCAGCCAGAAGAAGAACAGCACATAGTAGATGGCGAACTGCAGCCCGATCCCCATCTTCCCAGCATGCCCTGCCCCCCGGCCCGGACGCACTCCGCCCCGGGTTTGGGCAGGCGCAAGCCGCAACGGCGCCTCGGATCATCGAAATGTGGGGACGACTGGGTGATGAATCCTTCACCACGCATCACGCGGTAGGACTGGCGGCACGCATCACGCGGTAGGACTGGCGGCACCCTCCGCCCGGGTACTCCCCGGACGGCGCGCCGCGAGCGGGGTGGCGATGTCCTCCAGTGACTTGCCCTCGGCGGACACGCCGAACGCGATCGTCACCAGGCCGCCGAGGATCATCACCCCGGCGCCGAGCAGGTAGCCCAGGAACAGGTTGAACCGGCTCGAACCGTCACCGATGAGCGCGCCGTAGACGACCGGGCCGAGCGCCCCGAAGCACTGCGCAATGGCAAAGAACACCGCTATCGCCTTGGCCCGCACCTCCAGCGGGAATATCTCGCTCACAGTCAGGTAGCCAGCGCTGGCCCCGGCCGAGGCGAAGAAGAAGACCACACACCAGGCGACCATCTGGGTCACCGCAGTCAGCGATCCGGCGTTGAACAGGACCGCGCTGACCGCAAGCAGGACGCCCGAGATCAGGTAGGTCCCGGCGATCATCTTCTTGCGGCCGATCGTGTCGAAGAGATGCCCGAGGATGAGTGGGCCCAGCAGGTTCCCGATGGCGAACACGATGAAGTACAGCGGCGTCGACTCGGGGTCGATGCCGTAGAACACCTTGAGCACGATCGCGTAGGTGAAGAAGATCGCGTTGTAGAGGAACGACTGCGTGATCATCAGTGTCGCGCCGTAGATCGACCGGGTCGGGAACTCCTTGAACAGGACCTTGGTCAACGCGAGGTAGCCGATGTCCTCGGCCGGCGTCAGCTCCATCGCCTTGGCCGGGTCGACCGGGGGCAGCGTCCGCCCACTGGACTCGACCTCGTGCTCGATGAAGGACATCGACTCCTCCGCTGCCACCTCGCGGCCGTTCATCACCTGCCAGCGCGGGCTCTCCGGCAGGTTGCGCCGGACAAAGATGATCACGAGCCCGAGCACCGGGCCCAGTAGGAAGCCGAGCCGCCAACCGAGGTCGAGCGCGAACGCGTGCAGGATGATGTAGGAGCCGATCGAGCCGAACGCCGCGCCCGCCCAGTAAGTGCCGTTCACCGCGATGTCCACCCGACCGCGGTACTTCGATGGGATCAGCTCGTCGATCGCCGAGTTGATCGCGGCGTACTCTCCCCCGATGCCCATCCCGGCGATGAAGCGGGTCACGTACAGGAACGCGATCCAACCCAGCCCATTACCCAGGGTCAGTGCGGTCAGCCCGCTGCCGACCAGGTAGACGCCCAGGGTGAGGATGAACAAGTTCCGTCGACCGAGCTTGTCGGAGAGCCGACCGAAGAACAGCGCGCCGACCACCTCGCCGACCAGGTAGACCGAAGCCAGGGCGCCCACCGCCGTCGAGGACATGTTCAGTGACGCTGGCTCGGTGAGCACCGCGGCCGCTCCGCTGGCGACAGTGATCTCCAGGCCGTCCAGGATCCAGGCCACTCCCAACGCCGCCACCAGCCGGGTATGGAACGGTGACCAGGGCAAGCGGTCGATCCGAGCCGGGATCAGGCTGCGTACAGACCCCGATGTCTTGGCATCCGCTGTCATAACGACCTCCGCCGCGCCGAAACAGGCCGGCGCACCCGCACGGCGCCGCCGGCAACCTCCAGTCGTTTAGTGTGCCCGACGTGACAAGCCGCGTCGTGGTCCTCGGCTCGGTGAACCTGGACGTGGTCACCGAGGTCGCCGCATTACCCAGGCCCGGCCAGACGATCACCGCGCACCGGGTCCGACGCAACGTGGGCGGCAAGGGCGCGAACCAGGCGGTGGCCGCACACCTGCTCGGCGCGAACGTCACCCTGGTGGCCAGGGTGGGCGATGACCCGGAGTCCGCGCGGTTGCGCGCCGGGTTGGCGGAGACAGGTCTCGACGTCACGGCGGTGCGCTCGGTTCCAGGGCGGCATCCGGCACCGCCTACATCGCGGTGGCGGCCGGTGAGAACACCATCGTCGTCGACCCGGCGCGAACCACAGCTGGCCCGGCGGGCTCGGCCCCGACCGTGCCGCCGTTGAGACGGCCGCTGTGCTGGTGCTCCAACACGAGGTACCGGCGGAGTTGGCCGTGGCGGCCGGTCGGGCCCGGATCGTGCTCAACGCGGCACCCAGCCGGGCGGTACCGCCGGCGTTGCTGGGCCGCTGCGACCCGCTGGTGGTGAACCCGCACGAACTCGTTGACCAAGTCGGTGGGGCCATTTCGGAGGGGTGCACGCAGCGATGTCGGCGCTGCTGCGGCGCGGTGCGTCGGGCGTGGTGACCACGCTCGGCGCGGACGGAGCGGCCTGGGCGACGGCGACCGAGGCGGCGTCTGCCTCGGTGCGTTCCGCCGGCACCCACGCGTCCTATCCCGATCGCGCCGCCGTGCGTGCGCTGCTCGGCTGGAGCTGACCCGCGCGCCCTGACTACGAACTCGCCCCAGCCGGGGTCAGCTGGGTCGGATCGGTCTACCGTGACGGCATGAGGACCGTGGCGGCCAGGGCGATTGATGCCGTGCTGGACCGCAGCGTGGTCGGCGGGTACACCCGCCTGGGCTACCTGGCCCGACGGCGGGTGGGCTGGCCGGCGGATCCGCCGCCGGGGGCGCTGGCCGGCC
>JALYVZ010000100.1 GCA_030852965.1 Actinomycetota bacterium | reverse complement strand
GTGCAGCTGGCGCCGCCGGGGACGGGTCGGCGAGCGACGCCGGATCTGGCTGCGCGGTCGAGCAGCCGCCGACCACCGCCAGCACGAGCACCGCACAGCCGATCAGCCAGCGGCACCGACCCGCACCGAACCTGTGAACCACAGCGGCGAGCGTAACGACCCGATACTGAGAGACCAGCCGCGCCACCACGCCGGAAGATCGTCGTGGCACACTCGTGGCCACAGTGCGGGCAAGGGGGCGGGTCATGCGTTACCTGGTTACCGGCGGCACCGGGTTCCTGGGTCGGCACATCTTGCGCCGGCTGCTGACCAGGCCCGGCACGGCCGAGATGTACTGCCTGGTCCGGTCCCCGCAGCGGCTGGCCGCCCGGACCACCGACCTTCCCGGCCGGGAGCGGCTGCACGCGATCCGAGGAGACCTGACGGTCGATGGTCTCGGGCTGACCGGGCGCGACCTGGCCACCCTGGCTGGCGTGGACCATGTGCTGCACCTCGGCGCGGTCTACGACATGACCGCCAGCGACGAGTCGAACCGGGCGGCGAACGTCGAGGGCACCCGGCGGGTGATCGAGCTCGCCGAGCGGATCCGGGCGGGTCGGCTGCACCACGTGTCCTCGGTGGCGGTGTCCGGTGACCACCGAGGGCGGTTCACCGAGGCCGACTTCGACACTGGTCAACACCTCGGTTCGCCCTACCACGCGACGAAGTACGCCGCCGAGGCGCTGGTCCGGGAGGCAAGCCTGCCCTGGCGGGTGTACCGACCGGCGATAGTGGTCGGCGACTCCCGCACCGGCGAGATAGACAAGGTCGACGGTCCGTACTACCTGTTGCCATCGATCGAGGCCCTCGCCCGGACCACGGGTGCGGCCGGGCGGTTGGTCAGCATCCCGGTGCCCGACCTGGGTGCCACCACCGTCGTCCCGGTGGACTACGTGGCCGACGCGATGGACGAGCTGATGCATGCTCCTGACCTGGACGGCCGGGCGTTCCACCTGGTGTCTCCCCGCCCGCAGCCGCTGGTCGAGGTGTACAACGCGCTGGCCGCCGCCGCCGGAGCACCGCGGTTGGCCCTGGTGGTGCCCGACGTAGTCGCCGCCCCGTTCAAAGCGCTGGGCGGATTGCTCGGCGGGCTGCTCGGGCAGGTGCCGGAGGTGGTGCAGCTGCGCGACGCGGTGCTCACCGAGCTCGGCATCCCGCCGGAGGTGCTGCCGCACATGGGCTTCCGGACCGTGTTCGACGACACCGACACCCGGGCGGCGCTGGCCGGCACCGGCGTGCGGTGTCCGGAGCTCGTCGACTACGCCCCGGTGCTCTACGACTACTGGCGCGAGCACCTGGACCCGAACCGGGCACGCCGTCACGGGCCCCGAGGGCCGCTGGATGGCCGGACCGTGATGATCACGGGAGCCTCCTCCGGGATCGGGCGGGAGACCGCGCTCCGGGTAGCCGCCGAGGGCGGGGTGCCGCTGCTGGTTGCCCGGCGCGTCGACGAGCTGGAGAAGGTCCGCGCGGAGATCGAGGAGGCCGGCGGCACCGCCAGCGTGTACTGCTGCGACATCACCGAAGCCGACTCGGTCGAGTCTCTGGTGCGGACCGTGATCGGGGACCACGGCTGGGTGGACATGCTGGTCAACAACGCCGGGCGGTCGATCCGCCGTTCGGTGCGGTTGAGCTACGACCGGTTCCACGACTACGAGCGCACCATGGCGATCAACTACTTCGGCGCGGTGCGGTTGACACTCGCGCTGCTGCCGCACATGAGCCGACGGCGGTTCGGGCACATCGTGAACATCTCCTCCATCGGGGTGCAGACCAACCCGCCCCGGTTCTCCGCCTACCTGAGCTCCAAGGCCGCGCTGGACGCGTTCGCCCGAGTGGTGGCCAGCGAGACCTACGGCGACGGGATCACCTTCACCACCATCCACATGCCGCTGGTCCGCACGCCGATGATCGCGCCGACGAACATCTACCGGGCCTTCCCCACCCGTTCGCCGGAGGAAGCCGCCGACATGGTCATGGACGCCCTCAAACGCCGGCCCAAACACATCGGCACGGCGCTGGGCACGACCGGTTCGCTGGCCCACACGCTGCTGCCCCTGGCTACCGATGCGCTGCTGCACGTGGCGTTCCGGATGTTCCCGGACTCACCCGCAGCGCGCGGGGACGCCGACTCGGCGGCGGCGGAGATGTCCACGCTGTCCCGGGGAGCCCGTGCGATGGCCCGGGTGCTGCCGGGGGTGCACTGGTGAGCCTCTGGGGGCGGCGTCGGCCAGGTCAGGGTCGATCTCGACGATGGTCACCGAACGCTCGTCGACCAGGTTAGCGACGTGATGATGTCTCGCACGTCTGGGCCCGGGGGCACGCCGAATCCGACTGATGCCGCGCGGTGCGCACCGATGGGGCATGCTCGGCGGCATGAGAATTCCCGGACCGAACGAGGTCGGAGCCGCCGCGACTGACACGCTGCGGCAGGCGGTCGAGCTCACCTGGGGCCTCGGGCTGCTGGCCAAGGCCGGGGTGGTGGCCCCGATGCGGCCGGACCGGGCGCTCGGCATGGCCGGCGGGTATCTGCGCTGGGGCCTGAGCATGGCCACCGGGTACGCCGCCGGCGCCGCCCGCCATCCGGACCGGCCGGCTGTGATCGACGACCGGGGTCTGCTGACCTTCGCCGAGGTGCACGAGCGCACCGACCGGTTGGCCGCCGCGCTGGCCGACCGGGGCGTCGGTGCGGACACCTCGATCGCGGTGCTCTGCCGCAACCATCGTGGCCCGGTCGAGCTCGCGGTGGCCGCCGCGAAGCTCGGCTCCGACGTGGCGCTGCTGAACACCTCGCTGTCCGCGCACACCATCGGCGAGGTGCTGCGTGAACAGGGCTCCGGCGTGCTGGTCGCCGACGAGGAGCTCAGCGAAAGCCTGGACGCGCTGCCAGGGAACTGCCTCCTGATCACGGGCTGGTCCGACTCAGCGTCCGGGCCCGGTGCGTCGTTGGAGGAACTGATCGAGTCCGGGGGGCACTCCGCCCTGCCGCTGCGCCCGCCGCCGGGCAAGCTGATCGTGATGACGTCCGGGACCACCGGAACTCCCAAGGGGGCCGAGCGTCCCAGGCCGAAGAGCTGGGCACCAGCCGGGGCGATCCTGTCCCGGATCCCGTTCCAGGCCGGCGAGCCAATGTTCATCGCGCCGCCGCTGTTCCACACGTGGGGGTTCGCCGCGCTGCAGCTGGCGATGCTGCTGGGCGCCCCAGCCGTGCTGCGCCGTAAGTTCGAGCCGACCGACGCACTGCGGTCGATGGCTGAGCACCGCTGCGGCACGCTGGTCGCGGTGCCGGTGATGCTGGCCCGAATGCTGGAGCTGCCCGGCGACCAGCTCACCCGCTACGACTGGCGGCCCCGGGTGGTCGCGGTGGGCGGGTCGGCGCTGCCCGGTGACCTGGCCACGAAGTTCATGGATCAGTTCGGTGAGGTGCTCTACAACCTGTACGGCTCCACCGAGGTGTCCTGGGTGAGCATCGCTGACCCCGCCGACCTGCGGGCGGACCCCAGCACCGCCGGCAAGGCCCCGTTCGGCACCAAGCTGGAGATCCTGGACAACGACGGCAACCCGGTTGTGCCCGGTGAGATCGGTCGGGTGTTCGTCGGCAACGGGATGATGTTCGAGGGCTACACCCGGGCCGGTGCCTCGCCTGAGACCCACAATGGGCTGATGTCGACCGGTGACCTGGGGAGGCTGGACGAGAACGGTCGGTTGTTCCTCAGCGGCCGCAACGACTCGATGATCGTCTCCGGTGGGGAGAACGTCTACCCCGGGCCGGTGGAGGACCTGCTCGCTACCCAGGAAGAGGTGCGCGAGGTCGCGGTGATCGGGGTGGACGACGAGAAGTTCGGTCAGCGGCTGGCAGCCTACGTCGTGCTCAACGAGGGCTCCTCGCTGGACGCGGACGGGGTGCGTGCGCTGGTGAAGGACAAGCTGTCCCGGTTCTCGGTGCCTCGGGACGTGATGTTCCTCGACGAGCTGCCGCGCAACCCTACCGGCAAGGTACTGGCCCGCGAGCTGCCCAAACCCGCACCGGCCTGAGCGCTGTCCCGCCCCGACCGACCCGTACCGACCGACCCACGCCGACGTCCCGCACGCTCAGCGCACACCCGCCGCGCGTTACCCCGCCAACACCACCTTGCCGAGCTCGGCTGCCGAGTCCAGCAACTCGTGCCGGGGCAGCACCCGCACGGTGTAGCCGAGCAGCCCGGCGTGCGGCAGCGGGACCACTGCCTCGAACCGGTCACCTCCCCCGTCCGCATCACCGACGTGCATCATCGGCGCGGACACCAGCTCGTCGAGCTCATCGAGCTCATCGACCCGGCCGACCACCGCCTGCACGTCCACGTCGTCGGGCTTCAACCCGGCCAGCTCCACCGCCGCCCGCAACGTCATCGGCGCCCCCACCACCGGTATGTCCGGCACGCTGGAGGCGTCCACACCGCTGATTCGCACCCTCGGCCAGGAAGCGTTCAGCCGCTGCCGGTACTCCGCGAGCCGCCGGGCCCCGGCGAAGTCCCCCTCGGCGACGGCATGCGCCGCCCGGGCCGCCGGCGCGTACCAACGCTGGACGTACTCTCCCACCATCCGGGTCGCCTGCACCTGCGGGCGAAGGGTGCCCAGGGTGTGTCGCACCAGTCCCACCCAGCGCTGCGGTACGCCGTCCGAACCGCGCTCGTAGAACGTCGGCGCCACCTGGGTCGCCAGCAGCTCGTAGAGCGCGGTGGCCTCCAGGTCGTCGCGGCGGGTGGGGTTGCTCACCCCGTCGGCGGTGGGGATGGCCCAGCCGTTTCGGCCGTCGTAGAGCTGGTCCCACCAGCCGTCGCGCACCGACAGGTTCAGCCCGCCGTTCAGCGCGGACTTCATCCCGGACGTTCCGCAGGCCTCCAGCGGCCGCAGCGGGTTGTTCAACCACACATCGCAGCCCCAGTACAGGTAGCGGGCCATGGACATGTCGTAGTCGGGCAGGAAGGCGATGCGCCTGCGCACCGAAGGGTCGTCGGCGTAGCGCACAATCTGTTGGATCAGTGCCTTGCCGCCGTCGTCGGCCGGGTGCGACTTGCCGGCCACCACCAGCTGCACCGGCCGGTCCGGGTCCAGCAGCAGTGCCCGCAGCCGTTCCGGGTCTCGGAGCATCAAGGTCAGCCGCTTGTAGGTCGGAACCCGACGGGCGAACCCGATCGTGAGTACCTCCGGGTCGAATGCCGAGTTGGTCCAGCCCAGCTCCGGGGCGGACGCGCCGCGCTCCAGCCAGGCCGCCCGCACCCGGCGGCGGACCTCGTCGACCAGTTGGGCGCGCAGGGCGCAGCGCAGCTCCCACAGCTGTTGGTCCGACACGCCGGCCAGCACGTCGTTGGTGCCACCGTTCGGATGGTCGTCCCCGAGCAGCTCGGTGACCTCGCGGGCCGCCCAGGTCGGCCCGTGCACACCGTTGGTGACCGATCCGATCGGCACCTCCTCGGTGTCGAAGCCGCTCCAGAGACCACCGAACATCTCCCGCGACACCTGACCGTGCAGCCGGGACACGCCGTTGGCGCGCTGGGCCAGCCGCAGACCCATGTGGGCCATGTTGAACATCCCAGGGTTGTCCTCGGCACCCAGCGCGAGCACCCGGTCCAGCGCGACGCCCGGCAGCAACGAGTCGGTAAAGTAGTAGCGCACCAGGTCGACCGGGAAGCGGTCGATACCGGCCGGCACCGGGGTGTGTGTGGTGAACACCGTGCCGGCGCGCACCGCGGCCACCGCCTCGTCGAAGCTCAACCCGCGCTCGGCGACGAGCTCCCGGATCCGTTCCAGCCCGAGGTAACCGGCGTGCCCCTCGTTGGTGTGGAAGACCCCCGGGCTGGGGTGCCCGGTGACCTCACAGTAGGCCCGCACAGCGCGGACCCCGCCGATACCGACCAAGATCTCCTGGCGGATCCGGTGGTCCTGGTCGCCACCGTAGAGCCGGTCGGTGATACCGCGCAGGTCGGGCTCGTTCTCCTCGATGTCGGAGTCCAGCAGCAACAACGGGACCCGGCCGACGATCGCCTGCCAGACCCGGGCGTGCAGCGTGCGGCCGGCCGGCACACCCACGGTGACCAGCCTCGGGGCGCCGTCGGTGGTGGTGAGCAGCCGTAACGGCAGACCCTGCGGGTCCAGCGCCGGGTAGTGCTCCTGCTGCCAGCCGTCCAACGACAGCGACTGGCGGAAGTAGCCGGACCGGTAGAGCAGGCCCACCCCGATCAGCGGCACCCCCAGGTCAGATGCCGCCTTGAGGTGGTCCCCGGCCAGCACACCGAGCCCGCCGGAGTAGTTCGGCAGCACCTCGCTGACCCCGAACTCCATGGAGAAGTACCCGACCGCGGTGGGCAGGCTCGGGTCGGCTTCCCGCTGCCGCTGATACCAGCGCGGCTCGCTCAGGTAGCTGGCCAGACCAGCGGCCTGAGCAGCTACCCGCGCGACCAGGTGGTCGTCGCGGGCGAGCTCGGCGAGGCGGCGGCTGGACACCTCGCCCAGCAACCGGACCGGATCGTTACCGACCCGCTCCCAGGCCACCGGGTCCAGCTCGGCGAACAGATCCTGGGTCGGGGGATGCCAGGTCCAGCGCAGGTTCGCGGCGAGTTCCTGGAGTGCTGCCAGCGAGTCGGGCAGCTGGGCGCGGACGGTGAAGCGGCGCAGAGCTTTCACGCGGAGCAGCGTACGTGAATCGTTTGCGGGATCGTTCCAGACGGCTGGCACAATGACCGCAGTCACTGCGCCCGGTTGGCGTATCACCCGTCTCGAACGGGTAGGTAGATTTGCGATGCTGGCTGGATCCAGACACGCTTTGGGGGCGCTTGTGAACGGACGGCTTGGTATCGAGGACGTCACCCCGTCGGCCGGCGGACATCCGAGCAAGGCCGTCGTCGGCGAGTCCGTGCCGATCCGGGCGGTGGTCTGGCGGGAGGGCCACGACGCGGTGGGCGCCACCGTGGTGTGGAAGCGCCCCGGCGCGACCGGAGCCGGGCCGGCAACCGCGCGGCGGATCCGAATGGTGCCCGAGGGGATCGACACCGACCGCTGGGTTGCGCCGGTGGTGGCGGACGCCGAGGGGCTCTGGACCTTCCGGGTGGACGCCTGGAGTGACCCGTGGTCCACCTGGATGCACGCGATCCGGGCCAAGGTGGACGCCGGCCAGCGCCCGGACGAGCTGGCCAACGACCTCGAGTCGGGCGCCCGGCTGCTCGAACGGGTCGCCCGCAGGCCCGGCGAACGCCCGAGCCGGACGCTGCTTGTTACCGCCGCAGCGGCCCTGCGCGACGAGGCCCGGCCGGTGCCGGAGCGCATCCGACCCGCGCTGGCCGAGCCGATTCGCACACTCATGCACGAGCGCCCGATCCGTGAGCTGCTCACCCGAGGGCCCGTACACAAGGTCTGGGTGGATCGCCGGCGCGCGCTGTTCAGCTCCTGGTACGAGCTTTTTCCGCGCTCCACCGGCGGGCGGGACGAGACCGGGCGCCCCGTGCACGGCACGTTCGTCACCGCGTCGAAGGACCTGGACCGGATCGCCGGCATGGGTTTCGACGTGGTGTACCTGCCGCCCATCCACCCCATCGGGGAGGTCCACCGCAAGGGCCCCAACAGCGCCGCCATGCCGGGCGGCAACCCGGAAGCCCAGCCCGGTGACGTCGGCACGCCCTGGGCCATCGGCTCCAAGGACGGCGGCCACGACGCCATCCACCCCAAGCTGGGCACGTGGGCAGACTTCGACGACTTGGTGGCCCGCATCCGCGAGCTGGGCATGGAGGTGGCGCTGGACCTTGCCCTGCAGGCCGCTCCCGACCATCCGTGGGTCACCGAACACCCGGAGTGGTTCACCACCCGCCCAGACGGTTCCATCGCCTACGCGGAGAACCCCCCGAAGCGCTACCAGGACATCTACCCGATCAACTTCGACAACGACCCCGACGGCCTGTACGCCGAGGTGCTGCGGATCTGTCTGCACTGGGCCGAGCACGGGGTGCGCATCTTCCGGGTGGACAACCCGCACACCAAGCCGCCGAACTTCTGGCAGTGGCTGATCTGGCGGATCAAGGCCGTTCACCCGGACGTGCTGTTCCTGGCCGAGGCGTTCACCCGGCCGGCCCGGCTCTACGGGCTGGCCCGACTGGGGTTCACCCAGTCCTACACCTATTTCACCTGGCGCACCGGCACTCAGGAGCTGACCGAGTTCGCGCTCGAACACGCCGACCGCGCCGACGAGTGCCGGCCAAACCTGTTCGTCAACACCCCGGACATCCTGCACGCCTCGCTGCAGTACGGCGGTCGGGGAATGTTCGCCATCAGGGCCACACTTGCCGCCACCCTGTCGCCGTCCTGGGGGGTGTACTCCGGCTACGAGCTCTACGAACACCAGGCCGTTCGCTCCGGCAGCGAGGAGTACCTGGACTCGGAGAAGTACCAGCTGCGGCCGAGGGACTTCGACAGCGCGTTGGCCTCGGGCAACTCACTCGCCCCCTGGCTGACCCAGCTCAACGAGATCCGCCGGAGCCATCCGGCGCTACAACAGCTGCGTGAGCTGCGGTTCCACCACATCGACAACGACAACCTGCTGGCCTACTCCAAGACCGACCCGGTCACCGGTGACACCGTGCTGTGCGTGGTCACCCTGGACCCGGCGGAAGCCCAGGCGGGCACGGTGTGGCTGGACATGCCGGCGCTCGGTCTCGGCTGGGACCAGCACTTCGGGGTCCACGACGAGGTCAGCGGCGAGACCTGGCACTGGGGGCAGGCCAACTACGTGCGGCTGGAGCCGTGGCGTCACGTCGCGCACATCATGCGGGTAACCCGCCCGAGCTGAGCACCGACACAGCCGCGCGACCCGCGCAACCCGCGCCACCGTTCATGGTCAACTCAACCGGATGCAGGTTCTGCCACCCCAATACCTGCGTCAGGTTAAATTGATTAACGTTGGGAGAACGGTGGGACGGCTGGCGGGAGAACGGTGGGACGGTTGGCGGGTGTCACCGATCGGGTACCGGTACCGTGGCAGGCAATCTCACCCGATCGGGGAGGCGCGGTGGTCACGGCGGCGTTACCGGTACGAGGTAACGACACCGTCCGTATCGAGCAACCCCGGCTCCCCGGACTGGACGACATCCGTGGTGTCGCGGTGCTCGGCTACCACCTCGACCTGCAGTGGGCCGGCGGCGGGTTCCTCGGGGTCGAGATCTTCTTCACCCTGAGCGGTTTCCTGATCACCTACCTGTTGACGGCGGAGTTGCGCCGGCGCGGCCGGATCGAGGTCGCGGCTTTTGTCCGGGCCCGCGCCCGGCGGCTGCTGCCGGGCCTCGTGGCGTGCGTGCTGGGCACGGGCGGTCTGCTACCGGTTGGCTGCTGCCCGGCGAGGCACCCAGTCTGCGCGGCGACGCCCTGGCCTGGCTGCTGTACGCGCAGAACTGGCACCTCGTGCTGGCCGGGATCCCCTACAGCGCGGAGTTCAGCCGACCACCACCGCTGCTGCACCTGTGGTCGCTCGCCGTCGAGGTGCAGCTCTACCTGTGCTGGGTGTTGCTGCTCATCGGCGTCGTCGGCCGGGTCCGGCGAAGCGTCGGGGTCGGGCTCACCCTGGTACTCGCCGCGGCGTCCGCGCTGGTCATGGCCTGGCGGACAGCCCGGACGGGGGCACGTTCGTCTACGACGCCACCGATGCACGGGCGCGTCCGGGTTCCTGCTCGGGGCCGCGCTGGCATTGATCTAGGATCCCGAGACATCGTCCGCGTTGCCCCGGACAGTGCGCCGGGTGCTGGACGTCGCTGGAGTCCTCGCACTGGTCAAGCTGCTGGTCGAGCTTGTGACCGCCTCGGAGTTCTCCGACACCCGCAATCAGTGGGGCGGGTTCCTGCGCGTCGGGCTGCTGGTGGTCGTGTTGATCGCGGCCGCATCCGGGTCGACGGCGCGTCCCGCCGGGCACTGAGCGGCCGGTCCTGGTCGGCGCGGGCAAACGTTCCTACGGGGTCTGTCTCTACCACTGGCCGGTGTTCGCTCTGGTCCGGGGCGCACCCGGGCAGGGCTGGCTGCTCGACGCACTCGCGCTCTCGGTCACCTTCGGGGTGACCGAGATCTCCTATCGCTGGCTGGAGACGCCGATTCGCCGTGGTGGACTCGGCCGGATGGCGTGGCGGCTGCGGCTCGGCCGCTGGGCGATGGTGTGCCTCTCGCTCTGGGCCGCTGTGACGGCGGTGGCGCTCGTGGCGAACACGCACCCGATAGATAACATCCCAGCCATCCCCGTCAACCCTGGTCGCCGCGCCCGGCGACGAGGTACCCACACCGGTACCGACCATGGCGCCCACCACTGCCGCACCCACGCTGGTGGTCGGGGACTCGATCACGATCGGCAGCTCTGAAGCACTACACGCAGCGTTGGGGCCCGCCGTCACCGTGGCTGCGGCGGTCGGCCGGCAGTTCTCGGCGGCGCCCGCAATCGTCGCGGACTGGCCCGGACCCACGACGGGGTGGTGGTCGTCAACCTGGGGGCCGACGGCACGGTGCAGCCACGTGATCTCGACGCGCTACTTGCGGCCGCAGGGCGGCGGGTCGTGCTGGTCGGAGTGTCCGTACCGCGCCGGTGGCGATCGGGAAACAACGACCTGCTGCGCGCGACCGCCGCCGGCCACGCCCCGGTCGTGGTGTCGTCGACTGGGCCGCGTTGGTCGCCGGCCACCCCGGTTGCCTCGGTCCAGACCATGTGCACCCGGGCCGGCTGGGCCGCGCACTGCTCGCCGACGCGATCGCCACAGCCGTCCGATCCTGACCGTACACAGGTGGGCAGCCCCACCTACGGCAGCAGCTCGAACCCATCGACGTGGGCGGGCCGCACCGCCCCGAAGTGCCGATGATCGAGAGTAGCGACGGCGGTGACGCCGAGTCGCTCGGCACAGGCGATCACGGAGGCGTCCACCGTTCCGAGCGGAAAGTCGCGGTAGCGCTTGACCAGCTCGGTGATGCGCAACCAATCCGTTGGATGTACCGGATCCGTGGAGAAAGCGCCAGACGCGATGTCAGCGAGAAACAACACCTCAGCTCGTGTACCCAGCCGAGCCAAGAGGAGGTAGGCAACCTCTGCGACCACGAGCTGAGGGATGACGAGGGCACCGAGAAACTCGTTGAGCAAAGCCGCACAGTGCACGTGGCGGGGATCCTCAGCATCAACGTTGGCATAGAGCGGTCCGGCATCGACGACTAGCGTGTGCCGAACGCTAGTGCCCACGGTCGTAGTCCGCCGACCACTCCTCAGCGAGGATCTCCTCAATGCGCTCGGACACATTGCGTTCGCCACCACTGCGACCGGCCGCGGTGGACAACAGTCGTCGACGCCCTCGCTGATGCGGGAGGTGCGCCGCGATCGCCTCGCGGGTCCACTCGGACAGGGTGACGCCTCGGCGAGCCGCCTCGTCACGGGCCGCCCGGTCGAGGTCCTCGGGCAGCTTGATCGTCGTCCGCTTCATGTATGCCAGCATACCCCAACCAGGCGCAGACGCACCGGGAGCGAACGCACCGGGAGCGAACGGCGCTTTCGCACGTTAGATGTGGACGAGAGTGCCGTTCGCTCCACGGCTCGCTACTCGCGCCAGGTATCGGTGCTGCTCAGCACCGTGAGGCGTTGGGTGGCCCTGGTCAACGCCACGTACAGGGCACGGCGGCCGGCCGACGACTCCGCGACCAGCTCACCGGGCTCCACCAGCACCACCCCGTCGTACTCCAGCCCCTTGGCCTCCAGACTGCCGGCCACCCGCACCCGTGGGTCGGCATGCTCCCCTAGCCAGCCGGCCACCTCCTCCCGGCGATCCATTGTGGTGAGCACGCCGACAGTGCCCTCCACCTCCGCCAGGAGCTCCTCGACCGCCTCGGCGACCGACATCGACAACTTGTCCGCCGACACCGTGCGCACCACCGGCGGGCACCCGGTGGAACGCACCGGCTTGGGCAGCTCGGCCGGCGCCACGTGGTCCGCGACCACCGAGGCGGCCAGCGCGAAGATCTCCGCGGAGTTGCGGTAGTTCGTGCTCAGCCGGAACCGGCGTCGGGTCTTCACCCGACCCAGCGCGGCCTCCCGGGCACTCGTGGCCTCGTCGACGCGCGGCCATGAGCTCTGCGCCGGGTCGCCGACGATGGTCCAACTGGCGTACTGACCTCGCCGACCGAGCATCCGCCACTGCATCGGGGAGAGGTCCTGCGCCTCGTCGATGATCACGTGGCCGAAGAAGAACTCCCGGCCCCGCCGACCCTCCCCCGGCTCGCCGGCCAGCACCTGCAGCTCGTCCAGCAACGCCACGTCGGCAACAGACCAGTCCGGTTCCCCGCAAGGCCCGCGCGACCACGAGGCCGCGAGGGCGTCCACCAGGTCCGCCGAAAGCGACCGGCCGGCCAGCCGGGCCAACCGTTCCCGGTCGCCCAGCCAGCCGAGCACCTCGGCCGGGCGCAGCGGCGGCCACCAGGCGTCCATGAAGTCGTCGAACTCGGTGCGGTCGTCCAGCTCGGCGACCAGCACCTCGCGGCGTTCCCGCAGCAGTTCCTCGCCGGTGTTCTGGGCGACCCGCCACAGGGCGCCCAGCACCGCGGCGGCGGCCTCCCGCCGGGCCCGGTTGGGCACCACCCGCAGCCGGTGCACGGC
>JALYVZ010000349.1 GCA_030852965.1 Actinomycetota bacterium | reverse complement strand
CCCCAGTGTCCCCCCGCCCGCCCATCGGGAACCGGTGCCCGAGGCGCCACCCCGCGCACCCCGGCAGCCGATGCCGCCGCCGTCGGTCTACCAGCAACCCGCGGCGTACCAGCGGCCCGGCTACCAACCGCCCTACCAGCCGCAGCAGCCGCCCCAGCAGTGGGCGGGCGCGCCGCCACTGCGACCGAAAGCCAGTGCCGGAAGCGGTACGCAGCGGGCACTGCTGACCACCATCGTGGTCGCGCTGCTCGTCGCCGCCGGGGCAACCGCCGTCATCATGCTCAAGCCGGGATCCTCGACCGCGGCGTCCGCCACATCCGGTACGGCCGACAGCGCCTCCGCCGCGGCAGCTGGGACCGGACTGGTGCTCAGCACCAGCACGGTCAAGATCGGCAGCTCGTACACCATCACCGCATCGGGGTTCAGCGCCGGTGAGGGCGTGACGATCAGCTGGACGGGGCCGACCCAGGGCAGCATGGGCGCCAGCCCGGCCGACGCCAATGGCGTCCGTACCCAGGGGCCGATCCTCGAGCAGGACCCGCCGGGCAGCTACCTGATCACCGCCACCGGGCAGCGGTCCGGAAAGACCATGCAGGCTCCGTTGACGGTCATGCCCGAGTAGCAACCCTGCCGCTCCGGTGCGCCCAACCCGGGAGGTCACGCAACCTGCTGGCTTCGCCGGCCTTCCGTGAGTCGGTTGCCCAGGTTGGCGCACGGCTGGCCGAGGGCGCGACGCTGGCCGAGCTGTTTGGCGACGGAATCGCCGGCCTTGAGCCGACTACGGCGACCGCTCCAACGACCGTGATCGGCGATCGAGGCGGTCACCAGGCAACGGAGGGACCGGGTGATGGTGTGGTCACCGCCCTCGGGCCGGGCTGGTGTTGGGACGAGATGCCGACGGTCGGGGTGGTCAGCGGCCACTGCTTCGCCGACCGCGCTGGCCGCCGTCTGCGACGTGCTGATCGGCACCGAGGGCGCCAGCCTCGGCATGAGCGGACCGGCGATGATCGCCGGTCGTGGACCGGGCGACGGCCCCGCCGCTGCGTGGCCGGTAGCCGTACGAGAGTCTGCGGGCTATCATGTTTGAGGCCTCCCGGAGGGGGGTAATTCGCGGTTGATAACCCCTTCGGGCAACCGCCCCAGGACCTTGGAGACCACATGATTGTCCTCGGTATTATCCTGCTACTTCTGGGCTACCTGCTTCCCGTGCCCGCATTCGTCATCACCATCGGCTGGATCCTGATCGTGGTTGGCATCGTCCTGCTGGTCCTCGGTTCGACTGGGCGTTCGCTCGGCGGGCGCAGGCACTGGTACTGAACACCCACCACAACAGCTGATCAAGAGGGCCACGTCCGGGCCGGACGTGGCCCTCTCGTCGTGTGGGCACCACGGCCGGCATGGGCGTACCCGACGCGGCGGCGCCGGACTCGACGCGGTGGCGAGCCGGCAGCGAGGCTCAGCGCTGCTTGCTGGCCCGCGCGGACAGCTCGGCCAGGCCCGCGCGGGTGGCCACCACGACCAGCCGATCACCGATGACCAGTCGGTGCAGCGGCGGCGCGGGCATTCGCAGGACCTCGCTGGCGTGCGGCTGCAGCGCGATGACCTCCGATGTGCCGGCCACCGCGGCGGACGCCACCGGCTGCCCGACCAGCGCGCAGCCCGGTGGGATCGCGATCTCGGCCACCAGCAGCACCCGGCGACCGACCGGGACGGTGGCCAGCACCTGCCGTTGCAGCATCGCGGCGGCGAACGTCGGGGCGGACAGGAACGACACGCTGCGCGAGACGTTCACCCCGAAGGTCTGCTCCACCCGCCGCGCCAGGTCGTCGTCGAACAGCCGCAGCACCACCCGCAGCTCGGCCCGCATCGCCCGGCCGTGCAGCGCCGCCTCCAGGTTCGTCACGTCGTTGCTGGTGACCGCGACCAGCGCCCGGCTGCCGCTCAGATGGGTCTCGCGCAGCACCTCCTCCCGACTGGCGTCACCGATGACCACCGGAACGCCGAGCCGGCGCGCCCGGGGGATGCCCCGCGCCTGCGGGTCGGCGTCCACCGCGACCACCGCCACTCCGAGGTCGTGCAGCTGGCTGAGCACCCTGGCCCCCACGTTGCCCAGTCCGACCAGCACCACGTGCCCGCTGATCCGCCGCGGTGGGCCCAGCGAGCTCCCCAGCCGGGCACTGACCAGCGTGTCCACCACCGCCGCGGTGACCACCGGGATGATTGCGATGCCGACGATGGTGATCGCCGCCTGGACGGCCTTGGCCGCCGCGCTGAGCCGAAGGTCAGGCTGCGCCGCCCCAGCCGCGTCAAGCAGGGTCAGGTAGATCGAGTTCAGCCAGCTCTCCCCGGTGAGCAGGGCAAAACCCGCCGTCCCGATCGCCAGCAACAGCACCAGCAACAGCGCCGCGATCACCAGCTTGCGGGTGAGCAGCGGCCGCAACGGCGACAGCCACCGGCGCAGGCGCGCACGCATCCGACCGCGCCGGCTGGGCCGAAGCCCGGCCCGGTCCCGCAAGCTGCCCCGCAGCCCGGCCACGGCCCACCGGCTCGGCCGCAACCTGGCCCCGCCGCGTCGGCTGAGCCGTGGCCGGAGACCCGCACTCTCGGCACCACTGTCGGCCCGCGCGAGCACCAGGTCCAGGTCCGGGTCCTCGCCCGACTCGCCGGGTGACAGCAGCACCGGCGCGTTCGGTCCGATGGTGACCGCCAGCACGCACACCACCCGGGACGCTGGCACGTCACCGCGCCGGGTGACGAACAACGTCTGCCGTGGCCGACCCGGCAGCCGCACCGAGCCCGGCGCCACCTCGCCGAGCGCCGCCGCCACGAAGGCCGGGGCGGCGGTGGCCGAGTCCGACAGCACGACCGAGCCGGGGAACAGCTCCTGGATGCGGTAGCCCAGGCTCATGTTGAAAAACCTGATCACCAGCCGCAACCCGGGGTTGACCTCCTGGGCGCGCAGCGCGGCGTGGATGTTCGCGACGTCGTCCTGGTCGGTCAGCGCCAGCGCCTCGGCCTCGGCCACCCCCGCCGTCAGGTAGGCAGCCACGTTCAGCTCGGCCGCCCAGACCACCCGCACCCCGGCCAGCTCGATGATCCGCGGCGCGTAGTTGGCGTCGGCCGCCCGGAGGATCACCGTGACGTCGTGATCGGGGTCGCTGGCCAGCTCGGCGGCCAGTCGGTAGGACAGCGGGGTGTCGCCACAGACGACCAACCGACGACGACCCGGCTGAAGGACGGCCGGATCGATCACGAGGCCAGCGTAGAGCCCAGCGTAGAGCCGGTGGAAGCGACTCCAGCACCGAAGGCCCGACGCAGCACGCTCCCGCAGGGAGGCCGCGCATTCACGGTCAACGAGTCCCCTGAAGATTGGGTAGCCATCGCTGCGCAGATCTTGAACACACCGCTCGGTCGCGTCGCCGTCAGCGACCTCGATCATCGCCTCAGGCCCACGGCTTCATAGCACGGTCGTCGACTATCTCTTTGTAGCTTCGCTGGACACCTTCGAGCGTCTCGATGACAACTTCCGCAACCTGTTTCTTGAGATTGCCATACTGCACACACCGTCGAAGGCTGCGACGCTTTGGTCTCGGTGGGTAGCTGTTCAGCGCCTCGTGGATGAACAGAAGGGTTTCAACCCCGGACTGAGGTCCGAGGCAAAGTCGACCGCTGAACCAGAGTCCGTCTGAGCGCGCATGGTCTTCTTTCGAGCCTGAGACGGAGTGTCCAGCAGTCCGATAGCATGTCCAGACTGTTTTTCCGCATCTCTACTTCCGCCTTCTCCAGTGAGTCCGAGGGGTTATTGATTTCCAGGTCGGTCGCGCCGTTCTTGCGGGCAAGATCGATATAGATTTGAGCTGGCGGCTTACTGCGGTACCACGGCTTGCCCGCGCTTCCTTCGGCTGGCTCCTCGACCGCTGCGGAGCGTCACCTGGACGAGAGGCCGTGGAGATGAGTGGAAACGCCGTCCGCCTGCAGGCGATCAAGGACGTCGGGGCGTACGTGCCGCCGGCGGTCAGCTTCACCGCCGCCGAGATGCCCGGCGAGGTGTTCGGGGGATGCGTCTTCACCAAGTCGGTGATGCAGAAGCGGCTGCCGAAGTCGGTCTTCAAGGGCTCTACTGACGTTCCCGTGGGTGCCAGTTCATGATCGTTGAGGGGGCACGCCGTGCCCTGTCTAGGGTTTCGGGCTACCACAGCTTGGAACGATCAGGACGGGAACGGCGTGCGCACAACGAGGG
>JALYVZ010000348.1 GCA_030852965.1 Actinomycetota bacterium | reverse complement strand
GCACGGGCCCGAAGGCCGGTCCGCCCGGTCCGGCTCGGCGGCCGGCTCTCGGCGGCGTGCCCGGCCCGGCTGGTCCGCGCGCTCCGGCGTCGTTCGGGGCGGGTCGGTCCGGGTCGCCGGTCAGCAGTCGGCTGCCGTACAGCGCCCCGGTCGGGGTGACCAACCGCACCCGTACCGATGGCCCGGCCAGCTGGTCGACGAGGTCGTCAGGAGCCGTTCCGCGCGCGGCCAGCTGCTCGGCCAGCGCCGCTCGATCGGCCAGTCTGACGTTGAGCTCGGATCGAGAGCCGATCCCCACGAACACCTCGGCGAGCACGCTGACCGCCAGCAGCACCAGACCGAGCACGGCCAGGCTGTAGAGCACCACCCGGCGGCGCAGCGACACCGTCCGCAGCCGGTCCGTCGTCATGGCCCGCTCACGGCACGGGCTCGGCGCGCAGCACGTACCCCAGCCCGCGCACGGTGTGCAGCAGTCGAGGTTCGCCGAGCTTGCGACGCAAAGCGGAGATGTGCACCTCGACGAGGTTGGGATCGAAGTCCTGGTAGCCCCACACCGACGTCAGCAGCTGGGCCTTGCTGAGCACCCGATCGCGGTGCGCGGCCAACTGCTCGAGCAGCCGGCGCTCGGTGCTGGTCAAATCGATCGCGCGACCGGCGCGCAGCACCGTGCCGGCCGAGGCGTCCAGCACCAGGTCACCGACCTGAACGCAGGACGGCGTGCGGCCCAGCCGGCGCAGCACCGCGGTCACCCGGGCCACCAACTCGGCCAGTACGAACGGTTTGACCAGGTAGTCATCGGCGCCGGAGTGCAGCCCGCGCAGTCGGTCGTCGATGCCGTCGCGTGCGGTGAGCAGCAGCACACCGGCGTCACTGTGCCGGCGCACCACTTCCAGCAGCGCGAACCCGTCGCGCCCTGGCAGCATCACGTCGAGCACCACCAGGTCCGGCCGGAAGCCGCCGAGGTCCCGTTCCAGCTGCTGGCCGTCGGGGCGTCCGGCCGCCTCGAAGCCGGCGTCGGTGAGCCCGGTGAGCACGGCGGCCCGGATCGCCTCAGCATCCTCCACCACCAGCACCCTGGCCTGTTCGCGCACAGTGCCATTCTGCTCCGGCGGTCGCGTGACGGGTCGCCGCCGGGGCTGAGGATCGGCTGAAGCCTGGCCGCAATCGGCTGGGCTACGTGCGAAGAACGACTCGGAGCGCCTGCGCAAACCAACTTGTAAAGCCAGCGGATAACGATCTGAAATCCCTGCGGACAACGGTTCTGCTGTGTCACATCGGAGCCTGCGTGTCGGGCACTACCGGACGTTCGACGGGCACGAGGTCGACATCGTGATCGAGGGCGAGGCCTGCGAGGTGGTCGCCATCGAGGTCAAGTCGGGCGGCACGTATCGCCGCGAGGATCTGCGTGGCTAGGTCCACCTGAGGGACCGGCTGGGTGATCGGTTCCTCGGTGGCGTTCTGCTCGGTTTGGGGGAGCGGTCGGGCGCGGTTGACGACCGCATCGCGCTCATGCCGGTGTCGAGCCTGTGGACCCCTTGGCCGAGTAACTGAAGATCGGCTGAAGGTTGCCGCGCACACCGAATATTCATGGGATCTCCACAGGTTGCGGGTGCAACGTCGAAGCAGCGGGGCCGCGATAGCCCAGCAGGATCCCACGAGATGAGGAGACGGCATGACCACCCCAGAGCCCCCGGACGGCAACCCCGAACGCCCGCCCGCGCCGGCGGGATCAGAACACCCCACGGAGTCGATGGCGCCGGAGGAGCCCGCCACGCCGACAGCGCCCGCCACGTCGGCAGGGTCCGGAACGCCGGCAGGACCGGGCTCAGCAGCACCCGCCAACTCGGCATTGCCGGCGCCGACCCGTTCCCGGTGGAGCGCCCCGCGGTGGAGCACCCGGGGATGGAGCGCTCGGCGCAAGTGGCTGGTGGGCGGCGCGGTGGCGCTCGTGTTATTGGCGGCGGTCGGCGCGGTGGGCGTCGGCATCGGGCGACACTCCGGGTTCGGACACCACGGACACCACGGACACCACGGACACCAGGGTGGGCCGGGTCACTCGGCCATGGAGCGGGGGATGCGCGACGGGCCTGGTATGGGCCCGGATGGTGCGTTCGGTGGCGCAGGAATGGGCCCGGACGGCGGGTCCGGCGGACTGGACAAGGGGTTCGGCGGGCACGGCATGGGTCCGGACGGCGAATTCGGCGGGCCGGGCATGGACGGACCGCGCCACGGGCTGGCCAACACCACGATGCTGGCCGGCGCGGTGGTATCGGTCGGCAACGGCAACCTGGTAGTGGCCCCCGACGGCGGCGTTGCCCAGGTCACCGTGCCCACCACCGACCGTACCCGCATGCTCGGTGCCGGTAACGGGCTGGCCGGCCTGCAGCCCGGGCAGCGGGTCGTGGTGCGGGTCGGCGAGGACCGCTCGGCGATGGCAGTGTTCACCCCGGCGGCGCGGGCCATCGGCACGATCACCGCGCTGGCCGGCGACCGCGCCACCCTGGTGCGCCCGGACGGGCTCACCGAGGCCGTGGACCTGGCAGGCGTGAACCCCAAACCGGCCAATGGTGACCTGGTGATGGTCAGCGGCACCCCAGCCGACAACGGTGCCACCCTAAAGGTGACAACCCTCCGCCCCCTCCCCAAAGCGAGCTGATCACCGGGCTCTGTTGAGCGAGCGGCGCTTTCGTCCGAATAGATCGTGCGAAAGTGCCGTTCGCTCAATGGAAGCCGGGGCCGACCGCGAGCCGTCGTCCGGCGGGGCGGGGCGTTAGGGTCGGTGGGTGTCTACCGCGCCGACGATCACCCACCTGCCTGCCCTGCACCGTCTGACGTTGCCCAATGGGCTGCGGGTGCTGCTCGCGCCTGACCCGGGCAGCCCGGTCGTGGCGGTGTCGGTGCACGTCGATGTGGGCTTCCGCTCCGAGCCGGAGGGCCGCACCGGGTTCGCGCACCTGTTCGAGCACCTGATGTTCCAGGGCAGCGAGAGCCTGGAGAAGCTGGCGCACTTCCGGCACGTGCAGGGCTCCGGTGGGGTGTTCAACGGCTCCACCCACCAGGACTACACCGACTACTTCCAGGTGTTGCCCTCGGCGGCGCTGGAGCGGGCGCTGTTCCTGGAGGCCGACCGGCTGCGCGCGCCGAGGCTCACCGAGGAGAACCTGCGCAACCAGGTCGACGTGGTCAAGGAAGAGATTCGGCTCAACGTGCTCTCGCGCCCGTATGGGGGCTTTCCGTGGATCCTGCTGCCCCCGGTGCTCTACGACACCTTCGCCAACGCGCACAACGGTTACGGCGACTTCTCCGAGCTGGAGCGGGCCAGCCTGGACGACGCGGCGGGGTTCTTCGACAGCTACTACGCCCCGGGCAACGCGGTGCTCACGGTGGCCGGTGACCTCGACGTCGACGTGACCACCCGGCTGGTGGAGCAGCACTTCGGGGACATCCCGGCCCGGGACACCCCGCCTCGGCCGTCGTTCGCCGAACCGGTGCCCGCCGTCGAACGCCGCGAGTCGGTGTCCGACCCACACGCCCCGCTGCCGGCGCTGGCTCTGGGTTACCGACTGCCCGATCCGGCCACGGACCTGGACTCCTACCTCGCGCACACCCTGCTGGGTTCGGTACTCACCGACGGCGAGGCCGCCCGGTTGCAGCAGCGGCTGGTCTACGGGGAGGGCATCGTCACCGACGTGTCGGCCGGTTGCGGGCTGTTCGGCACGCCGCTGGACTCCCGTGACCCGGACACCTTCACCGTCACCGCGATGTTCCCGCCCGCCGTCGAGCCGGATCGGGTGCTGCGCGCGGTGGACGAGGAGCTGGATCGGCTGGCAGGAGACGGTCCGGACACCGGCGAGCTCTCCCGGATCTCGGCGCGCTGGGCCTCCTCGCTCTATCACGGGCATGACCGGGTGATGAGCCGGATGCTGGCGTTGGGCTCCCGCGAGCTGCTCTGGGACCGGGCCGAGCTGGCCGCCGAGTTGCCCGGACGCCTGGCGGTGATCACCCCGACCCACGTGGCCCAGGCGGCGGCTCGGCTGCGTGGCCAGGGGCGCGCGGTGCTGGTCGTGGAGCCGACCGGGCCGACGGAGGAGAGCTGATGACCATGACAACCGCGCACCGCGACGCCGCTCTGATCGGGCGTACCGACGTCGGGCCGAGGCCGCTGCCGCCGCTGGGTGCGGCGAGGACGGCCGCCGAGCTGGAGCTGGTCGCCCGCACCCTGCCCTCCGGGCTGCGGGTGATCGC
>JALYVZ010000347.1 GCA_030852965.1 Actinomycetota bacterium | reverse complement strand
GCCCTCGGTACGGCACCGGGGTCGTTCGCGGCGCGGCCCGCCTGGTCTTCTTCCGGATCGGCTCCGGCGGCCGCAGCCGGACGTGGTTGCTGCGCATCGCGGTCCGCCGGTGCCCGGTGCGCTCCCGGGGGCCGGTGACCTCGTACCAGAAGTGCTCGAAGAGCTGCACGACGCCCTTCTCGTAGTTGACCTTACGGGAGACCACTCGGGTCAAGAAGATCGTGATGACCAGCGCCCACGCGGTGGGGAAGATGTTGAACGCGACACCCAGCCGACGCTGCACGAACAGCACCGCGATGAAGATCAGAAAGCCGAGCAGATAGCTCGCGTAGGTGGCCCGCCAGGGGAACGTCGCCCTCGGCGGACCGAGCCAGACCGCATCGATCCGGTAGATCTCGTCATCAGTCCGAACGCGCAACGCATCACCCGACGATGAGACTTGCGAAGAACTTGCCTAGGTCGCCAGCCTTCTGAGATACGGCGATGCCGAGCACCGCGAGACCCACCACCAAGGCGAGAGAGCGACGAGCCACACCTGCGTTGTCGCCTCTGCCGCCGATCCACAGCAGGATGACCGCGATCACCAGCAGGACCAACGGAACGATGTTGTCCGTGATGAACTTTTGCATCGGCTGACTGCTGAAGCCCTGGCCCTGCCCCAGCACGACCGCACTTGCGTAGAGGTTGGTCATGACGGCTCCTTACCCCTCATTGCATGGCAGCGAGCCGGTTGCCCGGGTCGAGCCCATGATCGACCGCCGCATCCGGTCACGAGTACACCACGCTGGACCGGTGAATCCTAGGAGGCGCAACAGGGAGTAGGCGGGAGGATTACCGGCGTGGCCACATCTCGTGCTCGCCCTCCCTCCATCGGGTGAAGATTTGATCAAGTTATCGCATTTGGTGACACGTACGGAGCAGTCGGGTTGTGAGAGATCGTTCGGCTCACTCAGGTGCCGGGCTGTTGCCGTCAGGTACCAGCGACCCACCGCCCGCACAGCGCGCTACTTTCCGTGCGGATTCCACGGTCGCCCGCTCCACGAAGAACTGTCCGGAGCATCGAGGCACGCAGGGTTGGACCAAGAGTTCTGCCACAGACTGCGGCCACATATGGTCGAGCCCGGCTTGAACACTAGGTCAAGCCCTTCCACAGAAACACCTGAAGTAAGAGCCGAGCAGCCGTGTACGAGTTGCGAATACCGATAGGGAATCCCGTTTTCCAACTGACCCCAGATTTCGAATGTCGCATCGCAAACAGTTGAAGGAAGTATGGGATACTTCACGGCTTGAATGTACCCCCAGAGTCTATGAACCCTGGGACCTGAATAGTAGACTGAGAAACAGTTCTGGGCGAAGTCTCCGGGGCCATCGCGCATGGTACAGCCTCCGTTGGCGTACTCGGCTACCTCTTGAACATCGTGGTCGACCGGAGACTGCGCCGCAGCCACCAGCACTACCGCTGCGGCGCAAGCCAGAACTTTCACAGTCCGGCCAAGATACCCTGTCAACATCGTAGGGAGTCCTCTCTGATCCGATTGTGTATCGAGAGGACCATTTCGGCGACTGATCATGGGGTGGAACGGTGAAAGTTGAGTAATTCTACTCAGCTCGGCGCCGAGCCACCGCATATCGTCCGGAGACGGTCCCGATCACGAGTCTGAGCCGAGCGGCGTGTCCCACGCACAGGTCGTTACAGCGCGGAGCGCCAGGCCCGGGCCGCCGGGTCCAGGAGCAACCGGGTTGTGAGGCATCGCTCGGTGTCACTCAGGTGCCGGATTGTTACCGTCAGGGGCGCGCGACTCGCCGCGGCAGGTGCGCGAACGGCGACCACCGTCGACGGAGATTGCCCTGCCCCGGCGACTGAACCCGGAAGGAACGAACCGTGAGACTGGGGATCGGCCTGGCCCTGACGGTGCTGGTACTTGCGGCGGCCGCCCGGCGAGCCTGGCAGCTCTACCGTTTGATCAGCTCCGGGCAGCCCGCACACGACCGTACCGACCAGCTCGGCGCCCGGTTGCGCACCCAGCTCGTCGAGGTGTTCGGGCAGCGCAAGCTGCTCAAGTGGTCGGTCCCGGGCCTGGCGCACCTCTTCACGTTCTGGGCGTTCGTGCTGCTGCTCAGCGTCTACCTCGAGGCGTACGGTGCGCTGTTCGACGAGGCGCTGTTCGACCAGCACTACGCGATCCCGCTGATCGGGCACTGGCCGGCCATCGGATTTCTGCAGGACTTCATCGCGCTGGCCGTGTTGATCTCGCTGGGGGTGTTCGCGGTGATCCGGGTGCGGCAGGCTCCGGGACGCCGGCAGCGGGACTCCCGCTTCTACGGCTCGCACACCGGGCCGGCCTGGTTCATCCTCTTCATGATCTTCAACGTGGTCTGGACGCTGTTCTTCTTCCGCGGCGTGGCCTCGGCGCGGGGCAACCTCCCATACCACTCCGGGGCCTTCGCCTCGATCGGCGTGGGCAAGCTGTTCGCCCACGTCAACCCGAGCGCGCTCGCGCTGCTGGAGGGCATCGGGCTGTTCCTGCACATCGGCGTCATGCTGGCGTTCCTGATCATCGTGCTCTACTCCAAGCACCTGCACATCTTCGTGGCGCCGATCAACGTCGCGGCCAAGCGGCTGCCCAAGGCGCTCGGCCCGCTGCTGCCGATGGAGTCGAACGGCAAGCCGATCGACTTCGAGGACCCAGGGGAGACCGACACCTTCGGCCGGGGCAAGATCGAGGACTTCACCTGGAAGGGCCTGCTCGACTTCGCCACCTGCACCGAATGCGGGCGCTGCCAGAGCCAGTGCCCGGCGTGGAACACCGGCAAGCCGCTGTCCCCGAAGCTCGTGATCATGGATCTGCGCGACCACCTGTTCGCCAAGTCTCCGTACCTGATCGGCGGCCAGGAGATCCCCGAGGAGGGCTCGGTCGAGGTCGTCGGCCACGAGTCCAACGGGCCCGGCGTGCCCGAGTCCGGGTTCGGCCGGGTCACCGGCTCCGGGCCGGACCAGGCCGCCCGCCCGCTGGTCGGCACCCTCGAGGCCGGCGGGGTGATCGACCCGGACGTGCTCTGGTCGTGCACGTCGTGCGGCGCGTGCGTGGAGCAGTGCCCGGTGGACATCGAGCACGTCGACCACATCATCGACATGCGCCGGCACCAGGTGATGATCGAGTCAGAGTTCCCGTCTGAGCTGTCGGTGTTGTTCAGGAATCTGGAGAACAAGGGCAACCCCTGGGGCCAGAACGCCAAGGACCGGCTGGCGTGGACCAAGGGGCTGGACTTCGAGGTGCCCGTCTTCGGTGCTGATGGGGCTGGGGAACTGGCCGCCGAGACCGAGTACCTGTTCTGGGTCGGCTGCGCCGGCGCGTTCGACGACAACGCCAAGAAGACCGTCAGGGCCACCGCCGAACTGCTGCACCGGGCCGGCGTCGGTTATGTGGTGCTCGGCCCGCAGGAGTCCTGCACCGGCGACCCGGCGCGGCGTTCGGGCAACGAGTTCGTCTTCCAGATGCTGGCGAGTCAGAACGTCGAGGTGCTCAACGCCGTCTTCGAAGGCCGCGAGCCGGGGCAGCGGAAGATCGTCACCACCTGCCCGCACTGCTTCAACACCCTGGGCCGGGAGTACCCACAGCTGGCCGGGCATTACGAGGTGGTGCACCACACCCAGCTGCTGAACTCGCTGATCAAGGAGGGCAAGCTGGTGCCGGTCGCGTCGCCGGACGGTGGCCTCGACGTTACCTATCACGACCCGTGCTACCTGGGCCGACACAACGAGGTGTACTCCCCGCCGCGCGAGCTGGTCGGCGCCGCGGGCCTGAAGCTGACCGAGATGCCCCGGCACGCCGACCGCTCGTTCTGCTGCGGCGCCGGTGGCGCCCGGATGTGGATGGAGGAGCACATCGGCAAGCGGGTCAACCTGGCCCGCACCGAGGAGGCGCTGGCCACCGAGGCCCGCCAGATCGCCACCGGCTGCCCGTTCTGCCGCACCATGCTCACCGACGGCGTGACCGAGAAGCAGAGCGCCGGCGAGGCCGAGGGCGTCCAGGTGCTGGACGTGGCGCAGATGCTGCTGGAGTCGGTCAAACGCGGCGACCCCAGTCCGATACAGTAGGCATTCCGAACCCGAAAGGCGCGGCGACCGAATCCATGTCCGTGCCTGACCTACCGTTCGTGCACGGCGACCTGGATGTGCTGCGGGTGCTGCTCGCGCGCGCGTCCGACGGCGACCGACCCGGTGCCCGCCGCGACGGGCACCGGGTCGCGCTGGTGGTCGGCGGCGGCGGGATGCGCGGCTCGTACGTGGCC
>JALYVZ010000346.1 GCA_030852965.1 Actinomycetota bacterium | reverse complement strand
GGTCCGGCCCGGGTGGTGGCCGGGCTGGCTGGCGCGCCCCCGACGGTGGCGGCCGGGGTCTATGATGGGCCGCTGCGGCATGCACTGCTCGCCTACAAGGAGCGCGGCCAGCGGGCACTGGCCGGACCGTTGGCCGGAGTTCTGGCCGGTGTCGTGCTGGCCAGCGGTGTAGTGGGGACGCGCTGTTGGCTGGTGCCGGCGCCATCCCGGCCGTCGGCGGCCCGAGCCCGCGGCGGCGACCATGTGCTGGCCCTGGTCGATGCGCTGGCGGAGCGCCTGGCGCACCCGGCGTTGTCGGTCGGGGTGAGCCCGGCGTTGCGGATGCGTGCGGGCGGGCGGGACTCGGTGGGCCTCGATGCGGCCGCCCGCGCGGCCAACCTGCACGGCCGCCTGAGTACCCGGATGGAGCAACTTCCGCCGCTCGGGGCCGGGGTGCTCCTGGTGGATGACGTGGTGACCACCGGGGCCACGCTGCGGGCCTGTGCGACGGCGTTGGGCTCCGCCGGGGTGTCTGTGACAGGCGCGGTGGTGCTGTGCGACGCGACGGGCGCGCACCGAAGAAGTCGCTGGTCAGCGGGCCGACCAACGGGATGAAGCTATCCACTCTACCGGGCTGCGGCCGTTCGGGGGAGCCTTTGCGACGAGCGGTCCGCCCAGCCGGGGGCTCTACTCGGTAGGGGGTTGTTGTAGAAACGAGATGCGGGTTACCGTGCGTCCACCCGCTGAACGCGGTGTGGACGCGAGAGTTGCCAACCACCTCGACCCCCGGAACGAGGAACGGTTCGACAGGTCGAGGGTTTTCCCGACGCAGGTGCGAGGGAGGTCCGAGTGGAGATAGTCGTCACTGGTCGGAACGTCGAGGTTCCTGATCACTTCAGAGTGCACGTTGCTGACAAGATCGCCCGTCTCGAACGGTACGACCACAAGATCGTGGGCATGGAGGTGGAGCTGTTCCACGAACGCAACCGCCGACAGGCCAAGAGTTGCCAGCGGGTTGAGATCACCGGACGCGGGTGTGGCCCGGTGGCTCGCGCGGAGGCCTGTGGGCCTGACTTCTACGCCGCTCTCGACATCGCCGTCGGCAAGCTGGAGTCCCGGCTGCGCCGCGCACATGACCGACGTCGGGTGGCCTACGGCCGCCGAACTGTCGGCAGTGTGCGCACGATGAACGGCTCGGACGTCGCCGTGCTCGAAGACGCCACCCCGGAGGAGGAGAGCTTGTTCGCCGCGGTGGGTCTGCCCATGATCCCCGCGCCTCGGAAAGCGACCGAGGAACTCACCGCGAGCGAGCTGGCCGAGCACATCCCTGGCCGGATCGTGCGGGAGAAGGAACATTCCGCCAAACCCATGTCGATGGACGAGGCCCTCTCTGAGATGGAGCTGGTCGGCCACGACTTCTACCTGTTCGCCTGCGCGGACACCGGTCAGCCCAGCGTCGTGTACCGGCGCAAGGGGTATGACTACGGCGTCATCCGACTCACCTGATCACCCGCTGACGCGACGAAGGCACGGGCTTGTCGGCCCGTGCCTTCGTCATGTGCGCGCAGTCTCTACCATGGTGGGCGGAAACGCGTTCCACAGTGCTGCCACCGAGGTGTCAACACTGCGGCGCATCGCCAACACGAGCTGAGGTCATCCGTGGTTCTAGATCGTCTGCTCCGCGCCGGTGAGACGAAGTTGGTCAAGCGCCTTGGGCGCATCGCCGACCACGTCGACACGCTGGAGCCCGAGGTGCAGCGACTGTCCGACGCACAGCTGCGCGCCAAGACCGACGAGTTCCAGGCTCGGCACGCCGACGGCGAGTCGTTGGACGAGCTGCTTCCGGAGGCCTTCGCGGTGGTCCGTGAGGCAGCCACCCGCACCCTGGGTCAGCGTCCGTTCAAGGTGCAGGTCATGGGTGGCGCCGCGCTGCACCTCGGGAACGTTGCCGAGATGAAGACCGGTGAGGGCAAGACGCTGACCTCGGTGCTGCCCTCCTACCTCAACGCGCTCTCCGGGCTCGGCGTGCACGTGGTCACGACGAACGACTACCTGGCCAAGCGCGACGCTGAGAACATGGGCCGGATCCACCGCTTCCTCGGCCTGACCGTCGGGGTGATCCTCTCCGACCTCACGCCGGCCCAGCGTCGGGAGGCCTACGCCTCGGACATCACCTACGGCACGAACAACGAGTTCGGCTTCGACTACCTGCGCGACAACATGTGCTGGGTGACCGCCGACATGGTGCAGCGCGGGCACAACTTCGGCATCGTCGACGAGGCCGACTCGATCCTGATCGACGAGGCTCGTACGCCGCTGATCATCTCCGGGCCGGCCGAGCAGAGCGCCCGCTGGTACACCGAGTTCGCCCGGCTGGCCCCGTTGATGCAGCCGGACGTGCACTACGAGGTGGACCTGCGCAAGCGCACGGTCGGGGTCACCGAGGAGGGCGTGTCCTACATCGAGGACCAGCTCGGCATCGACAACCTCTACGAGTCGGCGAACACCCCGCTGGTCGGCTACCTGAACAACTCGCTCAAGGTCAAGGAGCTGTTCAAGCGGGACAAGGACTACATCGTCCGCAACGGCGAGGTGCTCATCGTCGACGAGTTCACCGGCCGGGTGCTCTCCGGCCGGCGCTACAACGAGGGCATGCACCAGGCCATCGAGGCCAAGGAGAACGTCGACATCAAGGCCGAGAACCAGACCTTGGCCACCGTCACCCTGCAGAACTTCTTCCGGTTGTACAAGAAGCTCGCAGGGATGACCGGCACCGCGCAGACCGAGGCCGCCGAGCTGTCCCAGATCTACAAGATGAACGTGGTGTCGATCCCGACCAACCGGCCGATGGTCCGTGAGGACCAGCGCGATCTGATCTACAAGACCGAGGAGGCGAAGTTCGAGGCGGTCGCCGAAGACATCACCGGGTGCCACCGGCGCGGGCAGCCGGTGCTGGTCGGTACCACCAGCGTGGAGAAGTCCGAGTACCTTGCCAAGCTGCTGCTGGCCAGGGGCATCCCGCACGAGGTGCTCAACGCCAAGCAGCACGAGCGGGAGGCCACGATCGTGGCCCAGGCCGGGCACGCCGGTGCGGTGACGGTGTCGACCAACATGGCCGGCCGGGGTACCGACATCATGTTGGGCGGCAACCCCGACTTCATGGCCGACCAGGAGCTGCGCGGTCGCGGCCTGGACCCGGTGGAGACCAGGGAGGACTACGAGGCGGCCTGGGACCGCGCATTGGCGATGGCCCGCGAGCAGGTGGTTGCCGAGGCCGAGGAGGTGGTCCGGGTCGGCGGGCTGTACGTGCTGGGTACCGAGCGACACGAGTCCCGCCGCATCGACAACCAGCTGCGCGGGCGCTCCGGGCGGCAGGGCGACCCTGGTCTGTCCCGGTTCTACCTCTCGCTGGGCGACGAGCTGATGCGCCGGTTCAACGGCCAGGCCGTAGAGTCGATCATGAACCGGTTGAACGTGCCGGATGACGTGCCGATCGAGGCCGGCATGGTCACCAAGGCGATCCGCAGCGCCCAGACCCAGGTCGAGCAGCAGAACTTCGAGATCCGCAAGAACGTCCTCAAGTACGACGAGGTGCTGAACAAGCAGCGCCAGGTGATCTACGAGGAGCGCCGCCGGGTGCTCGCCGGGGAGAACCTCGCCGAGCAGGTCCAGCACATGCTCGAGGACGTCACCAAGGCCTACATCGACGGGGCGACCGAGGGCAGTTACTCCGAGGACTGGGACCTCGACGCGCTGTGGACCGCGCTGGGCACCCTGTACCCAGTGGGTATCCGCTGGCAGGACCTGATCGAGGGTGACGCGCTGGACGACGACGGCGAGCCGACCGAGCTCAGCGCCGAGCTGCTGCACGATGCCGTGTGCGCGGACGCCCGGGCCGCCTACGTTCGGCGCGAGGCCGAGATCGACGCCACCATCTCCCAGCAGGGCGGGATGCGCGAGCTGGAGCGGCAGATCGTGCTCACCGTGCTCGACCGCAAGTGGCGCGAGCACCTCTACGAGATGGACTACCTCAAGGAGGGCATCGGGCTGCGGGCGATGGCTCAGCGCGACCCGCTGATCGAGTACCAGCGCGAGGGCTTCGACATGTTCGCCGCCATGATGGACGGCATCAAGGAAGAGGCCATCGGTTACCTGTTCAACGTGCAGGTCGCCCCCGTGGAGGAAACGACCCGGCCGGAGCTGACGGCCGTCGCACCGAGCGAGCCGCCCACCGCGGCTGACCCGGCGGGTACGCCGGGTGCGGCGAGCGCCGCCGGGGTTCCGGTGGATCCGACGGCCGCTCCGGCAGGGGAGGGAGGGCG
>JALYVZ010000099.1 GCA_030852965.1 Actinomycetota bacterium | reverse complement strand
GCAACTACCAACACGCCCTCGACCAACTCACCCAGGAAGCCGGACTCGCCGCCTGAACACAAACTTGACTCGATCATGCCGACTTCGTCGGCCACAGCCCTCTAGCAAGCTTGCCACCACGAGCCAACCTACGCAGGTTGGCTCGTGGTAGGACCGTGTCAGCTGCTGTCACGAAATATGTCACGGATTCCTGCCATGAGCAGCGCTTCGGCGGGTCCTTCGACGGCGGGCCCGTCCCAGGGCCGTCCAGTCGAGGTCGGTCGAGATCAGCGTGAGGCCGCGGCTGCGTTTCGCGGCCCCGGTGGGTGCGGGCGAAGCGCAAGGGCGCAGAGCATCCGATCAGCGGGGACGTCGCGGGCATGCCGAGCGGACGGCGGATGTCCTGGTGATGAACGAGGCCGTCGCTGAGCGCGATCCGGCCGCCGAATCGGGTGGTGAGGCCGCCCGGGCTGTAGGTGATCCTTGACCAGCGCAAGCAGCAGCAGCGCCCATCCGCCGCCACCGCGGATGGTGTCGTGGATGGCCTGCCCGCCGTCGAGCCGGTCGAAGTGGCGTGTCCGTGAGAGTGTGACCACGGCTGTCTTGATCTCGCCGAACAGCCGTGGTCACACTCTCACGACCCGACCTGCGCCGTTCCCGCCGCCAGCGGGCATGAACAACCACGCCGACCTCCCCACCACAAGAACCAGGCCGAGTCGTGGAAGCGACGCCTTGGTCAGCGGCAGGCCCTGAGCCCTGGCTCAATGACGGGTCGCTAACTCACCAGGTCTAGCACGACGACCGGGATGATGCGGTCGGTCTTGGCTTCGTACTCGGCGAACCCCGGCATGGCAACCTTCTGCCGCTCCCAGACCGGTTCCCGCTCGGCGCCGTCGAGCACCCGCGCGGTGGCTCGGATTTTCTCGGTGCCGACCTCGATCTCGACGTCGGGGTGCGCGGTCACATTGTGGTACCAGGCCGGGTTCGCAGGCGCGCCCGCGTAGGACGCGAACACCGCGTAGGAGCCGCCGAGATGCTGGTACACCATCGGGTTGATCCGGGGCTTCCCGCTCTGGGCACCGATGCTGTGCAGCAACAGCAGCGGGGCACCCTCGAACTGGCCGCCGACCCGGCCCTCGTTTGCCCGGAACTCCTCGATGATCTTGCGGTTCCACTCGTTCACATCTGCCATGTAGTGGTCAACGCGGCGAGGCCCGCCGATCATTCCGGTGTCTGAAGACCCTGAACGATCCGACGTTCATGCCGTTCGGCCATCACGGCAGGTGTGCACGGTCTCGGTGTAGGCGTTGACGATCGGGTCCCGCGCCGCGGCCGGCAGGGCGGGTGGCCGCTGCGGGCTGGCCGCCGCCTTGGCGGCGGCCGGGGGCAGACCGGTCAACGCGGTGGTCAGGCGCGGCGCGAGTTGGCTGTCGTGGTCGACGGTGTTCTGCACGGCCAGGGTCAGGATCTGCATCGACAGGCCGATACCGGACCCCGAGGTGTGCTGGTCCATGGGTGGACAACAACCCCGCCCAGCAGCGGGCCGGCGGCGGCGGTCACGCCGAACACCGCCCTGAGCAGGCCCTGATAGCGGCCTCGCTCACGCGGTGGGATGTCCTCGTCGATCAACGCGGCCGCGGTCACCGTCAGGCCGCCGCCACCGATACCCTGCACCGCCAAGAACCCCACCGGCGAGATCAGGTTCGACGACAGCCCGCACAGCATCGAGCCGACCACGAAGATCCGGCGCTGACCGGGAAGATCGTTTGGCCGGACAGATCGCCGAACTTGCCCGCCATGGCCACGGCCACGGTCTGGGCGAGCAGGTACGCGGTGACGACCCACGACAGGTGCGAACCGCTACCGAGATCAGCCGCGACCGGTCGGCAGCGCAGTGGAGACGACCGTCTGGACCAACGCGGCGAGCAGCATGCCCAACACGGGCCGCTCCCAAGCCGCGTGCCGTCGTCGATCAGGACGAGACGAGCGCGGCGCGAACGCGCAACCACGAGGCCACCAGAGCCACTGCCACGGCGACCAACGCCAGATAGAAACCGATTTCGGGGCCGGCAGACGCACCGACCAGCCCGTTCAGCCAGCTGCCGTTCAACTCGACACCCCCGAACCCACCCGTCCCGCCGGGGGCGTCCGGCCAGCTGGCCCAACGAGCCACCAGGCCCACCATCGCAAGGGTCGACAGCCCCGCCGCGAGTAGCGAGCACCAGGCCGGCGGGCGCCGTGGCGTGTTCATGACGCACGCCAGCGCCACGGCACCCGCCCCCGTCAACAGCAGCATCGACATCCAGGCGCTTGTGCCCGCGTTCCAGGCGTCGACCTCGACGGACCCACTGAATCCGAAGGCCGAGACGCTACCGCCGTACCATGGCAGCAGGCTCGCCACGAAGCCGAGCACGCCCGCACCGATCACCGCCAGGTCCAGGGGCGGTGCCGCTCGCCAACCCGAAGTCGTCACGTCGTACACCCCGCTCCCGATTCTCGGCGCGAGCCTAGCGGTGTTCGACCTGCCCCCGCCCGGCGCCACCTCCAGCAGGATTGCCCGCCCAGGTGGTCACCGCGATCCAGCGATCCTAACCGAGCCATCCGGACGAGCGATCAGGATGCGAAGGCGAGTCGACCGCCAACGGCGGGGTGTTTGGGGTCGGGTCTGGCGGCCGCATCCCGGACACGGTGTGCTGGTCGAGATGATGGCTAGGTTCCCGCGCTCGCGCGGCCCCAGACGCTGACCAGCGCGGTTGCCATGTCGAGGAACCCAGGGTGGTCGAACAACTCCAGGCCCTCGGCGAACTCCTCGTCGGTGAGCAGCCCGGCGTCGAGGATGGTGGGGCGGGCTTGGGTCAGCGCGATCCGCCAGATGTCCTCGCCGGCCCGCCGTCGCCGACATACTGCGGAGCGACCCGCATACCAATGTCGGCCAACCCGCGGCCGGCAAAGAAGGACGGGTAGCCGCGAGGCCAACGCAGGTCCGCGCCGTGCGAGAGCGCACCCGCGTCTTCGAACGCGTGCATCAGCTTCCGGTAGGCCGGGGGTGGATCGAGGAGTCGGTCGGAAATGCGTCCGGTTCCCCGATCACCAGCCACCCGCCCGGCGCCACCCAGCCGGTGATGCGGGCCAGCACGGCGTCGCGTTCGGGCAGGTTCACCAGCAACGACCGGGCGTGCACGAGGTCGAACGAGCCGGGTGGGAAGTCCTCGGTGATGACGTCGTGGCGGCGCACCTCGAGGTTGTCCGATCGCTGTTGCTCGAGGTGGCGGGTGTCGATGTCGGTGGCCACGACCCGCCCGTGGGGACACTGCCCGGCCAGCCAGGCCGCGATCGATCCGGTGCCGGCACCGAGCTCGCTCCAGGCAACGCCACGAACGGGCCACGCCGACACCGGTCAGGATCTCCATCGTGCTTGGGTCGATCAGCCGCTCCCTGGCCCGCAGCCGCTGCCACTCGGTCGGGTTGTCGAATCCCAGCATTCCGCCCGCATAACTGCCCGCTGGGCCTACCATGGCTCCTTCCACGTCGCGCCCGCAAGCGTGACGATCGCGTTCACCGCCGGGCGTGGCCGACCGGTTGGCGGGACCGCGTCGAGCTGGGCCGGTGTGGGCTCGCAGTGGGCTGATCCGCCGCTTCCCTGACGCGTTCGCCGCCGGTCGGCTCGTCTACCACAGGGTTGGCTGAGCCGGCTGCGAGCGGGGGCGCGACCGTGGGGTCGGCGCGCGGGGCCGGAGCCGAGGTGGGGGCGGCGGGCCCGGATCGCAGGAGCAACGCACCGATGGCGCCGAGCACGGCCAACCCCGCGGTGATCAGGAACAGGTCGGCGTAGGAAGCGGCGAGCACCTCGAGGTTCAGGTGCTGGAATCGTTGGTAGAGCGGGGCGAAGCCGGCCCCACTGGACGCCGCGCCAGCAGCGGTGGCCGGCGTCAGCGTGGCGCGGTCGCTGAACATCTGGGTCTGCTGGGCGGTGGCCAGCACGGCGAACCCGGCCAGCCCGAGCGAACCGGCCACCTGGCGGGCGACGTTGTTCATCGCGCTGGCCTGGTTGGTCAGCGCCGCCGGCACGGCGGCGAGGCCCGAGGTCATGATGGGCATCATGGCCAGCCCCATTCCGAAGGCGCGTACGCAGGTCCAGATGACGATCTCGGTGTTGGTCGTGTCCGGGGTGAGACCGCCCATGAGGTAGGTGCCGTACGCGCAGATCGTCAGCCCGATCGCGGCCAGCCAGCGCGGCCCGATCTTGTCGTAGACCCGACCCGCGATCGGCATCAACGCACCCATCACCAGCGCCTGCGGCATTGTCAACAGCCCGGCCTCGAACGCTTGCAGCCCCCGACCCTGCTGCAGGAACACCGGGATGTAGAACGCCACCGCGAGCAGGTTCACCGTCAACAGTGTCAGCAGCAGCAGCGAGTTGGTGAACGGCCACACCTTGAGCACCCGCAAATCGAGCAGCGGATCGGCGACCTCCAACTCGATCACCACGAACAACGCCAGGCTCAGCGTCCCGCTGATCAGCAGCGCCAGGACCCGGTAGCCGGTCCACCCCCAGTCCTCGCCCTTCGAGGCGGCCAGCAGCACCGCGAACAGCCCATAGGCAACGGTGGCGAAACCGGCCAGGTCGAAACGGTGCGCGACGGCCTTACCGATCTTGGGTACCAACAGATAAGCCGCCAGGGCACCGAGCAGTCCGATCGGCACGTTGATGAAGAACACCAGCCGCCAGTCCGCGTACTGCACCAGATAGCCGCCCAGCACCGGGCCCAGTGCGGGGGCCACCACGATCCCCAGGCCGTACATGCCCATCGCCGCGCCGATCTTGTCCTTCGGCACGATCCGGTACACCATCGTGAGGGTGATCACCGGCAGGATCCCGCCGGGAACCGCCTGCAGGATCCGGAACGCGATCAACACGTTGAGGTTCCACGCGAGCCCGCACAACGCCGACCCCGCCGCGAACGCCAGCAGCGCGACCAGGTAGACCCGGCTCAGCCCGAACCGATCGCCCAGCCAGCTGCTGATCGGCACCACCACCCCCAACGTCAGGGTGTAGGAGGTGGCGATCCACAGGACATCCGGCAACGAGCCGCCGAAGTCCTTCTGGATCGCCGGCACCGCGACATTGACGATGGTTGTGTCCAACACCGACACGAACACTCCGACCACCATCACCGCCAACGGCAGGCCCCACGCCGCCGGGGTGGTTGCGGACGACGTCGAGGCGAGCTGGCGCGGCTCGGTCATCGTCGGGCCACCGACGCTCGGCCCGCCTGGTGCTCGGTCCATCATCCACCCCCGGTTAGAGTACGCATCGTATCCTATTTGTTGTGATGCGTCACGACCCCCGACGGATCGCGCATCAACCGCCACCTGCGAGCACCGACGCCATCCTCGCGGCCTGGGGCAATGTGGTTGCTCAGGATCGGCGAGCGCGTGATGCTCGCTACCATGACCGCTGCTGTGCTGACGTTCCTCGCGGCGGCGACGCTGGAGGCGGCGTAGAAGTGACTGTATGCAGCCGGATCAGTGCCACCAGTCGGTGCTCAAGGCGGCCAGATGGCGGCGCATCCGGTGCTTGGCCAGCCCGGAGTCACCGGCCAGCACCGCCTCGGCGATGCCGCGGTGCACCCGGGACATCTCGGCCACCATGACGTCGTGCGACGGCGTCGGCCCGGCGCGCGGTGTGGTGTGCAGGTGCCGAGCGACCAGCGTCGTCAGGATCCGCTGGAACAACGCCAGCACGGGGTTGTCGGTCAGCTCGGCGAGCTCGGTGTGGAACACGCGGCTGAGCTCCTTGGGCTGATCGGCGGGTGTCGCCGGGTCCAGCCGCTGGGCCGCCCGCAGCCGCCGTGCCACCCCGGGCTCGTCGCGGCGGGCCACCACCCGCTCGATGCAGCCCAGCTCGACGGCGTCCCGGACCAGCCGCAACGCGTCGAAGTCGATGCCCTGGTACTCCAGGTGGAGCGCGATCGCCGCCACGCTGGCGGACGGGTCCGGCCGGTTGACGATCAGGCCGCCGCCCGGGCCGCGGCGCATGCCGGCCACCGAGTGGTACTCCAGCAGCCGGATCGCCTCGCGCAACACCGCGCGGCTGACGCGATGGCGGTCCAGCAGATGCTGTTCGGAGCCGGCGAGGTCGCCCTCGGTCAGCCCGGCGCGGGCGATGTCGGCCCGGATCTGGTCGGCCACCACCTCGGCCAGCTTGAGCTGGCCGGCGCCGGGGTCGACCGGCCTGACGACGCCCATCGGTGGCTGGGAGTCGGCGCCGAACCAGTCCCCGAGCACCCGGAGGTGGGTGGCAACCCGGTGCTCGGCGAGCGCGACGTCGCCGGCGATGGTGGCCTCGACGATGGCCCGGTGAGCCCGCGCCGAGTCCGCCCTTGCGGCGCGGACCGCATCCGCTCCCAATGTTCGGGCGCTGGCGTAGTGTCTGGTGAGCAACGTCAGGACCGCGATGAACAAGGCCACCGCGGGGTTGCCGGACAGGTCCCGAGCGCCAGGTGCAGCCCGTCCTGGATCTCCACGCCGGGCTGGGCGGCCTCGTGTTCGCAGGTGCCGCGCAACGGCTGGATGCCCTCCTCGGTGATCGACCGGCGGTCATCTCGACGGCCAGCGACTCCAGCAGCAGCCGAGCGGCCACCAGGTCGGGGATGGTGGTCCGCACGTGCGCCAGGTAGATCACCAGCGCCCGGGCCGACGGGGTGGCATCCGGTGCCCGCACGATGAGCCCGCCGGTGGGTCCGCGTCGCATGCTCGCCACCTGGTGGTGCTCGACGATGCGCACCGCCTCGCGCAGCACCGCGCGACTGACCCGGTAGCGCAACCGCAGCTCGGTCTCCGACCCGAACAGCTCGCCGGCCGGCCAGCCGGCAGCGATGATGTCCGACTCGATGCGGTGTGCGACCTGCGCGGCCAGCTTGGGGGCGGTCAGCGCAACCGCCAGTTGTCGTGCGGGGTGGCTGCCCGGTTCACCTGCGCGGCACCGATCCAGTAGAACGCCCCGCCGGCGGCTCGGCGTGGTTGTCCGCCGACCACTCCCGGAACGTGTCGCGAAACTCGGCTGGACCCGAGTCGATCTTTACTCGACACCGGCCACGGTCATGCAATGAGGTCTCCTGAGAGCGAGGAAAGCGTGCACCCAACTATGGCCTCCACTATGACCAAGCCGTTGGCTGATTCGGCGTTGCATGGGAAACAGTATCCTCATAGCGGACCAGTGGACTCCCGTAAGGACCTGCAATGTCTTTGGCGATCACCGAAGATCACCGCGCGCTGACCGAGGTCGCCAGATCCTTCCTGGCCAAGCACGACGCCCGCGCGGCGGCCCGGGCCCAGCTCGAGGCCGATACCGAGTCGTTGCCGCCGTTCTGGTCCGAGCTGACCGGCCTCGGCTGGCTGGGGCTGCACCTGCCGGAGCACCTGGGCGGCGAAGGTTACGGGCTGCCTGAGCTCGCGGTGGTGCTGGAGGCGTTGGCTGGCGCGGTGGCCCCCGGCCCGTTCCTGCCGACCGTGCTGGCCGCCGCGGTGCTGGATGCGGTCGATGGCGACCCTGAACTGCTTGCCGCGCTGGCCCGCGGACAGCGGACCGCGGGCGTCGGGTTCGGCGGCTCGCTTCGGCTGGAAGGCTCGGCCGTGCACGGGGACGCCGGCCCGGTGTTGGGCGCGGGGCTGGCCGATGTGCTGCTGCTGCCGGTCGGTCCCGACTTGGCCGTTGTGACGACGTCGGCGGCGGGGGTGTCTTTGCGCGCCGGGTCGGACATGGACCCCAGCCGGCGGGCCGCTCGGGTGACGCTGGACGGCGCGGCGGCCACCGCCGTGCTCACCGGAGCGGGTGCGGTGCTGGTTCGGCTGGCTCGTACGCTCGCGGCGGCCGAGGCGGCGGGTATTGCCTCGGCGTGCACCGAGATGGCGGTGGCCTACGCCAAGGAGCGCGAGCAGTTCGGCCGCACCATCGGCACCTTCCAGGCGGTCAAGCACCTGTGCGCGAACATGCTGGTGGACGCCGAGCTGGCGATCGCCGCCGCCTGGGACGCGGCCCGCTGCGACCCGGCCGACGCCGCCTCCGACCTGGCCTGCGCGGTGGCAGCGGCCCGCGCGCTGCGGGCGGGAGTACGGAACGCCCAGGCGAACATCCAGGTGTACGGCGGCATTGGGTTCACCTGGGAACATGACGCCGGCATCTACCTGCGGCGGGCGAACGCGCTGGCCGCGCTGGTGGGCGCGCTCGGTGACGCTGAGCTCGATGTCGCGAGGCTTACTGCCGCCGGTGCCGTCCGGCACTACTCCATCGACCTGCCGCCGGAGGCGGAACAGTACCGCGCGGAGGCCGCCGCCGTGGCGGCCGAAGTCTCCTCGCTGCCGCCCGACCAACAGCGCTCCCGGCTCGCCGAGACCGGGTACTTCGCCCCGCACTGGCCGAAGCCGTGGGGCCGCGCCGCGGACGCCGCCGAGCAGCTGGTGATCGAGGAGGAGTTCGCGGGCATCAGCGTGGCGCCGCTGGGCATCACCGCGTGGAACATCCTGACCATCATTCAGGCCGGCACCCCCGAGCAGACGCAGCGCTGGGTGCCGCCGGCGCTGGCCGGCCAGGAGCAGTGGTGCCAGCTGTTCTCCGAGCCGTCAGCCGGATCCGATGCCGCCGCGATCAAGACCAGGGGCGTGCGCACCGAGGGCGGCTGGGTGGTCACCGGTCAGAAGGTGTGGACCAGCAACGCCCGGGCCTGTCGGTGGGGGTTTGCCACCGTGCGTACCGACTCGTCCGGGCCCAAGCACACCGGCGTCACGATGATGGCGATCGACCTCTCCAGCCAGGGGGTGGAGGTCCGGCCGTTGCGTGAGATCACTGGGGATGCGCTGTTCAACGAGGTGTTCCTGGACGAGGTGTTCGTGCCCGACGATGACGTGGTCGGCGAGGTCGGCCAGGGTTGGGCGGTGGCTCGCGCGGTGCTGGGCAACGAGCGGGTGTCCATCGGCGGGGGGTCCGGGGGCATCGGCTCGCTGTTCGGGATCGCAGCGCCGGACCTGCTCAACCTCGTCTCGCGGTACGCGCCTGGCGACGTCGGACACTTGCGCGAAGTGGGTGCGCTGATCGCCGACCAGCAGTGCCAACGGCTGCTCAACCTGCGTCAGGCCGCCCGTGCGGTGCAGGGCTCTGGTCCCGGCCCCGAGGGCAACATCACCAAGCTGATCAGCGGCGAGCACTTGCAACGGGTCACCGAGCTGGCGCTGAAGCTGGCCGGCCCGGACGCGGTGACCAGCCAGGACGGCCGGCACACCCGGGCATACCTGTACGGCCGCTGCCTCACCATCGCTGGTGGCACCACCGAGATCGTGCGCAACCAGATCGCCGAGCGCATCCTCAAGCTGCCCCGCGACCCGCTGGCGAAGTAGCGCTACTGGACGCGGAAGACGTACCACGTCCGTGGCCGCCGGCGCAGCCGGTCTAGACGCGCTCGGTGTCCGTGCGTGTCCACGCCTCGCGCGGCGCGTCAGTGCGCCGCGAGCAGGGCAGGCCGGTGGTTGACGTGCTGCCGCACCGTCGCGGCCGCGCACCACCCAACTCGGCGGCTCCGGGTGGCGCCGTCCGCTGCCTTGTCCGCTCACCCCTGCGATGTGCTCATGCTCAGCTCGGCGGCGTGCAGCCGCATCGTGAGTACGTGCAGCAGGTCACGCAGGCTCGCGATCTCGTTCGGCGTCATGCCGGTGGCTTGGGCCAGCAACGCGGGCAAGGGGTCGGCCTCGCGGCGCATCCGCCGACCGATCGGTGTCACGGATACCTCCATGGCACGGGCGTCTGTGTTGCTGCGGCGCCGAACGATGAACTTGGCCTGCTCGAGTCGCACCAGGATCGGCGACAGGGTCGCTGACCTCAGCTGTAGTCGGTCACCCAACTCCTTGACGGTGATCGTCTGCCGTTCCCAGAGCACCAGCATAACCAGGTACTGCGGGTGGGTCAGCCCGAGCGGGGTCAGCAGCGGCCGGTAGCAGCCGGTCATGGCCCGGGATGCGGCCGAGAGGGCGAAACACAGCTGCGTCTCCAAGATCGTCACTGAGGGTGTCCAGCCAGCTTGGGTGCGAGGTTGCGGGAGTCCGCCGTCGTCGGTCACCAGGTCTACCTCTCGGGGGTGGCGGGAGTGGCGTAGCTGCTCCACTTTCGAGGAGTCTCTACCATCGGCACTCCCCTTGTAGGTGATATAACCGGACGTGTCCTAACCATTTGTACGCAATTGCGACTGTGAATTCGTTGTGCACGATATTAAGTGACCCCGAAATGGGTGAAACTTTCGATCACTCTGAGCCGGACTGTTACCGCGTCCTTGCAGGCGAAATGACACCGCGGGGCTTGCGAAGCGATCTACGGGGCCGGTGGCCGCCGTCGTCACCGCTGTGCAGGCTGGGTCGTTGCTCGGCTCGGTAACCGGGAACCGCTGACATCGTCCCGGCTGCGGGTCGTCTCTGGCCCAGAGCTGGCCACCGGGCCGGCAGACCAAACCAGGAGGACCTGACATGGAGAAACGTGTGCCCTTGGCGGCAGCCGTCGGCTCCCCGTCGCTGAACATAGCGATCTTTGCCGTCTTCGCGGTGGCCATGCTCGTCGTGGTTCGCCGGGCCAGCAAGGCCAACCGCTCGGCGTCGGACTACTACGCGGCCGGGCGAGCCTTCACCGGGCCGCAGAACGGGGTCGCGCTTGCCGGGGACTTCTTGTCTGCGGCCTCGATCCTGGGCATCTCCGGCTCGATCGCGCTGTACGGATACGACGGGTTCCTCTACACGCTGGGCGCGCTGGTCGGTTGGCTGGCGGCGCTGCTGGTTGCCGAGTCGATCCGCAACGTCGGGCGTTTCACCATGGGCGACGTGCTCAGCGTCCGATTGCGGGAGCGTCCGGTCCGTGCCGCGGCGGCAACCTCCACGATGATCGTGGTGATGTTCTACCTGCTTACCCAGATGGCCGGGGCGGGTGGACTGGTCGCGTTGCTGTTGAACATCACCAGTTCCTCGGGTCAGGCACTAGTGATCGTCGCGGTCGGCGCTCTCATGATTGTCTATGTGTTGATCGGTGGAATGCGCGGTACGACCTGGGTACAGATCATCAAGGCCGTGCTGATGCTGGTTACCTCACTTGTGCTGACGGCGTGGGTGCTCGGCCGCAACGGGTTTGACTTCAGTGCCTTGCTCGCACAGGCGATCGAGCGCAACCCCCACGGCGAGGCGATTCTCATCCCGGGGTTGCAGTACGGCGGGAGCCCGACCTCCAAACTGGACTTCTTCTCGCAGGAGCTGGCCTTCATCATGGGCACGGCGGCATTGCCGCACGTTCTGATGCGTTACTACACCGTTCCCGATGCCCGGGAAGCGCGCCGATCGGTCTCCTGGGCCATCTGGCTCATCGGTGGGTTCTGGCTGTCGACGATGGTGGTCGGTTACGGGGCCGGCGCGATGATCGACCCGCAGACGATTATCAACTCGCCGGGAAGGTCGAACTCGGCCACCCCGTTGCTGGCCTACCGGCTCGGCGGCGAGTTCCTGCTCGGTTTGGTGTCGGCCGTAGCCTTTGCCACGATTCTCGCGGTGGTGGCCGGGCTGACCATCGCGGCGTCGACGTCCTTTGCACACGATGTGTATGCCAACGTGATCAAGCGTGGGAGTCCGGATCCGAAAAAGGAGATCCAGGTGGCTCGGCTCGCCGCGGTGGGCATCGGGGTGCTCGGCATCGGCGGCGGCATCGTCGCCAACGGGCAGAATATACTTTTCCTGGTCTCCCTCACGTTCGCGGTGGCCGCATCGGCCAACTTGCCAACTATTCTGTACTCGTTGTTCTGGAAGCGCTTCTCAACGGCCGGAGCGTTGTGGAGCATCTACACGGGCCTTTCCTCGTCGGTCCTGCTGATTGTGCTGTCGCCCGCGGTGTCCGGAGGCAAGGAATCGATGATCAAAGGAGTGGACTTTCACCTGTTCCCGCTCAGCAACCCGGGGATCGTGTCGATTCCGTTGTCCTTTGCCGTCGGTTTCATCGCGTCGCTAGTGTTCCGGGACGAGATCAGCCGGGAACTGCACGCTGAGATGCAGGTTCGCACGCTCAGCGGGTCGATCGACGTCGATGCCTCGGGTCCCGACGTCGACCCGCCAGTGCAAACCTCCGATACCTTCGACCCCGGCGGGAGCGGCACGAGCGGTCCGGTCGGCACGAGTGGTCCGGTCGGCACGAGTGGTCCGGTCGCTCCCCGCGTGGTCGCTCCCCGTGTGGTCGAAGAGAGCGTGACGTGAGCATCTCCCGGCGTGGGATGGCCGCGCACAGCCTGATCGGCGAAGACAACCGGGTCACCGTGAACGTCGCCCGCTACGAGCGCGTGCAGTCCAGCCCGGAGTTCGTCGGGCTGCGCCGTCGGCGCCGTCTTTTCGTCATCCCGGTCAGCGTCGCATTTGCGTTGTGGTATGCGGGCTACCTTGTGCTCGCGGCCTATGCGCCCGGCTTCATGGCGATCAAGTTGCTCGGAAACATCACGGTAGCTCTGGTGGGTGGAGTAGTCCATGTGCTCAGTATCCTGCTGATCGCCACCGCGTACGTGCGTTACATGAACAGGACGATCGACCCAGGAGCTGCGCGAATCCGTGGTGAGGTCGAGGACATCTGGCATTCGTCTGGCCTCCCCAAGTACTAATGAGGCTTCGCCTCGGACCGCCGAGGTGGTGGTCGGGTTGGCAGGTGACGTCGCGCCTCGGTGGGGCCAGGCTGGTGGGTTGAGTTGACGCCGACCCGGAGGTGCGCTGTGGCGACCCGTGTG
>JALYVZ010000098.1 GCA_030852965.1 Actinomycetota bacterium | reverse complement strand
CCCCACCAGAGCCTCCGCGTCCAGAAGCTCCCGATCCACCCGCTCCCTACCCTGCACCAAGACTATTCTCCCAGCTTAACGCACATATGCTCGCCCGACACGCGGTTATTCAGCGGCCTCCTAACGCCGGATTCCGGTCCAAATCACTCCGTGCCCCGTGAAATCCCAGAGTTCGCGTGAACTGAGGGGTCTTCACCATGAACCAGGGTGCTCTCGGGCTCTATGGTTGGTTTCGGCTCTTGGGTTCGCCGGAACCGGCGGGGTCTTGCTCCTCCGCTGTGGTTGCCAGGAGCATTCGGGCGTTCTCGGCGTAGCGGATCGCGGTTTTGGGATCGATACCGAAGACTGTGGCCAGGTGCAGCGGGTCCGGGCCGTGCGCGAGGGCTTCCTCGAGTTGCCGGTCGATGCGCAGCCGTTCCAGGGTCGCGGGCTTGCCACGCAGTTCCTGTTTCCCCACAGGGTGGAGACCGGGCCGGTGCCGCCCGCGGTGTGGTGATTGATGATCAGATGCAGGTTGGCGGTGTTGGGCCAGCGGGTGCGCCGGTAGTCGAGCCATTCGAGCAGGACCTGGTGGGTGAGCTCGTCGATCGGGCGCGTTCGTCCGGTGATGATCAGCCGCCGGTTGCCCAGGTCGACGTCCTCGATCTGGGAGGTGATGATGGCGGCCTTGCGGGCGGCGTGAACGGCGGCCAAGACGAGGACGAGACGGGCGACTGGGGTCGTAGCGGTCTCGACGGCTTGGTCGAGATCGGTCTGCTCGAGGGGCTGCATGATGCCGTAGGGGTGTTGGCCGACCTTGATGCCCCGGGTCGGGTCGCGGAAGACGATTCGGGTCTTGCGGCAGAAGGCGAATAGGCGACGCAGCCCGACCAGGACGTTGCAGCGGTGGGTGCCGTGCAAGCCGCCGAGGACGGACAGGATGTCGTCGTGGGTGACTTCCCGCAGGTGGTCGTAGCGGGCTGACCAGTCCAGCAGGGTCGGGCGGACCTGGTTCATGTAGTTCTGGACCGAAGCGATGTCGCGGGGTGTGGAGCGGGGCCCACCGTCGTGCATGATCCGCAGCCAGGCTTCGACCGCGACGCGGATGCCCGGGGCGAGCCCATCGAGCTTGCGTTGCAGCCAGTCCTCGAACGCGGGCCGGCGGTCATCCAGCGGCACGCCCATCTCCCGCGGGACCTCGGCGACTCGGTCGGCGCCGATGTTCAAGGCGCGCATGGCGGGGAACAACTCCGACCAGCGGACCACGTCGCTGGCGGTGTGGCCGGACAGCAGGATGGTCAAGCCTCTGCGGACCGCGAAGCGCGTGCCGCGTCGCCAGCCGCGGGCTTCGCCGCGCTGATACGCCAGGTAGATCGCCCACCGCAACCATGGGTTAGTGAGGTCAACGCTGGTGGACTCGTCAAACCGAGTGAAGTCCCGAGGGACCTCGAACAGCCTCGCTTGGACCCACCGCACCGGCGGTCGCCCCGCCAGGGCCGGCGGCGGCTTGGGTGGCGTTCCCCGTCGGCGGCCGTACTTACCGGCTGGGGACGTGGGCCGGCGCAGCTTCATCCGGTCGAAGAACAACTGGTGGCCCCGAGGCGCCCGCCCGCGGCCAGCACGGTGACCGCGCCTCGGGGCAGCCCGCCCGCTGTTTGGACTCATAGGCGGCTTGTTGCCAGCACAGCCGGCAGTAGCCGTCCTTGACCGCGAGTACCCACCCGCAGCCGGCGCACTCCTCGCGGAGGGGATGTTTGTGCCGCCATACCGAGCATGACGTGCAGCGGTGTTGACCCCGCACACCCCAGGCCAGGCAGTCCACACAGCCGCGGACGATGGGCGGGACCGTGCGTGGGGGCACCTCAGACCGGCGGCAGCGAACGTCCGTCGCGGCGCTTCGGGGTCACCACCGACGTTCCGGCCGCCACGGAAGCCGCGGCGGGCTGGTCGTGCTGCTCGTCGATTCGGGTCACGTTCTCTGGTTGCGGGATTAACAGTTCCTCGGGTCCGCAACCGAGTACGACGCAGATGACGTCGAGGTCGGTGAACTTGATGCTGGCCGGCTCGCCCGACCACAGTCCCGACATCTTCCCGGCGGAGACGACCAGGCCATGCTCGGCGAGCATCCGCTGCAGCTCGCTGGCCTTCCAGATACCACGGTTGGCCGCCGCCAACCGTAGGTTCCACCTCATCTTGTCAATCCCTTCAGTCGAGTAGCGCAGCGTTGCTGACCTGCGATCCAGGCGTCCTCAATATGGGTTCCCGGGACGTGCACGTACGAAATCGTGGTGGCGATCCAGGCGTGACCGAGCGTGGCTTGGATCGCGAGCAGGTCCATGCCACCCAGATACAGCTGGGAGGCGCAGAAATGCCGCAGCACATGAGGTGTGACGACCTCAGACCAGTCCGGCAAGTACGTCCGCGCCGCGCTGGCCAACGCCGCCCGCAGCGTCTCGTCACCGACCCGGGCGGCGGTGCCGTCGATGTTGCGGCGTTCCGAGGGCAGCAGCGGCACCCCGGGGCGGGTGTGGTCGTCACCGAACTGCGCCCACGCGTCCTCGATGAACCACCGCAACGTCGCACCCGCGTTGTTGATCAGCGGCACCATCCGCTCGCGGGGTCCCGAGCCCCGGGCCACCTTGCCGTGACGCACATGCAGTTTGCCGAAGTGGCCCAGCTGCCACTTGATGTCAGACAGGTCGAGCTTGCATGCCTCGTTGACCCGCAGCCCGACCTCGGCCATCAGCCGGCACGCGGTGTAGTTGCGGGCGGCCGGGGCGAACTTGCGGCACGTCGCCAGCTCCTGGCGCCACCCAAGGAACAGCCGGTTGACCTGATCGGCGCTCGGTGGGATCCGTAGCTTGGCGTGCTGGCCGCCGCGAGGCCGGTTCATCTCATCGATCGGGCACTCCACGACCCGGCCGGTCATCTGATGGATCTCGACCTTGTGCCGCAGTTCCAGGAATAAGAAGAAAGTCTTCAGCGCCTGCGCCCGCGACAACCGGGTACCTCGGGCGACCTCGCGCAACGCCTTGCCGAAGTACACATCGGCGTCAGCCGGCGCCATCTCCCACAACGGCCGCCCGAACCAGGCTCGGATCTGCTCCAGATGCATCACATCTGAGGCGATCGTCCCATCCGACAACCCGGCGGCCGCCCGGGCCAACACGAACCCGGCCAGCACGTCGGTGTCCAACGCCTCCAGGTCTTCCGCCGTCGCGGGGGCACGCGCTACCCGTAGATCCCGCACAACCGCCAGGTTCAACCGGGCCACCCATCAACTTCACCGTTCCCGCACACCGAACGATCAAGACGATAGACCCTCGGAAATACCGAGCAGACATCAGACACCTGAATCGGCTCAGCTCCGGAGAGGAGGCACAGGTCCTGGGACTATCGCGGCCACAGAGGCAGGAAGGAACTCAAGGGATATTTCATACAAGGCGGGTCTGTCAAGGCGGACGACACGCATGCTCTGCAGCGGGAGGATCTTCCCGGTGTCTCGAATGTTGGCCAGTGTCAGCAGGAGTTCGTCGTCGATTGACAGGCCGCTGGGGTGCCCATCGTCGGTGGCCCCCACGAACACCATGCCGGAGCTGCGGTAGCCCGGCAGATCGTTGGCGAAGGCGCAGATGGCTTCGGCGATCCGGCCGGTGTCGGAGGCGGACTGCTTGCGTTCGACCTGGTCGCTCTCCAGATCGGCGAGCAACGCGCGCAAATCGTCGTCGGAGCGGGCCATTGGATGATCCTAGTGGCCTGGCGGACCACCCGATTCGGCGCCGGCGGACCCCGCGCCCGCATGGTCACCGCATCAGGAGCGGGTTGGGGACGTCGAGGAAGATTGCCTGGGCGGACATCGGGGCGGTCACCTCGTCGATGCCGTGCAACCGGGTGAGGAGGTTGGCTTTGGTGGGCAGTGCGTCGGCGGTCAACCAGCGGCGGACGAGTCGGGCGCCGTGCGGGCCGGCGCCGGCCAACATCGGCAGGGCGGCCCGCAGCACGTCGGCCAGCGTACCCAGCAGGGCGCGTTCGTCAGCCAGTCTGGCGGTGCCGAGCGCGCCGACCACACCGAACATCTGGTTGCGCAGCAGGTAGTAGCAGAGCCAGTCGTCCAGGGTCTCGGTGTCCATCGCGTCCATCGCTGCGGCCTCCTCGCCCAGCACGGCGCGGACCGCGGCCAGCCCGGAGCGGGCCAGGTAGAATCCCTGGTTGTCGCGGAAGGCTCCGCCCAGCACATCGCCATCCGGGGAGAGCCGGACCAGGGTGTTCTGCTGGTGGCCCTCCAGCCCGATCGCGGTCACCGAGTACAGGTGCAGCATCGGCAACAGCACCTGAGCGGCGTAGTCCGCCAGCCAGCCGACCGGGTCACGCCGGACCGCGGGTAGCCCGGCCAGCGCACTCGGGCCCAGGCCCGGCTGGGGTGCCAGCAGCCCCGCCAGGCAGCGCAGCGATGCGATCCCGCGTGGGACCTCGCGCACCGACACGTCCAGGCCGGTCAAACCGCCGTCCGGGGTGAACGCCGCCAACCATGCCGGATCGCGCACGATCTCGAATCCGGGGTGTGCGGCTCGGGTGGCATCACCGAACCCGGCATCCAGCAGCCGGTGCACCGCTGGGCCGCGGCGCAGCTCGCGACGAGTGGACTCGCGGCGGCAGTTGGTCAGCCGCAGTCCGAGGGAGAGCTTGAGCATCACCGGATGGTCGGGGTGGTAGAGCGTCCGCCATGACGACGTCGGCCACCAGGCCGGCCCGTGCGGGCCGAGTGGGCGGATCGCGCCGGCGTCGACCAGCGCGGCCACCGCCGGCCGTTGCGTCAGATCGAGCGCTTGCCAGGGGTGCGCGGGCACGAGCAGGCGACCACGCAGCCGTCCGGCCCGGTAGCCGTCGTCGAAGCCGGCCAGCCCGGCCAGCAGCCCGGGCACATCCGCACCGGCCAGCGCGGGGGAGCCGGCCACCGTGTCGTGTCGGACCAGCTCGGGGTCGACCGCGAACCAGTGCAGCGGGGTGGCCGCCCGCAGCTCCGGTGCCCAGGCCGCCAGGTCGGCGTCGCTGATCCCGTCGCGGCTCTTCGGCGTCGGGTGGAACAGGTGCCCGAGCAGCAGGGCCTGCTCTGCGGCCAGGAACCCGTCGATCCCGGCCGGGGTCTCCGGTGCGCTGCGCCGTGCGGTCACGAACTGGGCGACCCTCCCGACCGAGTCGTGGGTGCGCGCCACCAGGTCGCTGATTTCCCGAGCCGGTACGCCGCCCGCCGGTGGCGAGGCGGCCGCCTGGGTGGCCAGCAGCGCCACCGCGACCGCCGCGGACAGCTCCAGTTCGGGGACGCTGGCCAGCCGGACGGGCGCGAAGCGGTGCCAGCCGCTGGGGGAGTGGTAGGTGACCTCGGTGCGGAGGGTGGTCCCGACGGCGGGCAACCGCAGTTCCAGCGGTCCTAGGGTCACCTCCCGACGGGTTTCGGTCAGCCAGCAGCGCAGCAGGTTCTCCAGGTGGGCGTGCTCGGCTACCCGACGTGGGTCGAGGTCGTCCAGTCGGTCATTCTCGAACTCCTGCACGGGCCCGGCCAAGCGGGGCACGGTACCTCCGAATATTTAGGCGAGCCTCCCAGCAAGGTTGGTGACCCTACTCTTGGTTTACCGCTCGCCCGGCTCCCCCGAGCCGGCTACGAGTACTACGCCGGACTGCGGGGCAATATCGTCAAGCACGGCCTCTGCGGTCGCCCAGCGCAACTTCGCGGTGTTCACCGAGCAGGTGCTGCCCGAGTTGCGGACGATCGACGCCTACCAGGCGCCAGGTTCGACGGCGGGGACCGGGCGACGGCCGGCTCAACCCGGATTGTCAGTTTCCGATCAGCTCGCGGATCTGCTCAGCCACCGCCGCGTGGCGATGTGGATGAAGCTCGGCCACTCGCTCTTCCAACGCGGTCCGCGCCACCCACACGATCCGGTCGAGCATGGCGGTTCCAGCGTTGATGATTGGCTCGCGGTACGTACCTTCGTAGACGGACCGGGAGTCGACCTCAACGGCGATGACTCGCCGGTCTCCGAACGCGTCGTTGTAGACATCGGAGGACACGACGAGGTAGTTCACCGCTCCCAGCACCTCGTCACGAGAGACCCATACCTGTCCATACCGAATCCGGTCGACGGGCACGCTCACCGCTCGTCAAGCGTGGCGACCGCACGACGTCGACGAGCAGCCATCAACAAGGCCTCCTGCTGGTCGGTGTACACGACCTCGCGCGCGTCCTCCTCAGCCCGAGCCCGCCCAGCCTTGGCGGCCAACGCCTGATGCTGGAGCACCGCCCGAACCCACTCGGACAGGTTCGTACCGGCGTCCGCCGCGGCGGCCCTAATCTCCGCAGCCAGCTGGTCGTCCAACTTGACCGCAATCTGTACCGTCATGTCCTCAGCATGACACATCGTCATACCGAAAGGTAGTCCGACGATGAGGCGTGCCCGCGATCGGGACCGTGCCGGTCTGAGACTCTGTGCGGCAAGCTGAACCGGGTTGTCTCGGTCGCGCACTCGACCTGGCCACCATGCTTCGCCAGCTGCTGCCCGAGCCCCCCGAGCTCACCGGGCTGGTGGCGCTCATCCTGCTCACCGACGCCCGCCGCGATGCCCGGTCGCGCGACGGGCGGCTGGTGCTGCTTGCCGACCAGGACCGCCGGCGAGGCTCGGCTGGCGTACCAGGAGGCGCTGCTGCTCACCGAGAACCCGCCTGAGCGGAACTCCTCACCGACCGGCTCGCTGCGCTCTCCAGGTGAACGCTCCCCGCCGTACGCCCGGTCAAACTTCAGCCACAACCGTGTCTCAGTCCGACGCACCCGCACCGGGCTCTAACCTGCGGCCCTCGTCCGGCATTACCGGCGCACGTGCCGGACACGGGAGGCAACGTCCGCACACCGGTCGACGGTACTGGCATTGACCGAGTCTCCAGTGATCGACCCGAGCTGGCACCGGCCGGCGCCGGGTCTTCTCGGGCGGCCGTCGGGCAAACTGCCGACGAATGTCACGTCTCATCAGGTGCCGCGGCAGGGCGATCCGTAGCACGATCCTTATCAGCAAGCACGACAGGCGAGCACGACACTGGGTGATCAGGGGATGACGGCGGTATGACGGTACGGACCAGACCTCACTTCCAACGGCTCGCAATCGTCAACCGCGGCGAACCGGCCATGCGGCTGATCAACGCGGTGCGGGAGTGGAACGCCGAGGGCCGTCCGGCACTGCGCACCATCGCGGTGCACACCGCCGTCGACAAGCGTTCGATGTTCGTCCGGGAGGCCGACGAGGCGGTACTCATCGGGCCCGACTCGGACGACGCAGCGGAAAGCTTCGGCCCCAGCCCGTACCTGGACTACGCCGAGCTGGAACGTGCACTGACGGCCTGCTGGGCCGACGCGGTGTGGCCAGGCTGGGGTTTCGTCTCGGAGAAGGCAGAGTTCGCCGAGCTGTGTGAACGGCTTGGCATCACGTTCGTCGGTCCGTCCGCCGAGGTGATGCGCCGGCTCGGGGACAAAATCGAGTCCAAGCTGCTCGCCGAGCGGGTGGGGGTGCCGCTCGCGGCCTGGAGTGGCGGCCCGGTGGCGGACCTCTCGGCGGCTAGAGAGCACGCCGAGACGATTGGCTACCCGCTGATGGTGAAGGCCACCGCCGGCGGTGGCGGCCGGGGCATCCGATTGGTGAACACCGCCGCGGAGCTGCCCGAAGCGTTCGAGCGGGCATCCTCGGAAGGTCTGAAGACCGCCGGTGACGGGACCGTGTTCCTGGAGCGCGCGATTCGTGGTGGTCGGCATGTCGAGGTGCAGATCATCGGTGACAGCGTGGACACGGTGTGGGCGCTGGGCATCCGGGACTGCAGCGTGCAGCGGCGCAACCAGAAGGTGATCGAGGAGTCGGCGTCCACCGCGCTGGACGCTGAACAGGAGCGGCTGCTTCGCACCAGCGCGGCCGAGCTGGCCCGCGCCGCCGGCTACGTCAACGCCGGCACCGTCGAGTTCCTCTACCAGCCCAAGGAACGGGTGCTGTCGTTCCTGGAGGTGAACACCCGGCTGCAGGTGGAACACCCGGTCACCGAGGCCACCACCGGCCTCGACATCGTCAAGCTGCAGCTGCATGTGGCCGCGGGTGGCCTGCTCACCGACATCGCACCGGTTGCGCCCGACTCCCGAGGGCACGCCATCGAGGCCCGACTGACCGCCGAAGACCCGGAGCGCGGGTTCGCGCCCGCTCCGGGCCGGATCGAGCACCTGGCGCTGCCAGGAGGACCGGGTATCCGGGTGGATACCGGGGTCGCCGTCGGCGACATGATCCCGCCGCAGTACGACTCGATGATCGCCAAGGTGATCGCCTGGGGCCGCGACCGAGGCGAAGCCAGGGCCCGGCTGCACCGTGCGCTGCGCCAGACCTCGGCGGTGATCAACGGCGGCACCACCAACAAGGCCTTCCTGCTCGACCTGCTGGATCGCCCCGAGGTACGTTCCGGCGAGCTGGACACCACCTGGCTGGACACCATGATGGCCGACGGCTACACCCCACCTCGGCGGCTGGACGTGGCGTTGCTGGCGGGGGGAATCGAAGCGCACGAGGCGCATGTCTCCAGACAGCGCGACCGGTTGTTCACCTCCGCCGAGCGCGGTCGTCCGGAGGTCGGACACGAGACCTGGCACCAGGTCGACGTCCGCGCCGGCGGACAGTCCTACCGGCTGCGGGTGGCCTGTTCCCGGCCGACCCGCTACCGGGTGGAGCTGGACGACCGGGCGGTGGACGTCAACGTGGAGCGGACCGGCCGGTTCGAGCGCCGCCTCACCGTCGGCGACCAGCGTTTCGAGGTGCTCTCGGTCGCCCAGGGACCGGACTACCTGATCGAGGTGGACGGCGCGGCGCACCGGATCTCCGGCGGCGAGGCCGGGCTGGTCCGGGCCCCGGCCCCGGCGATGGTTGTCGCGGTGCCGGTGAGCCCTGGTGACCACCTCGTCGAGGGTGACGTGGTGGCGATCGTTGAGTCGATGAAGCTGGAGACCGCGCTGCGGGCCCCGGTCGCAGGTCGAGTCGCTGAGGTTCTGGTGGCGGCGAACACCCAGGTCGACGGTGGGACCAAGCTGGTGCGGCTCGAGCCGGAAGCCGGCACCGACGCCGACATCCCGGCCGGCGATCGGGTCGGCCTCAGCGCGCTGGTCAGCACGACCATCGACCTCGGTCCCGCAGCCGCCGCGGATGACGGGTTCGACGCGCTGCGCTCGCTGGTGCTCGGCTTCGACGTCGACGAGCGGGACGTCCGGCCGTTGTTGGCCGGGCTGGCCGCCGCCAGGGCGAAGCTGCCGGCTGACGATCCGAGGGTGCTCGCCGGTGAGGCCGGTGTCCTGGGCATGTTCGCCGATCTCTGCGCGCTGTCACGCAACAAGCGGCTGCCCGACGGCGCGGGAGATCTGGCCGACGACGTCTCCGCGGTGGACGCTGAGGCCGCTCGCAACCCGCAGGAGTACCTGTACGCCTACCTGCGCACCCGGGACGCAGACACCGAGGGCCTGCCCGAGTCGTTCCGGATCAAGCTGCGCCGGGCGCTGGCGCATTATCAGGTGCACGACCTGGAGGACTCCCCGGACCTCGGCCCGGCGCTGTACCGGATGTTCCTGGCCCACCGCCGCGCCGGTGCGCACGTGCCGACGCTGTCGCAGCTGCTGCGGTGGCGGCTGCGACACCCGGAGTCGGTGCTGAGCACCACGGCGGCTGCCCGCGACCAGTACCGCCTGGTGCTCGACCAACTGGTCACCGCCACCCAGCTGCGTTATCCGGCAATCGGCGACCTGGCCCGACAGGTGCGCTATCGCTGCTTCGACGCCCCGGTGATCGCCGAGGAACGGGCCAGGGTCCGCCAGCAGGTCCGCGAGCAGCTCGACCAGCTGTCCGACGAGCCGGTCGCGCGTGCCGCGCAGATCGACCAGATCGTCGCCTCCGGCGAGCCGATCCTCGGGGTGTTCGCCGAACACCACCACGCCGCGATGTTGGAGGTGATGACCCGACGCTACTACCGGGTCCGGCCGGTGGAGCACATGCAGCCGCTCGTGCACGACGGACGTCCCCTGCTCGTGGCCGGCTACCGACACGCCGACCGGGACTACACCGTCCTGGCCACGGTGGCCAGCGGGCAGGCCGAGGTGGACGAACCCCGGGCCGACGCCCCGGGCACGGTATCCACCGACCTGCACCAGATGGCGGCCGCGTTGCCACCGGACCGGACGGTGCTGATCGACCTGTACGTGACCTCCGATCAGTCGGCCGGCACCGATCCGGACGCCCGCGCCGAGAGGATCAAGGCCAAGCTCGGGTCGATCCCGTCCCCGGTGGACCGGGTGGCGGTGGCGGTTCGCCGCGACGACGGCGATGATGAGAGCACCACCACCTGGTTCACCTTCCGGCCCGGGCAAGACGGCCAGCCGGTTGAGGACCGCACCCAGCGCGGACTGCATCCGATGGTTGCCGAGCGGTTGGGGTTGTGGCGGTTGTCCGGGTTCGCGTTGACCCGACTGCCTTCGGCCACCGACGTGCACCTGTTCCGGGTGCAGGGTCGGGAGTTGCCGGAGGACCAGCGGCTGATCGCCCTGGCCGACGTCCGGGAGCTCACCACGCTGCGCGACGAACGCGGGCTGATCACCGGGCTGCCGGAGCTGGAGCACGTACTCGATGCCTGCCTCAACAGCATTCGAGCGGCCCGCTCCGCCGATCCGGCGACCGCCAAGCTGGCCTGGAACCGGGTCCTGCTCTACGTCTGGCCGGTGGTCGACATCCCGCTCACCGAGCTGGACGCGGTGGTTCGGGTCCTCGCGCCCCGGGCCGACGGGCTGGGACTGGAGCAGGTGATGGTGCAGTTCCGGCTGGCAGGTGGCGGGGGAGACGCACGAGCGGAGCCGCGCGAGCTGATGCTGCGGATGTCCCGTCCGCCGGGTGCCGGGCTGACCGTTCTGATCACCGAGCCGCCGAACACCCCACTGCGTGAGCTCGACTCCTACGGCCAGAAGGTGATCCGGGCCCGCCGCCGGGGCGCGGTGTACCCCTACGAGCTGGTCCCGCTGCTGACCCGCAACCCGGACCTGGTCGGCGAGCCGGGCACGTTCACCGAGTATGACCTGGACCCCGGCGGCAACCCGGTGATCGTGCAGCGGGCCCCCGGTGGCAACACCGCGAACCTGGTGCTCGGCGTGGTCACCACCAAGACCGAGCGGCACCCGGAAGGCATGTCCCGGGTCGTGCTGCTCGGTGACCCGACCAAGGCGCTCGGCGCGCTCGCCGAGCCCGAGTGCGCCCGGGTGCTCGCCGGACTGACCCTGGCCAGGCGGCTGTCCGTGCCGGTGGAGTGGTATGCGGTGTCCGCCGGGGCGAAGATCGCGATGGATTCTGGCGTGGAGAACATGGACTGGATCTCCCGGGTGCTGCGCGGGATCATCGAGTTCACCCAGGACGGCGGGGAGATCAACGTCGTGGTGGCCGGCATCAACGTCGGCGCCCAGCCGTACTGGAACGCCGAAGCCACCATGCTCATGCACACCAAGGGCGTGCTGGTGATGACGCCCGACTCGGCGATGGTGCTCACCGGCAAGCAGTCGCTGGACTATTCGGGTGGGGTGTCAGCCGAGGACAACTTCGGCATCGGCGGCTACGACCGGATCATGGGCCCGAACGGGCAGGCCCAGTACTGGGCGCCCGATCTGTCCGGGGCGGTGGACGTGCTGCTCGCGCACTACGCGCACACCTACCTCGCCCCCGGTGACCGGTTCCCCCGCCCGGCACCCACCATCGACCCGCACGACCGAGACATCAGCGAGGCGCCACACGTCGCCGCGGGCTGCGACTTCACCCGGCTCGGCGAGATCTTCGCGCCCGAAACCAACGCCGAGCGCAAGAAGCCGTTCGACATCCGCTCGCTGATGCAAGGCATCGCGGACGCCGACCATCGGCCGCTGGAGCGCTGGGCGGATATGCACGACGCCGACTCCGTGGTCGTGTACGACGCGCACCTGGGTGGCCAACCGATCGCGCTGCTGGGCATCGAGTCGCGCCCGCTGGCCCGGCGCGGGGTCTCCCCGGTGGACGGGCCGTCGCAGTGGACGGCCGGCACCCTGTTCCCGCGTTCGTCGAGGAAGACCGCGCGCGCCATCAACGCGGCCAGTGGCAACCGCCCGCTGGTGGTGCTGGCCAACCTGTCCGGGTTCGACGGCTCACCGGAGTCGATGCGCGGGCTGCAGCTGGAGTACGGCGCCGAGATCGGCCGGGCCATCGTCAACTTCAACGGTCCCATCGTGTTCTGCGTGGTGTCGCGCTACCACGGCGGGGCGTTTGTGGTGTTCTCCGCGGCGCTCAACGACAACATGGAGATCGCCGCGGTGCAGGGCTCCTACGCCTCGGTGATCGGCGGGGCGCCGGCGGCGGCGGTGGTGTTCTCCGGCGAGGTGAACAAGCGCACCGCCGCCGACCCGGCGGTGGCCGATCTGGAGGTCCGGCTGGCCGAGGTTCTGGAGCACGCCGCCGAGGCCGACGTCGCCAGGTTGCGCACCGAACTGGCCGCACTGCGCGCGGCGGTGCGGTCGGCGAAGCTCGGCGAGGTCGCCGATGAGTTCGACGCCAAGCACAGCATCGAGCGGGCCCAGCGGGTCGGGTCCGTGCACGAGATCGTGCCCGCCGACCGGCTTCGCCCCTATCTCATCGACGCCGTGCAGCGGGGCATGGCTCGCGCGCTACCACTCGAGTAACCGAGCGAACGGCACCTTCGCACGCTGGATACGTGCGAAGG
>JALYVZ010000345.1 GCA_030852965.1 Actinomycetota bacterium | reverse complement strand
ATCACCCTCTGTCCGACCAGGACCAGCGCCTGCCCGTCGACCTCGACCAGCCGCAGGTCACGAGAATCGGGCATGCCCTCCAGCATGACCTGCACCGCGACCCCGATCGACACCCACCAATCCTATCACAGTTAAACGCTTTCCGCAGACTGGAAAACCCACGAAACCGCAGTTCAGGGGACTATCGTTGAGCTACTTCCGGAGGTCTGATCCCCCGGCGCCCGGGCCTACTACGACACACTGCGCGGACGGAAAATCGGTCACCACGCCGCCTTGCGACAGCTAGCGAATCGACTCGTCGGCATCCTGCACGGCTGCCTCAAGACCGGCTCTGTCTGCGACGAGGACACCGCCTGGGCGCACCACCGCACCAACACCGGCACCACCGCCGCTTGACAAAATTCAGGATAGGATGTCTGTCAGCCGTATTTCAGGACAAGATCGCGCCCAGCTCAACCAGGTGCTCCAGCGGCCGCTCGAACACCACGCCGGCTACCAACTCAACGCAAACCAGGACTGAACAGGGCTGCGGTCAGGCTCCGCACAGCACTGTGACGATTCGAGCCACCACCTCTTCGCGTTGGGTTGGCGTCAGCTGGCCGAACTTCTCGCCGAGCATGTCGACAGGTAGCCAGACCACCCGATCCGCCAGCACCACCCCATACTCGGAGTCCACGGCAAACGCGGTGGCGAAGTATCGAGTTCCGGTTTCGATCTCGGCGACCAGCACGGTTCGGCCACCCGCGCTGTTGTAGACGTCCGAGGACACGACCGCGCAAAGCTCCCGTTCGCCGGTCAGCGGAGACGGCTCGGAGATCAGCACATCGCCCTGTCGCGGCGGCGCTGGTGCCGACTTGCTCAACCCGTGCGCTTCCAGGCGCGCAGCGCGTCAGAACGGGCTCGGGCCCGGTCGCGCAGCCGCTCGGGATCCTCCGCCTGGGCCAGCATGGACAGGTGATCGCCGAGTTCGCGGCGGGTGATTTCGGCGCGCAGCGCGGCGTCCACCAGGCCGGACATCGACATCCCGGTGGCCTGGGTGAACTCGACCGCGCGGGCGTACGTCGAATCCGGCAGCGAGATGCCAATCTTCGCGGTCATCCGATCAGTGTAACCGCGGTCCGACCAGCGGTCAGACCGGCTGCGTACCCGCCAGGACATCCAGGCGGTGGAGAACGCCATGACCGTCCTGCTGGCCCTGGAGCGAGGGGTCGGGCCCGCTATGGTTGGGTCGTGCGCAGCGCATGCGGGTGACCCGGTCGACCACGTAGCCTTGAATGCGTGTCAACTGCTGCCCGGGTGCTGTTCGAGCTCGACGACTCCTACGCCCGTGAACTGCCCGACCTGTCCGTGCCGTGGACCGCTGCCACATTTCCGGCTCCCACGCTGCTGGTGCTCAACGACGAACTGGCCGGCGAGCTCGGCGTCGACCCGGACGCGCTGCGGGAGCCGGCGGGGGTGGCGCTGCTCGTCGGCGACGGTGTCCCGGACGGGGTGACTCCGACCGCGCAGGCCTACGCCGGCCACCAGTTCGGCGGTTACGTGCCCCGGCTCGGTGACGGGCGGGCGCTGCTGCTCGGCGAGATCCTCGATCGGGATGGCCACCGGCGCGACTTACACCTGAAGGGTTCCGGGCGGACCCCATTCGCCCGAGGTGGCGACGGGTTGGCGGCCGTCGGGCCGATGCTGCGCGAGTACCTGATGGGCGAGGCGATGCACGCCCTGGGCATCCCGACCACCCGCGCGCTCGCGGTGGTGGCCACCGGACAACCGGTCGCCAGGGAGTCGCCGCTGCCCGGTGCGGTGCTCAGCCGGGTCGCGGCCAGCCACCTGCGCGTCGGCACCTTCCAGTACGCGGCGGCGTCCGGTGACCTGGAGCTGCTGCGCAAGTTGGCCGACTACGCGATCGCCCGGCACTACCCGGAGGCGGCCGGCGCGCCGAACCCGTACCTGGAGCTCTACCTGCGGGTGATCGACGCGCAGGCGTCGCTGATCGCGCGCTGGATGCTCGTCGGGTTCATCCACGGCGTGATGAACACCGACAACACCACGATCTCCGGGCAGACCATCGACTACGGCCCCTGTGCATTCATGGACGCCTACGACCCCGCAACGGTGTTCAGCTCGATCGACCACGCCGGCCGGTACGCCTACCGCAACCAGCCGCACATCGCGCAGTGGAACCTCGCGCGCCTCGGTGAGACCCTGGTGCCGCTGATCGACGAGAGCCAGGAGGCCGCGATCGAGGCCGCCACCGACGCGGTGAGCTCCTACGCCGGCCGTTTCGAGGGCTACTGGGCCGCCGGGATGGCCGCGAAGATCGGGCTCGTCGACGTTGATCGGGGGCTGGTAAACGAGCTGCTGGCGCTGCTGGGGTCCCAACGGGTCGACTTCACCCGGTTCTTCCGCGCGCTGTCCGCCGCCGCGCGTGGTGCGGCGGAGCCCGCGCGGTCGCTGTTCGGCGAACCCGACAGTTTCGACACCTGGGCGCAGCGCTGGCAGGCGCTACTCCCGGCGGACCGAGCTGCGACGGCGGCCGCCATGGACGGTGTCAACCCGATCCACATCCCGCGCAACCACCTGGTCGAAGAGGCCCTGACCGCCGCGACGAACGACGACCTGGTCCCGTTCAATCGGCTGGTCGACGTCCTCACCAGGCCGTTCGACGAACGGCCTGGACTGGAGCGCTACGCCCTCCCGGCGCCGGCGAGCTGCGGCCCACACGTCACCTACTGCGGCACCTGAGCCGGCGCCAGCCGGCCGCGTCCGGACCTGAGAGACACCTGTCACCGTCGCCAGTGATGGTTGCGGCAAATCCTCAGGTAGAGAAATTATGTATTGACTCTCATGATAGCGAGCTGAGAACTGCTCAGAGTCGCTATCACTTGCCTGCTCCTGAGTCGTTGTTCCACTCGACGTGATCGCTGGTCGTGCTCAGGAGTCCACCGGTACTTGGCCGCTTCCCTGCCGCACGCGCTCGGGGGACTCGTTGCGTCGCTCCGGTCGAGCCGAGGGGGAACATGTCATCGCCCGTGTCCGGCTACGCCGGCGTCCAACTTCGCGAACCTGACTTGGGCCACGTGCTGCGGAAGCTTCCGCATGTCACGGTGCTGTTCTGGGTCCTGAAGACGATCGCGGTCACTCTGGGTGAGACCGGTGGTGATCTGTTCGGGATCACCCTCGAGATCGGCTATGTCACGACCGCGGCGCTCTTTCTGCTGTTTTTCCTGGTGGTGGTGGCGCTGCAGGTCCGGGCCAAGCGGTTTCACCCGGCTCTGTTCTGGGCGGTGGTGCTCTCGACCAGCATGGTCGGCACTGAGATTTCGGACTTCGCCAACCGTGGGTTCGGCCACGCCAGCGACGACACCGGTGGGATCGGCTACACCTGGGGCGGGGTCATCCTCACCAGCCTGCTCGCGATCGTCTTTCTGGTCTGGTGGCGCACCGGGCAGACCTACGACGTGGAGAACATCGCCACCCGCAAGGGCGAGATCCTGTACTGGCTCGCCATCCTGATCTCCAACACCCTGGGTACCTCCAGCGGCGATGTGCTCGCCCATGAGACCCCGTTGGGGTTCCGCGGCGCCTTCTTCGTGATGTCCGGGATCATGCTGTTGCTGCTGGCCGCGCACTACCTGACCAGCATCAACGGTACGGTCCTGTTCTGGGTCGCGTTCGTGCTGACCCGCCCGTTGGGCGCGGCGGGCGGTGATTACCTGGTCAAACCAGTGGACGAGGACGGGCTTGGCTGGGGCACCTGGTGGGGCTCGGTGGCCCTGCTGTCGTTGCTGATAGGAACCATCGCCTTCCAGGTCGTGGCTCTGCGACGGCACCCCTTGGCACCCCTGCCCGCGCCGGTCAACCGGCGCACCGGCGAGCCCCAGCGACCCAACGGGCAGCTCGTGAGCCGACCCGGTCCGAGCCAGCCCGCCAATAACACACCTCAGCGGGCGCAAACATCGGCGGTAGCCGAGGCGGGCCCGCGACGGTTGGCAACCCGGCGTTCGGCGCTCCTGGTAGGGCTGATCGCGGTGCTCGGGACGGCCGCGGCGGTTGCGGTCGCGGCACACACCGACGACTCGTCAGTGCCGGCAGCCCTACTGACCCAGCAGCCTGCCGTCAACGGCCCCGGCGTGACCAATCCAGCGGCCGAACGTTCAAATCCGGGCGCCACAGGACAGGCCGATGCGGCGGAGCCCGAGTCCCCGTCCGAGGCCATCGGTCCTGGCGTCGTGCCGGAGCTGGGTCCGCCACCGGTCGCGGGCCTGGCCGCGCTGACGCCCGCACGGCCGGTTCGGGCCGCGTCCCAACC
>JALYVZ010000097.1 GCA_030852965.1 Actinomycetota bacterium | reverse complement strand
GCGCCACTGCGGCGCCGCGGCCGAAGCTGTGGTGGCGCGGGCGGCCGAGACCCGGATCGGCCGAGAGCAAGTTCTGCTCGAGGAGCTGCGCGCCCACGATCTGAGCCCGACCCCCGGCAAGTCCGTGGCCGCCGAGGCACCGGTCGTGGTGGCCGCCGCGTTGGAGCGGGCCCGGGGCGCGGCGGACCGGTTGCGGGAGCGGCAGGCCGAGGCGCGAAAGCTGGCCAAGGACCGCGACCAGGCACGGGAAGCCCACCAGGTGGCGAGCACGCTGGCCCGGCTGCTGCGCTCGAACGAGTTCCCGCGCTGGCTGGTGGCCTCCGCGCTGGACACCCTGGTGGCGGACGCCTCGCGCCGGCTCGCGGAGCTCTCCGGCGGCCAGTTCGAGCTGACCCACGCCGACGGCGAGTTCCTGGTGGTCGACCACGCCGACGCGGACACCCGCCGGCCGGTGAAGACGCTGTCCGGCGGCGAGACCTTCCAGGCCAGCCTGGCGTTGGCGCTGGCGTTGTCCGAGCAGCTGTCCACGCTGGCCGCGGCGGGTGCCGCCCGGCTGGACTCGATCTTCCTGGACGAGGGCTTCGGCACCCTGGACGAGGCCAACCTGGAGATGGTGGCCGCCACCCTGGAGAACCTGGCCTCGTTCGGCGACCGGATGGTCGGAGTCGTGACCCACGTCCCGGCGCTGGCCGAGCGGGTGCCGGTGCGGTACGTGGTCAGCCGCGACCAGCGCACCGCCTCGATCGTCCGGGAGGGCAGGTGAGCTCACCAGTTGGGTGCAGCACCGCTACAGCGGCGATGCGCTGGCGGGTGGAGAGCTGGGACCCCGGCTACGGCGCCAGCACCGACGAGCAGCCGGGCCGGTCGAAGATCGAGCCGACGCTGGACGTCGAGGTCGCCCCCTCGGCCTGGCGGCCGGTGGATCCCAAGCCGCTGCCGAAGCCCTGGTCGAGTGTGCTGTTCGTGGACGGGGTGCGTCGGATCGACGCGATCGGTTGGGGCGGCGAGTCGACCAGTTCGGACGGGACGCCGTCGATGGGCTTGTTTGCCTCCTACGCGGCCGGCGCGGTGCGCTGCCGACCGGGCCACGCCGAGCTGCTCGACGCCGAGGTCCACCGGGGGGTGTTCAGCGGGGCTGAGGGGTTTGCGGACGTGCTCACCTCGGCCGGGCGATACGTCGGCGAGCACGTCCCGCTCAAACCCGACTCGCCGCCGGCGCAGCAGCTCGGTGAGAAGGTGCAGGAACGGATGCGGGCCGCCGAGTTGGTGGTGTCGCAGCGGGTGCGCGCCGGGCTCGACGAGGCCGACCTGCTGGTGGTCGATGGGCCGCTGCACAACCAGGTCCGGTTGCCCCGCACCCTGGGCTACGCGAAGACGCACTCCACCCACTACCTCCCGGTCGAGCTGAACCGGCTGGTCGGCACGCTGGTCGCCGGTCAACGCACCCCGGTGTTCGGGTTGGGCGACCGCTTCTCCTGGTACCTGAAGTTGCCCGGTGGCTCCGGGGCGCCGTGGGCCGGGGTGGTGCGGGTGGAGTGCTGGGCGGAGCTGCCGCCTGCCGCCGCGATCGAGCTGGCCGCCGGCAGTCAGCCCACCCTGTGCCGCTACGCCTCGACCGAGTACAAGGACGCTCGGGCGCCGCAGAACCTGTACCCGATCGCCGGGTGCGAGCGCGAGCTGCATCGCCGCCTTGGTGACCAGCGGCTGTTGCACCGGGCCATCAGGGCCGCTTTTCCTTGATCGACCGGGTGGCCATCCACCGTGGAACCGGGCCAGGTGCCCGGCCGCCGGTCCTCGTCGGGGATGCGCGGATCCCCCGCCGACCCCACCCCGGGCAAGGCCGTACCTTCGTGCTCGGGGAGGGGCGCTAGACTTCCGTGCCCGAGTAGTCGGTAGGAAGGCAGTCATGCCCGAGGAGCACAGCGCGGCCGAACCGGACCCGGACGCCGAAGACCTTGGCGGTGAGCACGCGGCCCCGGACGGCGCCCCGCTGCACCCGCTGATCGACCTGTCCCGTGACCCCACCCCGGGCAAGCCGGATCACGCTCGTCCTGACGAGGACTGAGCTCGGGGTTGACCGCCACTCGTTGACCCCGGCGAGCGGCGTCGAACGCCCGGAGCATCTGGACGTCCTCCGATGCCCGTCCGCATCTGCTTCGGAGGGCGATCGGCGTGTAGACCAGGCGGCCCCCGTTTCTGAGGTACTCGATGGTCTGCTCCGCTTCGCCCGCGTCCAGCTCGAGCGCGCGCACCAGTCGTTCGTGACCGCCGGACGGATCGTGGTCATGGCGGCAGCCGCGCTGCGCCACCTGGTGCTGGACATCGCGAAGGGCCGGTTCCAGTACAAGGAGCTCATCACCCAGGCCTGGTTCGTGGTCGGGGTGTCGGTGGTGCCCACCCTGCTGGTCGGGGTGCTGCTGTGCGGCGTGGTGGCGTTTGCCGGGGTGCTCACCGGGTTCCTGTTCAACCTGCTCGCCCAGGGTGGCACCCGGGCAGCTACCTGTCGTCGATCCCGACCGATACCGACGTCGTGATCGCCGACCTGTCCGCGGTCGGCGAGCAGTACCTCGACTTCCGACCGCACACCGACCGCTGCGACTACGGCACCCAACGCCAGGATCCCACGATCGGTGGCAGCCCGCCGCCGCGGATCTTCCGCTACTGCGAGCAGAACGGCCCAGCTGCGGGCGCTGCTGGACCCGACCCGGCTGGACCGCGGGCCGGATGACTCGGGCGGCTACCTGGACCTGCTCGGCCCCGAATCCGGTCAGCCCCGGACGCTGGCCCAGCAGGCCACGCACAGCGGCGCACTGGCCTCGGTGTACCAACGCTGGTGGCGGCCGACGTTCACCGCCGCTCTTGGTCTGGGTTCGATGGACCGCGAACTGCGCAATGCCCTGGATGTGCTGCGACTCGGCGGTCCGCAGTGGGTGCTCGACGTGGCCTGCGGGCCGGGGAACTTCACCCGGGTCTTCCGATGACAGCGAAGTCAGCGGCGACATCCGCGCTGTGGCGGCGCTCCGGCCTGCTCGGGCGAGGGTTGGCACCCGAGGGAGTACGAGCATGAAGAACTTCAACGAGCGGGTCGCGGTGATCACCGGAGCGGGTTCCGGCATCGGGCGGGCGCTGGCTTGCGAGCTGGCCGGACGAGGAGCACGGCTGGCGCTGTCCGACGTCAACTCCGTCGCGGTGGCCGACACCGCCGCCAGCTGCGAGAAGCTTGGCGCACAGGCCAAGGGTTACGTGCTCGACGTGGCCGACCGGGCCGCCGTACAGGCCCACGCCGAGGAGGTGGTGGCCGACTTCGGCCGGGTCAACCTGGTGGTCAACAACGCCGGCGTGGCCCTGATGGCGACCGTCGAGGAGATGAGCTACGAGGACCTCGACTGGATCGTCGGGATCAACTTCTGGGGTGTCATCCACGGCACCAAGGCATTCCTGCCGCACCTGATCGGCTCCGGTGAGGGGCACCTGGTGAACGTCTCCAGCGTGTTCGGGCTGGTCGGGGTGCCGACGCAGAGCGCGTACAACGCCACCAAGTTCGCGGTGCGAGGTTTCACCGAGTCGCTGCGCCAGGAGATGCTGATCCAACGGCGCCCCGTCGGGGTGAGCTGTGTGCATCCGGGTGGCATCCGCACCAACATCGCCCGTGACGCGCGTGCCGCGGCGACCAGCACCGCCGACCAGTGCGCGGGAGACTTCTTCGCCCGGATCGCCCGCACCTCGCCGGAGGACGCCGCGAGGACCATCGTGCGCGGCGTGGAGCGCAACCGGGCCAGGGTCCTGATCGGGGCCGACGCACATCTCATCGACGCCGCCCCCCGGGTGCTCGGCTCGCGCTACCAGTTTTTCAACGTGGCTGGCGCGAAGCTCGCAAAACGGTTCGGGCTGGACATCTGATGCACGATCCTGGCTACACCGGCCGGCCACCCTGGTACTCGACGGTTCACAGTTGGCGGTCGAGGTCGACCTGCGCGGATCCTTCCAGCCGATCGATGGACGGTTTCACTGGTACGGACGGGTGGCGGCGGATCTGGAGCTGACCCGGCTGGTCTGCGGCGGCCGCTCGGCTGCGACGTTAAGCACGCCGGCCGGGGAACGTGCGTGTGAGCTGTCCGATCCGGACATGTGGCAGCGGTTCCGGATCTCCGGCGAGGGCGCGCCGCCGTTCGCGTCCGGCCTGGATCTGCCGTTGCACGGTTGAGCGGCGACTGTAACGATCTGTGCGATCAGCCGTTCATATCAGTGTGGTCACCCGAACGCTCCAGCCAATAGGCTCCGCGCCCGACGCGCGGCCTGGTATTAACACACCATGAGTCGGGGTGGGATCAGGTGTGCGGCGGCGTGTGCCGCCCTGGTGGTCACCGCGGCGGCCTGTGCGTCGGCACCACCCCTGCCGCCTGCGCCCGCCGTGGCCCCGCCCATGTCTGTCGCTGCCACTCGCACCGTCCAGCTCGAGGTTGGCTCGATCTCGAGGACGGCGGTCGTGCATGATCCGGGCGGCCAGCGTGGCGCCATGCCGCTGGTGGTCGTGCTGCACGGAGCCTTCGGCACCGCCGAGCAGAGCCGTGCCGCGACTGGGTGGGATGCGCTGGCCGACCGTGACCGCTTCGTGGTGGCCTACCCGAGCGGTACCGGGCGCACGTGGAACGCCGGGCGTTGCTGCGGTCCGGCGAGCGCGCACAACGTCGACGACGTCGACTTCCTGCACCGGCTGGTCGATCAGCTCGTCGCGCAGGACGGGGTGGACCGGCACCGGGTGTACGCGGTCGGCATGTCCAACGGCGCCATGATGGCCTACGCGTGGGCCTGTGCCCGCCCCGATGACCTCGCCGGCATCGGACCGGTGGCCGGCGCGCGGGTGGCCGACTGCGCGATCCCGCCCACGGTCAACGTGGTCGCCCTGCACGGCACCGCCGACGGCAACGTACCGATCCTCGGCGGCGTCGGGCCGCACAGCATCACCCGGGTCAGCTACCCCACGCTGGCCACGTCGATTGCGCCGTTCCTGGCCGGCGACCGGTGCACACCGGCCCCCAAGCGCAACGACCAGGCCCCGGTGCACATCAGCACCTTCAACTGCGTGGCCGGCGCGGGGGTCACCGTTGCGGTGGTCGATGGCATGGGTCACGAATGGCCCGGCGCACGGCTGGCGGATCCGATCCGCAGGCTGATCCAGCAGAAGGTCGGGCCGCCACCGATCGACGCGACCGCGTTCCTGTGGTCACACCTGAGGACCGCCTCCACGATCAGCTAGCCCGGGCGCCGGGGTGGTGGCGGCGGCCCGACTACGATCCGAGTTGTGGATGAGTCAGCGGTGGGAGTGCGCGCGCTACAAGAGGTGGCCGCCGACGCGGTGACCAGCGCCATGCGCGCCACCTTGCCGGCCGAGCTGGCCGACGCCGACCCGCTGGTCCGGCGCTCCGACCATGCCGACTTCCAGTCGAACGTGTCGCTCTCGTTGGCCAAGCGGGCCGGCCGCAAGCCTCGGGAGCTGGCCGAACAGCTCGCCGGAGCGTTGGACAGCAGCCTGGGTGTCGAGCTCTCCGGGCCCGGGTTCCTGAACCTGACGGTGACCGACGAGACGGTGTGGCGGCAGGTGGCCGCCCGGCTGGCCGACGACCGTCTCGGGGTGGGCACCCCGGAGCTCGGCCGGCGCACCGTCATCGACTACTCCGGGCCGAACATCGCCAAGGAGATGCACGTCGGTCACCTGCGCACCACGAACATCGGTGACTCACTGGCCCGGCTGCTCGACCACCTGGGCGCGGTGGTGATCCGGCAGAACCACCTGGGTGACTGGGGCACCCAGTTCGGCATGCTGATCGAGTACCTGGACACCCACCCGGAGGCCAAATGGCGCGCGGCCGACCTGGCCGAGGGTGCCGCCGCCGCCACGTCCGTGTTGGACGGGTTGTACAAGCTCGCCCGGGCGGAGTTCGACGCAGACGCCGGCTTCGCCGATCGGGCGCGCTGGCGGGTGGTCGCGCTGCAGGCCGGGGACGAGGCGACGCTGGCGCTCTGGCGTGAGCTGGTTGCCGAGTCGGAGAAGGCGTTCCAGGCCATCTACGACTACCTCGGGGTGCTGCTCACCCCGGACGACTCGGCGGGCGAGTCCAGCTACAATGGGTACCTCGACGAGGTCGCGGCCGAGGTCGAGCGGGCCGGGGTGGCCAAGGACAGCGAGGGCGCGCTGTGCGTGTTCTTCGACGACGTCACCGGCCCGGACGGCAAGCCGGTGCCGCTGATCGTGCGCAAGAGCGACGGCGGCTACGGCTACGGCACGACCGACCTGGCCACCATCCGCCACCGGATCCAGGAGCTGAAGGCCAACCGGATCCTGTACGTGGTGGGCGCCCCGCAGGCTCTGCACTTCCGAATGGTCTTCGACACCGCGCGGCGGATGGGCTGGCTGACCGACGACGTCGACGCCGAGCACATCGCGTTCGGCAACGTGCTCGGGCCGGGCGGCAAGATGTTCAAGACCCGGGCCGGCGGGACGGTGCGGCTGGTCGAGCTGCTCGACGAGGCGGTGGCCAAGGCCCGCGCGGAGATCGAGACCAAACCGCACACGTTGTCCGAGGCAGAGCTGGCGACCGTGGCTCGGCAGGCCGGCATCGGTGCGGTGAAGTACGCCGACCTGTCCACCTCGCGCACCAAGGACTACACGTTCGACCCGGTGCGGATGGTGTCGTTCAACGGCAACACCGGGGTCTACCTGCAGTACGCGCACACCCGGATCCGCTCCATCCTGCGCAGGCTGCCCGACGGCGGCGACCGGACGGTCCAGGTCGTCACCGACGGCCCCATGCAACCGGCCGAGCGCGCACTGGCCCTGCTGGCCGACGAGTTCGCCGGCACGCTGGTCGAGGTGGCCGACAGCTGCGAGCCGCACCGACTGTGCGGGTACCTCTTCTCGCTGGCCAAGGCGTTCACCGAGTTCTACGAGTCCTGTCCTGTACTGGCCGCCGAGTCCGACCCGGTACGGGCCAACCGGGTGGCGCTGTGCCAGCTCACCGGCGCCACCCTGGGCCGAGGCCTGCACCTGCTCGGTATCGAGACGCCCGAGCGGATGTGACCCCCGACTGGGCGTCGCTGCGGGTGAGAATCCTGGCCGACACCGACGACTACCTGGTGCTGGACAAACCGGCCGGGATCTCGGTCACCGGTGAACGACACGACACCGACCTGGTGCGGATCGCCGCCGCCGCCGGCGAACGCGTCATTCCGGTGCACCGGATCGACAAGGTCACTTCTGGGGTCGTGCTGCTGGCCCGCGGCACCGCCGCGCACGGTCCGTTGACCCGGCAGTTCGCGCTGCGCACCGTTGACAAGAGCTACCTGGCGATCACCCGGTCGGTCGGTCTGCCCGAGCACGGCGTGGTGGACCTGCCGCTGGCGACCGGCCGCAAGAACCGGGTCCGGGTCGCGGCACCCCGCGCGGAGATCACCATGGCGGACCGCCGGTGGACGGTGCCGCCAGCCGCCGTCCGATCGGGGGCGTTTGCCTCCGTGACCAGGCTGCGTCGGCTGTGGGAGGGCGCCGGGCACACCCTGGTGGCCGCCGAACCGGAGACCGGCCGGCGCCACCAGATCCGGGTACACCTGGCCTGGATCGGCCATCCCATCGCCGGCGACTCGCTGTTCGGCGGCGGGCCCGGGGAGCGGACCTGTCTGCATGCCTGGCGGTTGGCCTTCGACGATGCGAGCGGACGCCGGATCCGGGTGCAGGTCGAGCCGGGGGCGGACTTCTGGTCCCCGGTGGCTGCGGCGCTGTCGACGGACGGGCGCGCCGTCTTGTTCGCAGACCACTGACATGGAGGCCTCGGGGCCCCGAGCGGTCGTCTCGTCTTCACACTTGGCGCGTTCAGCTGAACGCGCCAATCCACCCAGAACCGGGACTTGTCGGTGCGGTCTGCGCCATTGACGCCTGTCGAGTGGCGACGAAGGGCACCGATCCGACGCCGATCGTCGAGTTCACGGCGTGGGCCGCGACGGTTGTGGAGATGACCAGTAGAAGGGTCTGGCCAAGGACATCCAGCTCAACGCGCTGGAGATGGTCCGCCGCGCTGAGCGGGGGATCGGGGGTGGCCATCCGCAACGGCCGGGAGGCGGGCGAGACTAGAACCAAGTCGGAGAACATCTGTGCAGGTCACATCGGTGTTCGGAACGCCACCAACGACCAGCCCAGCGCCCGCGACCGGCGAACGTTCAGCTGAACGTTCGCACCCGGCGCACCGGCTGCGACCCTCGCCGGCGGTTACGCCTCGACCAGCACCTCCGCCAGCTCGTCCAGCCGGGTGAAACACGGGTCGACGCCGTCGGACCGGCCTGGCATGGTCAGCGTGATCACGCGGTGCCCGACACGCCCACCCCCCGCTGGCGCTCCGGCCCTCGTTCGGGCAGACTTGGGCCCGGCTGCAGATCATCCGTCGCATTGGCGCAGGACGTTGGGGAAGACGATCCTCGTCGACAAGCGGAGGTCAGCAGTGAGTACTCGTGGAGTGATCTACGTCCACTCGTCGCCGGCTGCGGTCTGCCCGCACATCGAGTGGGCGATCTCTGGCGTGCTCGGGACGCAGGTCAGCCTGCGGTGGAGCCCGCAGTCCGCCGCTGAAGGCCAGCTGCGCGCCGAGTGCACGTGGCGCGGTCCGTCCGGCGGCTCCGGGGCCATCGCCGGTGCCCTTCGGGCCTGGCCGGTGATCCGCTTCGAGGTCACCGAGGAACCGAGCGACGGCGTGGACGGCCAGCGGTTCTGCTACGCGCCGGGTCTGGGGCTGTGGTGCGGCCGCACCAGCGCCAACGGTGACATCATGATCGGGGAGGACCATCTGAAATCGGTCATGTCCGGGCGCGGGCAGATGCGCGGCCGGTTGCACCAACTGCTCGGAACCGCGTGGGACGAGGATCTGGAACCGTTCCGCTGTGGTGGTGACGGCGCGCCCGCGACGCTGCTGCACCAGGTCGGCTAGTCGGCTGGTTGGGCCGGTCCGTCGGCCGGGCCGCGACGTCGGCACCAGGGATGTGACAGGCTTCCGGGGTGGCTGTGACGCGCGGGGGCCGGCGGTGGGTGGTGACACTGACCCTGGTGTTGGTGGTCGCGCTCAGCTTGGTGCTCGTGGTGGGCGTGCTGCGGCTGGCCCAGCTGCGCTCGGTGCCGCTGGGCGCGCCCCGCGCGTTGCCGGCCCAGGGCGCCGGAGCGAGCACCGTCGAGTTGAGCGCCGATGCCGCGACACACCCCTCAGCGTCGGCTGTTCGCGATCTGCTGAACAGGTACTTCGATGCGATCAATGCGAAGAGCTACCTGGCCTGGGCGACCACGGTGGTGCCGGCCCGGGTCACCGATCAACCCGAGCCGGAGTGGCGGCAGGCCTACGCCAGCACCACCGATGGCGCCATCAGGATCAGTCGAATCGATGAGCAGTCCCCTGGCCGGCTCGTCGCGCTGGTGTTCTTCATCAGCACCCAGAGCCCGGAGAGCGCCCCGGACGGCCTCAAAGAGCCTCGTATCTGTTGGCGGACGGCCTTCTCCCTGGTCGGCGACCCGATGCTGATCGACTCCGGTCGCACCGCGAGCCTGTTGCGCGGCCGCTGCTGACGGCCTTGACCGGCGCTGCCTTTGGCCGGCGCTGCCTTTGGTCGGAGCGGTCAGACCCGGGCTCAGACGGCCGTGAAGGCCAACGCCACGTTGTGTCCACCGAAGCCGAACGAGTCGTTCAGCGCAGCGCTCAGCTCCACCTTGCGGGCCTCCCCGGACACTACGTCCAGCTCCACCTTGGGGTCGAGGTTGTCCAGGTTGGCGGTCGGCGGGATGAGTCCGTCGCGGATGGCCAGCAGGGTGGCGATGCCCTCCACCGCGCCGGCCGCCCCGAGGAGGTGGCCGAGGCTGCCCTTCGGCGCGGTGAGGACGGGGTGGTCGCCGATCGCCTTGCGTATCGAGACCGCCTCGCCGACGTCCCCGACCGGGGTGGAGGTGGCGTGGCAGTTCACGTGCCCGATGTCGGCCGGGTCCAGCCCGGCGCTGCGCAGTGCCGCCTTCATCGCCCGTGCCTGGCCGCTGCCCTCCGGGTCCGGGGCGGTGATGTGGTAGGCGTCGGCGGAGGTGCCGATGCCGGCCAGCCTGCCGTGCACCGTCGCGCCTCGGGCGGCGGCGAACTCCGCCCGCTCCAGGACCATGATCCCGGAGCCCTCGCCGAGGATGAACCCGTCGCGGTCGGTGTCGAAGGGCCGGGAGGCGTGCTCGGGATCGTCGTTGTGGCTGACGCACATGGCGCGCATCTGGGAGAACCCGGCCAGCGGAATGCCGATGATGCAGGCCTCGGCGCCGCCGGCGATGACCACGTCCACCTCGTTGGCCTTGAGCATCCGCCAGGCCCACGCGAGTGCCTCGGCCCCAGAGGCACATGCGGACACCGGCGCGTGTACGCCGGCCCGGGAGCCGAACTCCAGTCCGACGTACGCCGCCGGCCCGTTGGGCATCAGCATCGGGATGGTCAACGGGCTGACCTTGCGGACGCCGTCGTTCTCCATGATGTCGTCCTGGGTCAGCAGCGAGACCGCCCCGCCGATGCCGGTGCCGACCACCACCGCCAGCCGTTCGGGTTCCACCACCGAACCGAGCTCGCCCAGCCCGGCGTGCGCCCAGGCCTCCCGAGCGGCGATGATCGCCACCTGTTCGCAACGGTCCATCCGGCGGGCCTCGACCCGCTTGAGCACCTCGGACGGGTCGACCGCGAGCTGGGCGGCGATCTTGACCGGCAGCTCGTAGCGATCCACCCAGTCCGCCTCGATCCGGGACACCCCGGACCTCCCGGCCAACAGGCCCTCCCAGGTGGACGCGACGTCCCCGCCGAGCGGTGTGGTCGCGCCGAAGCCGGTGACGACGACATCGGTCATGGGTGGGGTCTCCTCGTGTGGTCGGCCAGGCGCGGTGAACTGCCCCGCCAGGCTCAGGAGTGGCTGGCGATGTAGGTCACCGCGTCGCCGACCGTCTTCAGCTCGGCCAGCTGGTCGTCGGGGATCTTCACACCGAACTTGTCCTCGGCCTGCACGGCGATCTCGACCATCGACAGCGAGTCGATGTCGAGGTCGTCGACGAAGGACTTCTCCGAGGTGACCTCCCCGGCGTCGACACCGGCGATCTCCTCGACGATCTCCGCGAAGCCCTGCAGGATCTCTTCGTTGCTCACAGACATTCCCTTCATTCCGATTTGTTGGGGTAAAGCTGCTCAGGGACAGATGACGACCTGGCTGGCGTAGCACAGGCCGGCGCCGAAGCCGACCAAGAGCATGACGTCACCGCGGGAGATCTGCCCGGCGGCGCGCATGTGGTCGATCGCCAACGGGATCGAGGCCGAGGAGGTGTTGCCCGAGTGCACGATGTCCTGGGCCACCCGCATGTCCTCGCGGGCACCTTCCTTGCGCAGCCGCTTGGCCACGGCGTCGATGATGCGCAGGTTGGCCTGGTGCGGGACGAACACGTCGATGTCCTCCGGCGCCAGCCCGGCGCGTTCGATCGCCCGCAGCGCGATCGGGGCGATCTGGGTGGTGGCCCAGCGGAAGACGGCCTGACCTTCCTGGTGGATCGAGCCGCTCTTGCCGGGCTCTTCGAGGATCCTGATCAGCTGATGCTGCGATCCGTCGCTGCCCCAGACCAGCGGGCCGACGCCGATCTCCTCGACGGTCGCCGCCGGTCCGACCACTGCCGCTCCGGCTCCGTCGGCGAAGATGATGCAGGTCGCGCGGTCGTCCCAGTCCAGCCAGTGTGAGAGTTTCTCCGCGCCGATCACCAGCACGTGCCGTGACGAGCCGGCCCGCACCAGGTCGGAGGCGATGCCCAGGCCGTAGCAGAAGCCGGCGCACGCGGTGTTGACATCGAACGCGCCGGGCGCGGACAGCCCGATCCGGGTGCCCACCTGAGCCGCCGCGTTGGGCATCTGGTTCGGCATCGTGCAGGTCGCCACGATGATGGCGTCCACGTCGGTGGGGCTCAGCCCGGCGTCCGCGACGGCCTTGGAGCCGGCGTCGGCGGCGATCTCGACGAGCTTGGTCGCCGGGTCGGCGATCCGGCGGCTGATGATGCCCACCCGGTCGCGGATCCACTCGTCGTTGGTGTCGACCCGTTCGGCGAGCTCGTCGTTGGTGACCACCCGAGGGGGCTGTGAGCTGCCCCAGCCCAGGACGCGGGCGCCGGGCGTGCCGGCGGTCGGTCGCAGCGTTGTCATGTGCCCTCCTCGTGTACCAGTTCGACGACGGCGTCCAGGTCGTCCGGGCTCTTGACCGGGATCGTCCGGGTGCCCTTCAGCACCCGCTTGACCAGCCCGGTCAGGGTGCCGGCGGGCGCCAGCTCGACGCATCCGGTCACCCCCAGCTCGGCCAGCGTGGCCAGGCACCGGTCCCAGCGCACCGGTCGGGTGACCTGGGCGACCAGCCGGGTCCGCAGCTCGGCGCCGTCGCCGACCACCGAACCGTCGGCGTTGGACAGCAGCCGCCGGATGGGGTCGGTGAACTCCAGCTTCTCGCACATGCCGCGCAGCGCGTCCTCGGCCGGGGCCATGAACCGGGTGTGGAACGCGCCGGCCACCTTGAGCGCGGTGACCCGGGCCCGCTCGGGAGGCTGGGCGGTCAGCCGCTCGAGCGCCGTCAGCTCGCCGGCCGCGACGATCTGGCCGGCGCCGTTGCGGTTTGCCGGGTCCAGCCCGAGCTCCGCGAGCCGTGCGAGCACGTCGTCGGGCTCGCCGCCCAGCACCGCGCTCATGCCGGTCTGCACC
>JALYVZ010000344.1 GCA_030852965.1 Actinomycetota bacterium | reverse complement strand
CCACTGGGACGGGTGGCCGCCGACGAGCACCGGCGGGCCACTGCCGCACTGGTCGACTTCGAGGCCCGCTGGCGACACGGCGGGTCTGCGGTGCTGCGCCCGCTGGTCGATGACGGCGTCATCGAGCTGCTGAGCGGCCCCGCCACCCACCCGTTCCAACCGCTGCTGGGCGAACGGGTGCGGGCGTTCGCTCTGGACGTCGGGTTGTCCGACACCCAGCGCCGGCTGGGCTCGCGGCCGGCGGGCATCTGGGCCCCGGAATGCGGCTACGCGCCAGGTATGGAGGAGGGTTACGCCGCGGCCGGCGTCGACAGGTTCCTGGTGGACGGCCCGGCGCTGCGTGGCGACACCGCGTTCGCCCGCACCGTCGGTGACTCCGACGTCGTCTGCTTCGGGCGCGACCTGCCGGTCACCTACCGGGTGTGGTCCCCCCGCTCGGGTTACCCCGGCGGCCGGGCCTACCGGGATTTTCACACCTACGACCACCAGTCCGGACTGAAGCCGGCCAGGGTCACCGGGCGCGGCGTGCCCTCGTTCCACAAGAAACCATACGACGCGGACCTGGCGGCGGCCGCGGTCCGCCGAGACGCCGCCGACTTCGTGCGGGTCGTGCGCAACCGGCTTACCGAGCTGGCCGCCGAGCACGGTCGGCCGGCGCTGGTGGTGGCCGCCTACGACACCGAGCTGTTCGGACACTGGTGGTTCGAGGGCCCGGACTGGTTGGCCGAGGTGCTCCGCGCACTGCCGGAGGTCGGGGTGCGGGTGAGCACGCTGGGTGGCGCGCTGGAGGCCGGCGGGCTGGGCGGGCCGGTCGTGCTGCCGGCGTCGTCCTGGGGGTCGGGCAAGGACTGGCGGGTGTGGGACGGGGAGCGGGTCGCACCGCTGGTGGCGAGTGGCCGGGACGTTCAGCGCGACCTGCTGCGCGCGGTGGACTCGGCGGTGAGCGGCCCAGCACCGCCGAGCGCCGGACGGAGTCCAGGACTGGACAGACTGGCCCGGCAGGCGCTGCTGGCGCTGTCCAGCGACTGGGCGTTCATGGTCACCAAGGACTCGGCCGCCGACTACGCGCTGGCCAGGACCCGTTCACACGCGGCCGAGGTAGCGGAGCTGGCGGCTCTGCTGACCGCCGGACGGGCGACCGAGGCGGCCCGACTGGTGGCTGAGCTGGACCGCCGGGACACCCTGTTCGGCCAGCTGGACGCCCGAGGGCTGGCGGCCGTCGTTCCGGCTGCGGATTCTGGTCGGGTTCTGGATTCGGTGCGCGACTCGGCGCATGCTGCCGGCAGTTCCGTGCTCAGTGGCCGGTAAGTTGATCGAATGCGCGTGCTGATCGTGTCCTGGGAGTACCCACCGGTGGTGGTGGGTGGGCTCGGGCGGCACGTGCACGCGCTGGCCCGCCGGCTCGCCGCCGCCGGCCACGACGTGCGGGTGCTGTCCCGTCAGCCCGCTGGCAGCGATGCCGCCACCCACCCCACCGTCGACGAGACGCTGGAACGGGTCCGCGTACTGCGGGTGGCCGAGGACCCCCCACACCTGGAGTTCGAACGCGACTTGGTGGCCTGGACGCTGGCGATGAGCCACGCGATGATCCGCGCGCTGCCGAGCTGGTTGGACGCCGCCGGATCAAGGTGGCGGCCGGACGTGGTGCACGCACACGACTGGTTGGTGGCACACGCCGCCATCGCGCTCGCCGACCTGCTGGACGTACCGCTGGTAGCCACCCTGCACGCCACCGAGGCCGGCCGGCACGCCGGCTGGCTCTCCAGCACGATCAGCCGGCAGGTGCACTCCGTGGAGTGGTGGTTGGCGCAGCGGGCCGACGCGCTGATCACCTGTTCGGAGGCCATGCGGGTCGAAGCCGCCGGTTTGTTCGACCGCGACGAGTCCGAGATCACCGTGCTGCACAACGGCATCGAGCCCCGGCTCTGGCAGGTGTCACCAGCCGAGGTCGACGCGGTCCGTACGGCGTACGCCCCGAACGGCGCCCCGCTGTTGCTGTACTTCGGCCGGCTGGAGTACGAGAAAGGCGTGCACGACCTGATTGCCGCGCTACCCCGAATCCGGCAGGCGTTCCCCGGTACCCAGCTCCTGGTGGCCGGGCAAGGCACCCAGGAGGACTTCCTGCTCGAGCAGGCCAGGACCAACCGGGTACGGCGGTCGGTGCGGATGCTCGGACACCTGCCGGACCGCGCATTGGCCGCCGTACTGGCCGCCGTGCGCGCGGTGGTACTGCCCAGCCGGTACGAGCCGTTCGGCATGGTCGCGTTGGAGACCGCGGCGGCCGGCGCCCCGCTGGTGGCCTCAACCGCTGGCGGGCTCGGTGAGGTGGTGCGGGACGGCGTCACCGGGGTGTCCTTCGCCCCCGGCGACGTGCCCGGACTCGCCGCCGCCGTGGCCGCCGTGCTGGCGGACCCGGCAGCGGCGGCGACCCGGGCCGAGACGGCGCGGTCGCGGCTGGCCCGCGAGTTCAACTGGGACCGAATCGCGGCATCCACCGCCGCGGTCTACGCCCGCACGAGACGCCGCCCCTCGGTCCCAACCGGCCGCCCCAAGATCCCCACCGGCAACGCCTTCGGCCCCGCCTACCCTCCGCCCAACGGGGCAATGAGCCTGCTCGTTCACCCTGACGGCGGCTCTCCGGGCGAATGAGAGCGCTCATTCGCCCGGAGAGCCGCCCAGGGACTTCTGGACGGCGTGTGCGGTTTTGCGGGCGATGTCGGCCAGTGCGGCCCGGCGCTCGGCGTCCGCCTCGTAGTCGTCCAACCGGTTGCGCACCACCCGGGCCGGGGACCCGACGGCGATCGCGTAGTCGGGCACGTCGCCCCGGACGACCGCATGCGAACCCAGCACGCAGCCCCGGCCGATCCGGGTGCCACGCAGCACCGAAACCTTCGTGCCGACCCAGCAGTCCGGCCCGATCCGCACCGGCGTCTTGACGATCCCCTGGTCCTTGATCGGCAGGTGGATGTCGCTGATCACGTGGTCGAAGTCGCAGATGTACACCCAGTCGGCGACCAGCGTCGCGGCGCCCAGTTCGATGTCCAGGTAGCAGTTGATGGTGTTCGCCCGCCCCATCACCACCTTGTCGCCGATGCGCAACGACCCCTCGTGGCAGCGCAGGCAGTTTCCGTCGCCGATGTGCACGAAAGCCCCGATCTCCAGCCGGCCGTAGCCGGGGCGGGCGTGCAGCTCGACGTTGCGGCCAAGGAACACCATCCCGCGCAGCAACACGTGCGGGTTGGCCAGCCGGAACCGCAGCAGCCGCGCGTAGCGCACCAGGTACCACGGCGTCCAGGCCCGGTTGCGGACCACCCAACGCAACGACGCCACGGTCAGAAACTTGGCCTGCCGAGGATCGCGGCGGGTCTGCCGCCAGGCCGCCCATCGGGTCCGCACCGGTGCGCCCCACATGCTTGTCACGGCCGGTGAGCCTAATCCGTGGCATATGCGCCGCACACTCACCTCGCCGCCGACGTGCGAAGCTGACCGGGTGCCGGTGCCACTGGTGATCGATACCGACCCAGGGGTGGACGACGCGGTCGCGCTGTTGCTCGCGCTGGCCAGCCCCGAGGTCGAGGTACAGGCCGTGACCTGCGTGTTCGGCAACGTCGGACTGGACACGGCCGCGTCCAACGCGCGCCGGCTGCTGGCACTCGCAGGTCGTTCCGACATCTCCGTGGCAGCCGGGGCCGACCGCCCGCTGGTGCACCCGCAGGCCATGCGCGCCGACGACTGGCACGCGGTGGACGGGCTCGGCGGGCGAGCCACGTCGTTGCCGTCGCCGGGACCGCTGGACTCCCGTGGTGCGGTGGCGCTGTTGGCCGACGTGCTCCGCGCCGCCGAGGCCCCGGTCACCATCGCCCCGATCGGCCCGCTGACCAACATCGCGCTGCTGCTCGCGGTGCACCCCGACCTGCGGCCGAAGATCGGCCGGATCGTCGCCATGGGCGGGGCGCTGACCGGGGGCAACACCACCGCAACGGCCGAGTTCAACGTGCACTGCGACCCGGAGGCCGCACACCGGGTGCTCGCCGAGGAGCCGGTGCCGTTGACCCTGGTGCCACTGGAGCTGACCATGGGCTGCTCGGTGGACGGCCGCTGGCTCGACGAGCTGGCCGCCGGCGGGTCACGCTGTACCGCCCTGGCCGGCATCATCGAGCACTACCGGGCCCGCTACCGCCGCGTTCACGGCATCGACGGGGTCGCCCTGCACGACGCGGTCGCGGTCCTGGAGGCCGTCCTGCCTGGCACGCTGCGCACCGAGCCGATGACGCTGCGGGTGGACTGTGCTCCCGGGGTCGGCCGAGGCACCGTGCTG
>JALYVZ010000343.1 GCA_030852965.1 Actinomycetota bacterium | reverse complement strand
CTCAAGCAACCACATGGCACAATTCGTGTACTATGAGTTCCCGGTCGTGGCGTCAGGCCAACCCCTCCTGAGCTGCACCTTCCGGCCGGATGTGTACCAGGAACCACGATTAGCTGCGGAACTCAGGTCCTGGAGCCGGCCTCAATGGGGTCGAGGTGCCGGACCGGGTTGTCGGGCATCGCTTCGTGTTGCACCGCGAGCCGGAAGATCAGGGATAGCACCGTGCGGACCGTCTTGCGGGACTGGGCGCCTTGCGTGGCCGTCAGCCCAGTGAACAAGGTGTCGACCTGTGGCACCGTGCACTCATTCAGCCGCCACTGGCCCATCACGGGCAGGACGACCGAGTTGAGCCGCTGGCGATAGGTATCGGCCGTAGTCACCGCTCGGGTGCCCTCGGCGACCTGGGCGTCAAGTTTGGCCAGCCACATCTCCGCAGCCCGCTCGAACTTGTGATGCGGCCGGAGGGGAGACGCGGGTGTCCCGGCGCGGGACCGGATCTCGTCCTGGAGCGCGGTCAGCGCCTTGGTCTTGGTCGGTGCACGACGCGCCACCGTGCGGGTGATCCCGTCGAAGTCACGGAAGCGGCACCGCGCGATGTAGCTCGTCTCGCCCGCAGGCTTGTTCACTGTGATGCTGCCATGCGTGCCCATTGCCAGCGGTGGTCGCGCCATCTGTCTGAACCTCAACTCGACGAGTTTCCGCGTCGTTTCCGTGTAGTTGAATCACGGAAGTCTAGCCGACGGTACCGACAGGTCGCGCTGAGCTGGGACTATGTGGCGCTAAGTGGGGCGGGTGGGGCTCGAACCCACGACCTGACGGATTATGAGTCCGCTGCTCTGACCAGCTGAGCTACCGCCCCGATGTGGCACAGGTTACCGGGGCCTTCACCATGCGAGCGTGCACCACACCTACCGCCTGTCATTGCCCGTCGAGCAGCTTCCTCAGCTGTGTCACGAGGGCTCCGAGCTGATCGTTCGCGGTGGTGTGCAGAATCGTGAAGTCGATCGACCAGTATCCGTGCACCACCCGGTTGCGCAGCCGAACAGGATGACGCCATGGGATCTCCGGGTGCTCCGCCTTCAACGCGGCCGAGACAGCTGCTGCTGCCTCACCGAGCAACCGTGAAGCTCCAGAGCAACGCCTCGTGGCGCAGTTGATCGTTCTCCAGTTCCTCGATCGTCAGCTCACCGACCAGGGAGATCGCGCGTTCCGCGGCCTCGACCATCTCGGCGATCAGCAGCTGGTCACGCCGCATACAGCGGCCTCGCGTCGTGCAGGATTGCTTCTCGTAGACGGAGGTTGATCGCCCGGCGCGCCACGAGATCGACAGTGCGGCCGAAGAGGTCGGACAACTCGTCGGCCAAGTCGTCGATTTCCCATCCCAGGCGGGTACCGGGCAGCAGTTCGTACAACAGGTCTATGTCGCTGCCGGGCGTGTCCTCGTCTCGGGCGGCCGAGCCGAATACATGCAGCGCAGCGATGCCGTAACGATCACACACCGCCGCCAGACGGCGGGTGTCCACGGACCCCCAGAAAGTCGCCATGTCGTCTCCCGATCGCAGGCTCGACATCCCCGCCTAACGGACGCTGCTCTGACGAGCTACCGCCCCGGCGCACCAGAGGCTACCGGGCTGGGCGGCGGTTGCCCCGCAGGGACTCCGATCATCGTTGGGCGGCCTGTCGCGCCCAAGTGTCGTGGCCGAGTTGGTGCAGGGTGTCGACCAGCCAGGCGCGGGCTGTGGGGTCGAGGCTGGCTGCCGCGAGGTCCGCGAGGTCCGCGCGGTCCTTGGGACGATCCTTGCCTGCCTTGTAGAGCAGCGCCACCTCCGGACGCAGGTAGGTGATGTCGTCGACCGTATGCAGCGCGCGGTCCCACGGCAGCCGCACCCGGTCGTCAGGCTTGTATACCCACTCGTCCTCGGAGCGGTCGACGAGCAGATCGAGTTCCCATGGGTGCTGGGCGTCGCGCCGCAACCACAGCTGCGTCCGGTCGGCGGCGAGCTGGTCTTCGGGCAGCAGCGGACGAAGTGTTCCGCCGCCGACTTCCCACAGGTGCCACTGAGACAGGTGGTCGCGCAGCGCGGGCAGGTCGGCTAGCAGGAAAGCGACGTCGGTGTCTTCGTGCCGACGCGGTGACGCGCCGACTCGTGCGGCTCGGCCGCCGGCGATCCACCAGCGGACGCCCGAACCGGCGAGGAGCCGGGCCACCCCCGCAGGTTGTATCGGCGCCCAGCGGCCGTACCAGGCCTGGAACGACTCTTCATCGAACTCGTTACGAGCTGCTGCCATCGTGACCTCCGGGTCGCGGCGGCCCGAGCGGCTCGCTGGGAGGGGAATCCTGGCATCCGGACCGCCGGCGTTCAAGAGCCGGCGGGGGCGGCCCGGGGGTGCCGTGATAGCAATGGCGAATGCCGGACAACGCGGTGAACCCGGTGGGCCTGGTGGCCGGGACAGAGGACTCCACCCCGCTCCAGTTCACCGTGGCCCTCGCGCCTGACCAGTATCTCCAGCTCGACGACGTGGTGGTCACCGTGCGGGCGGTGCCCGGCGTCGGGCCGGTGCTGACCTCCGGGGTGGTCACCCAGGTGCGGGCCCGGTACGAGGGCGCCAGCTTCGCCTCCGACGCGTTCCTGATCAGCGACGGGGTGCTGCCGGCGCAGGTGCAGGAGATCGCCGAGGTGGCCACCACTCGGGTTGACCCGGAGTGCTACGTGCCGCCGCGACCGGGGGAGCCGGTGCGTCGGGCCACCGGTGCGGAACGTGCGCAGGCGCTGTACTTCGACCGGATGCACAGCAAGGTGGCGGTGGGTTGCGGCCGCGACGGCGAGCCGATCTATCTGAACCTGGAGTTCCTGGACGGCACTCGGGGCGGGCACGTCTCGATCAGCGGCGTGTCCGGGGTGGCCACCAAGACCAGCTTTGCGTTGTTCCTGCTGCACTCGATCTTCCGAAGTGGGGCACTGGGGAACAAGGCGGTGAACGCGAAGGCGCTGGTGTTCAGCGTCAAGGGCGAGGATCTGCTGTTCCTCGACCACGCCAATCGTCGGCTCACCGACTCCGACGAGGGACCCGCGCTGCGGGAGGCGTACGCGAAGCTCGGGCTGCCGGCCGAGCCGTTCGCCTCGGTGGGTTTCTTCGCCCCGCCGACCCCGGACGACCTGAGCGGGCGGCCGCACGTGAGCGGGCGGACCAGCGGGATCAGCCCGTTCTGGTGGACGCTGCGCGAGTTCTGCGCCGAGGAGTTGTTGCGTTACGCGTTCGCCGACGCCGAGGACGAACGCAACCAGTACACCTCGGTGATCCACCAGGTGGCCACCCGGCTGCGGCTGGACGCCATGGCCGCCGGCACCGACGGCGCGGTGAGCGTCGAGGGGCGGCTGCTGCGCAGCTACCCGCAGCTGGTCGAGTTCGTGTCCGAGAAGCTCACCAACGAGGACGCGAGCGTGCGCGCGCCGTGGGCCGGCCCGGTCACCGGCACCGGCACGATCAACGCCTTCCTGCGCCGGCTGCGGTCCAGCCTGAAGTCGCTGCGCACGATCGTTCGCGGTGACCTGCCCGACTCTCCCGGACGGCGGATCAGCACCGAGGGGCAGCAGGTCACGGTCGTCGACCTGCACAACCTCCCGCAGCGGGCACAACGGTTCGTGGTCGGCGTGGTGCTGGCCGCCGAGACCGCTCGCAAGGAGGCCGCCGGGCCGGGTGGGCTGCTGTTCACCATGATCGACGAGTTGAACAAGTACGCCCCGAGGGAGGGCACCAGCCCGATCAAGGAGGTGCTGCTGGACATCGCCGAGCGGGGCCGGTCGCTGGGCATCATCCTGATCGGCGCCCAGCAGACCGCCAGCGAGGTGGAGCGGCGGATCGTGGCGAACTCGTCGATCAAGGTGGTCGGGCGGCTCGACCCGGCGGAGGCCGGCCGTCCGGAGTACGGCTTCCTGCCGGCCACCCAGCGCGGGCGGGCGACGATCGCCCGGCCCGGGACGATGTTCGTGAGCCAGCCGGAGATCCCGGTGCCGCTGGCGGTGGAGTTCCCGTTCCCGGCCTGGGCCACCCGGCTCTCGGAAAGCGCGGGGGAGCCGGTGGGAGCGTGGGCGGTGGCCGGGAACGGATCGGCGCTGCGCCGGCTGCCGCCGGTGGACGACGAGCCGCCGTTCTAGGCGTGTCGTGCGGACCGCGGCGCTCAGGGGCCGCCGAGGATCGGCACCCGCGCCCGGACCTCGGCAGCCACGTCAGTGTCGATCTCGGCGATCAGCAGGCCGGGCTCGCTGCCCAGCCGGGCCCGCACCGTACCTGTCGGATCGGCCAGCACACTGCGCCCGAGGCCCAGCGG
>JALYVZ010000015.1 GCA_030852965.1 Actinomycetota bacterium | reverse complement strand
GTCCGCGGCGGTGAACGTGCCCACGTCGTCGGCGACCACAGTGCCGGATGCCGCGACCCCCAACGTCCCGATCCCCGAGGCCGCCAACGTGCTTGCCACCCCGGCCAGCAGCGGGCCCTCCCCGGCGACCAGCACGGTGGCGGCGGCGCGGGCGGCGAGCACTCGATCCTGATCGGCCGCGTCGACGAGTGCGCCAGCCGCACGCAGCTGGGCAAGCACGGAATGCACCAGCGGTTCCTCGACACCGTCGGCGATCGCGTGCTCCACCACCTCGTGCACCGGTTGGCCGCCGTGCCACCGCAGCAACAACCGGCGCAACGCCGGACCACCCCCACTGACCTCGACCGAGCCGCCCGGCCCGACGCCGAACTGCAACGCGTCGGCGGAGCGTCGAAGTACTGGGTGATGCGGGCGTGGGCGCAGCGAACGCGGACCGGCGTATGTCATGGTGCGATCGTGGCAGCTCGCCGGACCGGGTGCATGGCGCTGTCCCCAGCTACCGATGGACCCGTGGACAAACCTGGGGACAACGTGCGCGGGTTCAGCCCGAGCCTGGTTCTTTGCCCTGCTCCGAGTGGTCGGACGGGGTCTCCTCGGTGGCGGACCCCGGATCCTGGCGGGCTTGCTCCTCGCGCTCGGTGCGTTCCAGCTCTGCGATCGGGTCGGTGTCGTCGCTGTGCACCCGGTAGGCGAAGCCGGCCGGATCGTCCAGGTCTTCGGAGCTGGGGATCAGGTCGGGGTGCGCCCACACCTCGTCGCGACCGACAATGCCGCGCTCGGCGGTGACCGACTGCCAGAGCTCGACCGCCGCTCGCAGCCGCCGTGGTCGCAGCTCCAGACCGACCAGGGTGGCAAAGGTCTGCTCGGCCGGACCGCCGGAGGCACGCCGGCGTCGCAACGTCTCGCCCAACGCTCCCGCGCCCGGCAGCCGCTCGCTGACCGCCGCGGTCACCACGACATCGACCCAGCCCTCGATCAGCGCCAACAGCGTCTCCAGCCGGCCCAACGTGGCCTGCTGTTCTGGACTTGTCTGCGGCTCGAACAAACCGGAGCGCATCGCCTCCTCCAGCGCCTTCGGATCGGACGGGTCGATCTGCTGGGCCAGCTGCTCGATGCGTGAGGTGTCGACCCGGATGTCCCGGGCGTACTCCTCGACGGCGGCGAGCAGCCGTCCACGCAGCCAGGGAACCCCGGCGAACAGCCGGTGATGCGCGGCTTCCCGCGCGGCCAGGTACACCATGACCTCGCTGGCCGGGCGGTCCAGTCCGGTGGTGAACCTCTCGATCGCGGCCGGCAGCAGCGCCGCGGCGCCCTCCGGGCCGAGGGGCAGCCCGATGTCGGTGGACGTGAGCACCTCGGTGGCCAGCTGACCGAGCCCGCTGCCCAGCTGCGAGCCGAAGGCAAGCCCGCCCATCTGCCCGAACATCGCCATCATCGGACCCGCGACCGGCCTGGCCTCCTCGGGCAGACCCTCCACCCAGGCCGTGGACACCCGCCGCGCGACCGGGTCGCACAGTCGCTGCCAGGTGGGCATGCTGGCGTCGACCCACTCCTTCGGCGACCACGCGAGCACCTCGCGGGTGCCGGTGGGGAACGAGGTGGCCGGATCGAGCCACAGCTCCGCCAACCTGACGCTGTCGGTGACGGCCTTGCGCTGCTCCGCGGTGGGGCGCGATGAGCTGGTCAGCTGCTGGGTGGCGATCTGTTTGGCCAGGTCGTAGTTGACCGGTCCGCTCGAGGTGCCCGCGTTGCTCAGCATCTGCCCGAGCTGGCTGAGCATCTGGCCGAGCTGCCCCATGTCGAAGCCGCCGGAACCCCCGGGACCGCCGGCCATCCCCGGCATCATGAAGCCATCGGGCATCCCCGGGATGCCGCCGCCGATCCCGAAGCCCAGCGGTCCGCTCGACTCGCGCCCTCCAGAGTCGTGGCCTCCGGACTCGCTGCCTTCGGACTCGCTGCCTCCGGAGTCGCGATCGCGGTCCTTGTCGCGGTCGGCCGGCCCGAATCCGAATGGGGTGTCGCTCATGGGTCCACCGTACGCGGCGGCGGCGCAGGAGGCTGGGCTGCTCAGCCGTAGGCTGACCGAATGTTCCACGGATCTTCCGGCCGGTTGCACACATGAACAAGCGCAGCGAGCGAACCCTCGTGAGTCGTCGCTCCCAGACCTTCATGATCGGCCTGCTCGTCTTGCTGGTGGCGGGGTTGGTTGCCGGCGCAGTTCCGGTGCCTCTGGTGGCGTTGGCGCCGGGCCCGACCTACGACACCCTCGGGAATGGGGTGGTGACGGTGTCCGGTCGTCCGGTTTACCCGACCACTGGCCACCTGCAGATGACCACAGTCAATGTGATCGACGGTCTCAAGGTTCTGAGTGTTCTGAAGTCTTGGTTGGACCCTCACGAACAGCTGGTGCCGCGCGATGCAATCTTCCCGCCGGAAAAGACCAGCCAGCAGGTCCAACAGGACAACACCGCCAAGTTCAACGAGTCGGAGAACAACGCCGAGGTTGCCGCGCTGAGCTACCTGAAAGAGCCGGTCAAGGTGGTTGTCGGCCCGGTGGATGCCGGCGCGCCGGCGGCCGGATTACTCAAGGAGGGCGATCAGCTGCTCAGGGTGAAGGGCCAGGATGTCACCTCTCCGGAGCAGGTCCGACAGATCCTCACCGCCACTCGGCCGGGTGACGAGGTCCCGGTCGTGTTCCAGCGTGGGGATGCGGGGGCGGTGCCGGGCACGGTCAAGGTGGGCTCTCGGGCCGACGGACCCCAGGGGTTCATGGGCATCATCCCTGAGGGCCGTCCCCTGGATCCGAACCAGATCGTGATCAACCTGGACGACGTCGGAGGTCCGTCGGCCGGACTACTTTTCGCCTTGGCTGTGATCGACAAGATCACCCCGGACGACCTGGCCGGCGGAAGGCTCATCGCGGGCACCGGGGAGATCTACCCGACCGGCGCAATTGGCCGTATCGGTGGCATCAGGTGGAAGATGATTGGTGCCCGGCACGACGGTGCCACAGTGTTCCTGGTGCCAGCGGGAAACTGCGATGAGGCCGCAGCGCATGCTCCGGACGGCCTTAGGCTGATCAAGGTGAACACACTCGCCGAGGCGGTCGACTCCTTGCTGGCGCTGAAGCAGGGCAGACCTGTGCCCAGCTGTTGAGTCGAGCAGTTTGGAATCGTCCCTGGTCACAACTACGGCGGCTCACAGCCAGCCCCGGCGACCCACCTGGATGAGTGATCCGTAGGAGGTCGCCAGGCGCCCGAGTCTGGAGGTACTCTTTGTGCGGACGCGGTCCACCAAAGAACGGGCGTGGGAACTTCGAATGGCTCATTCGCGTAGGGTTCGAATAACTCGGGTGGTCGTGACGTTGGTCCTACTTCAAGCGGCTTTTATCGTTGTTCGCGGACCTCTTACTTTAGGCTCTCTGCGTGCGGGCTAAGAATTCAGCCACGTCGGGAGCCTGGACGCCTTATGCTTGCATCTCCGGCGGAAAAACTTCCAAGAATCCTGGCACCTGGTCCGCCGAACCCGGGGCCCCCCGCTTGAAGGCGATCGCGTTCAAGAAGCCCGGCCACGGCCCGGGCGTGTTCGAGGGCGCGCGCCGGGGCTGTTCGACTGGGCGATGCAGCGCAAGTGCGGCGCGATCCTTTACCCGCCGGATACGCCGCCGTCGGAGGGTTTGACGGTGTTCATCGGGCTCGGAGTCGGCCGGCGAGGATCGTCGCGCGGTGCCGGGTGATCTGGACGGTTGACGAGGCCGACCGGGTCGGCTTCGCCTACGGGACGCTGCCCGGACACCCCGAGTGCGGTGAGGAGTCGTTCGTGGTGTCCAGCGACGCACGCGGCGACGTCTGGTTCGAGATCCGGGCGTTCTCCAGGCCGGGCACCTGGTACGTGCGGCTCGGGGCGCCGGTGTCCCGCCTGATCCAGCGCTCGATCACCGAGCTGTACCTGCGGGCCCTGACGCGCTGACTTTCCCAGGGCGCCGGATCAACTCTCCAGGGTTCGCATCAGCGCGGTGACCATGTTGGGCGCCAGATCAGGGTGTTCGACGAACTCGTCGGGTTGGTCTGCCACTCCGCGCACCCGCAGCAGGCAGCAGTAGCCGCCCGAGCGCAGCACGCCCACCACCAGCCTGGCCTCCCGCCGGTACGGGTGGCTGTGCGCGAACCGGACCGCGACCTGGTCCAGCTCGGCCTCAGGTCGGGCGTCGGCGGCGGCCACGGCGTCGTCCAGCTCGGCCTCCGCTGCCGGTGGCAGCACCACGATGTCCTGGGTGAACGCGCAGCCGCTGACTCCATCGGGCCAGCAGATCTCTTCGAGAGCGGCGGCCACGTCGGTGTCGTCGAGGGGATCCTGTGCGACCGGTGTCAGCCCGCCACCCTCGGGCAGCGAGCTGGCCAAACCTGGTTCGGCCGCGAGCAGGTCAGCGGTCGGGACCAGGGCGAACAGCTGCGGGGGCTGGTCCCAGCCGAAGCCGGCGAGGAAGTCCTCGACCTCCCGCACCACCCCGGGAAGTGTCGAGGACCAGTCGGATGGCTGTTCGGTCGAGTGGTTCATCGCCGACATCCTCCCATCCGGCGCGGGAACTTGTACGGGGCTCTCTAGAGTTCACGGTGTACCGACTGTGGTGGGCTGTGCCAGCTCGCGCCAGGCGCGAGCACCCGCGGCTCTTCCGCACCATACGAAACACTGGAGCGTGCCTCGTGGCGATGCCGCACCCGACCGGGACGGCCGCGCTTTCCCGGCGGACCCGGATACTGCTTATTGCCGGCGGGGTGGTGCTGGTCTGTCTGCTCCTGGGTTCCCGGATGCTGGACTACTACGTCACCTGGTTGTGGTTCGGTGAGGTGGGCTACCGGGGCGTGTTCAACACCGTCGTGTTGACCCGGGTGTTGCAGTTCGTGTTGGTCGCGCTGGTGTTCGCGGCGATGATCGCCGCCACGCTGGCGGTGGCGTTCCGGTCCCGGCCGGTGTTCGTACCGGTCAGCGGCCCGGAGGATCCCATCGCCCGGTACCGCACCCTGATCATCCAGCGGCTGCGGGTGTTCGCCGTCGGGATCCCGTTGGGCATCGGTCTGATCGCCGGTCTGGCCGCCCAGGGCGACTGGGAGACCGTGCAGACGTTCATCAACAGCACCCGGTTCGGGGTGCTCGACCCGGTCTTCAACATCGACCTCAGCTTCTACGCCTTCGAGCTGCCGTTCTACCGGTGGGTGCTGGACCTGGTCTTCGTCGCGGTGGCCCTGTGCTTCTTGCTGTCGCTGGCCACCCACTATCTCTTCGGTGGAGTGCGGCTGACCGGGCGGGCCGGTCAGATCTCGGTGGCCGCACGGGCCCAGCTGGCAGTGTTGGCCGGCATCTTCGTGCTGCTCAAGGCCGTCGCCTACTGGTTGGACCGGTACTACCTGCTGCTCGACCACACCACCGACAAAGTGTTCACCGGTGCCAGCTACACCGACCTCAACGCGGTGCTTCCGGCCAAGCTGATCCTGCTGTTCATCTCGCTGATCTGCGCGGCGGCCTTCTTCGCGGCGGTGTTCCGGCAGAACCTGCAGCTGCCCTCCATCGCGATCGCGTTGCTGGTGCTGTCCAGTGTGCTGGTCGGCGCTGCCTGGCCGGCGGTGCTGGAACAGTTCGTGGTCAAGCCGAACGCCAACGAGAAGGAACGGGTGCCGATCGAGCGCAACATCGCGGCCACCCAGCAGGCCTACGGGCTGACCCAGGATCGAGTCAGCTACCAGGACTACTCCGGCCGCTCGGACGCCAGCCTGCCCCAGGTCCGGGCGGACACCCCGACCTTGACCAACCTGCGGCTGCTGGACCCCAGCCGACTGGCCAAGACGTTCACCCAGCTCGAGCAGCGGAAGAACTTCTACGGCTTCCCGGAGAAGCTCGACATCGACCGGTACACGGTCAATGGCCGCACCCAGGACTACGTGGTGGCGGCGCGTGAGCTGGACAGCGGGGCGTTGACCGGCAACCAGAACGACTGGATCAACCGGCATCTGGTCTACACCCACGGCAACGGGTTCGTCGCCGCGCCGGCCAACCAGGTCAACTCAGCCCTTGACGAGAACGGCGGCCAGGGCGGCTACCCGAACTTCACCGTCAGCGACGTGAGCACCAAGGGCGACATCCCGGTGACCCAGCCCCGGATCTACTACGGCGAGAAGAACTCCGACTACTCGATCGTGGGTGCCGCGGGTGGGCCCGCCCGGGAGTATGACACGGACGCCTCCAACGTCACCTACGACGGGACCGGTGGGGTCTCGATCGGCAACCTGTTCAACCGGCTGGCCTTCGCGCTGTCCTACGGCGAGCGGAACATCCTGTTCAACGGCTCGATCAACGACAACTCCCGGATCATGTACATCAGGGACCCGGCCGAACGGGTCAACCAGGTGGCCCCGTGGCTGACCTTGGACGGCGACCCCTATCCGGCGGTGGTGAACGGCCGGATCACCTGGATCGTGGATGGCTACACCACGCTGGAGAACTACCCCTACGCCGAGCGGACCGCTCTGGGGGAGGTCACCGCGGACACCCTTGCGGGCGTGCGCCGGCTGCCGGACAAGACCGTCAGCTATCTGCGCAACTCGGTCAAGGCCACGGTCGACGCCTACGACGGTTCGGTGTCGCTGTACGCCTTCGACGAGTCCGACCCGGTGCTCAAGACCTGGATGAAGGCATTCCCCGGCACGGTCAAGCCGGCCCGCGAGATCACTGATGCGTTGCGGGCGCACTTCCGTTATCCCGAGGACCAGTTCAAGGTGCAGCGCGAGCTGCTGACCCGCTATCACGTGAAGGACCCTGGGGAGTTCTTCTCCACGGTGGCGTTCTGGGACGTGCCATCGGACCCGACGGTGCAGCTCAACAACGGGCCCAATGCGAACCCACAGCCGCCGTACTACGTGCTGGCCGGGTTGCCCAATCAGCAGGGTGCCAGTTTCCAGCTCACCAGTGCGTTGGTGAGCCTGCGCCGGCCGTTCCTGTCGGCGTACATCTCGGCGAGCTCCGATCCGGCCACCTACGGCAAGATCAGTGTGCTGCAACTGCCGGTCGATACCCAGACACCCGGTCCACAGCAGGTGCAGAACCAGTTTGTCTCCTCGCCGGACGTCAGCCGTGAGATCAACCTGCTCCGGCAGAACCAGACCACGATCGAGTACGGCAACCTGCTGACCCTCCCGGTGGCCGGCGGCTTGCTCTATGTGGAGCCGATCTACATCGAGCGGGCGAACCAGGAGTCGTCGTTCCCGCAGCTGGCCAGGGTGCTCGTCGGCTACGGGGGCAAGGTCGGCTACGGCGCTCGGCTCGAGGAGGCGCTGAACGAGGTTTTCGGCGCCGGGGTGGCCGGCGGGGTGCAGACGACACCGACCACCGCGGCCTCACCGGGTGTTGGGCCCGCCTCGTCGGCTGGGGCATCCCCTGAGCTGCAGGCGGCGCTGACCGACGTCAGCGGGGCGCTGAGCCGGTTGCGAGCCGCCCAGCAGTCCGGCGACTTCGGCGGCCAGGGCAGCGCGCTGGCAGACCTGGACAAGGCGATCAAGCGGTTCAACGCGGCCAAGAACACGGGTCCCGCACCCGCTGCGCCCGGACCGGCGCCGCCGGGGCCAGGTCGCTGAGCTGCGTAGGGTCCGGCTCCGGGCGGCCGGACCCCTTCGCGTGGCTGTGAGGGACCCCGCCGCACCGGGCGTTCGGGGGCGTGTAACATTGTGTTTGCAACGCGGGGTGGAGCAGCTCGGTAGCTCGCTGGGCTCATAACCCAGAGGTCGTAGGTTCGAATCCTACCCCCGCTACCAGGCAAACGGCTCTCGGGACATCGTCCCGGGGGCCGTTTTCGCGTCTCGGTGACCAGACTTGTGACCAACGCGGCGTTCTTGCTGGTCATGGACGGCCCCGCGAGTACGAGAGCCTGATGGCCGCGATGACCGAGAACCTCCAACGCGGCAACAGCGCGATCCTCGCCGCGCCGTCCATCCAGGAGCTCGCCAACCCGGCCACCACGACCTGAGTACGGTCGATCACCGCTTGCAGGGCCGAGATGTCCTCGCGTGCCGGCGGAGCGGACCGCCCAGCAGCGCCCGTCACCACCCGGCACCCGATGACACGGACTCCCAGCTGAGACGGCACCAGCCGAGCGGGAACGGGGCGGCCTGTCCGCCCCTTCGGGACGAAGAGGTCGTGGGTTCGAGTCCCGTCTCCCCGACGCAGGTCAGCCCCTTCCAGGAGATCTTGGAATGGGCTGCTTTCGTTCTGTCTGACTCAAGGCCACCTGAGCGCGCGGTGTCACGTACCGGGCAGACCCGACGGGGCGTCCCGGGTGTGAGACACCCTCAGGTCATAGATCATGGTCTCCCCGTAGTTGTCCTGGTTGCAGGGGGAGTTGCTGCAGTTCGCCTGCGTGTACGCGCCGGCCTTGAAGTACGCCCCGGAGAAGCTCTTGTGGATGGTGGCCTGTAGCTGGCCGTTGTAGAAGGCATGCACCACGCCCTGGCTCACTAGGAACGTGGCCGTGAACGGGGTGCCGAGCCGGTACTGGCTGGTGACCAGCTTGTAGTGCGGGTTGTTACCGTCGGTGACGTAGAGGTTGGAGCCCTCCAGCCGGAACACCGTGATGTCGTCGGACGAACCGTGGATCTGTGCGCCGACCAGTTCCGGCTTGCCACTCGGGAGCGCAGTGAAGGCCTCGGTCACCTCCATCCAGTGCGTTCCGGAGGTGGACGACCAGGACGCCCGCTCACCGCCCGCCGCCAGCTCGCGCAGCTCGGAGCGCGGGTAGTGCGATCCCTTCGTGGTAGTGCCGGTGACCGGCGCCCGAAAGGCCACTGCCGCGCAGTCCGGCGTGCTGCGGAACCACGGCACATTGAGCAGTCCGCCCAGGTTGAGCGGGAGGATCTCCAGCGGCGATCCGCTGCGCGACCCGCCTGAACCGGTCGGGAGCGTCAGCTCCCAGAAGCTGAGGTCCAGGATCTGGTTCGGCTGGCAGCCGGTTCCGCCGAGCGGCCAGTCGGCGGGCACTGTCCCGGCTCCCGGGAGATCTCCCGGTGGAGCGGCGGGAACCGTGAACGAGACCGCGTCAACGGCCACCGGACCGCCGGCCGGCGCCACGGGAATCGGAAATTGGGCGCTCGCGGCGACCGCAAGGCTCGCGAGTACGACCGGACAGCGAGCCGCAGCGATACCGACGATGTCGGGCACGCGAAACCCCCCAGTCAAGATCCAGGAGATCCTCACAGGAGTAACTCCAGCAACAATGATAACGAAAGAGATCAAACCCGCGTGATTCGATCACTCGAACGGGTGGCAAGGTCTGATAACGGTGACAAGGTTCGCCGCGCAACGTTGCCCCGGTGACCCGCGCGGTGCAACAACACAAGCTGACACATCCGCCCAGATCAGAGGGCACACGGCGGCACCGCACGACACAGCAAGCAACCAGGTCTCTGCATTGACACGGGAGAGGCCGAGCGCCAGCGGCTCGCGTCCTCCGCCTCCGGCTCGGGCGCGGCCGCCAGCGTGACCAGATCCGTGACCAAGACGCTCCAGAAGGGGTCGGCACGCTATGCGACGGGGTGAGACGCCGAAGCCGTAGCCGGCGAGGTCAGCAGGCACGGCGGGGGAGTGGTGAGCCGTTGTGAGACAACCGAGTCACTACTCATAACCCAGAGGTCGTAGGTTCGAGTCCTACCCCCGCTACCACAGGCAAAGTGGCCCTCCGGATGATCTCCGGAGGGCCACTTTCATGCCCTCGGCAGCAAAAACGTGTAGTAACCGACGTGACCAGGCAGCCCGATCGGCGAGGCGTGCTCGGGTAGCCGAGATGACCTCAGTACTTCAAAACCCCCTGCTGGTTCGGACAAGCCCGCAGACGCCGTCTGCTCGGCGCCAAGAAGCGGCCACGTTCGGTTGGGATGTGAGGTTGTCTGGCCTTCTACCCGGATGAGGTCCTGGACGCCTGGGCCGTGAGCGCTACGCTCGGCGACGTGCACTGGTCTCATGGCAGCGTCCTCAACGCGGTCTGCGTGGTGGTCACCCGACTGGTGGTTCACCGGCTGGATATGGAGCGACGATGATCAATCCCTCCCAACCCGGTCCGGATGACGGTGGCTTGGAGGCCGCTGAGCACGTTGAGCGGGCCACCGGCCACCTGCCGGCGTTCGACGACCTGCCGATCGACCTGGATCGGGTCAATCAGTGGCTGGGCGTTGAGCTGCACCCGCAGTGCCAGCCGCTGTCGCCGCTGCTGGGGGTGTGGCGCGGCGAGGGTGAAGCCGAGTACCCCTCGCTTCTCGGACAGTTCCGGTACGGGCAGCAGATTACGTGGGGCCATGACGGTCGGGAGTTTCTGCACTACGAGGCCAGGGCGTGGTTGCTCAACGCGTCCGGCCAGGTGCTCGCACCCGCAGCCCGCGAGGTTGGCTGGTGGCGGGTGCAGCCGGACGAGGGCATCGAAGTGGTGCTCGCCCATGCGTTCGGTATCTGCGAGGTTTACTACGGCGGCCCGAGCAGCGACTGCTCGTGGGAGCTGAGCACCGACGCCGTGGTGCGTACCGACTCGGCCAGGGACACCACCGAGGCCGCCCGGCTGTACGGCATCCTGGACGACGGTGACCTGGCCTACGTGGAGGAGCGGGCATTGCGTGGTCTGCCGATGCAGCCGCATCTCGCGGCCCAGCTGCGGCGGGTCGCCGGCTGAGGACTCCGCTCTGGACGCGGTTACGAAGTCGGCCACAAGAACCGGCGGGGCGTGCTCGCTGCCGTGGATGCAGTTGTTACGTGTTGACGACCCCTGGTGCGTCCGGCTAACGATGTGACAGGGTTCCGCGATACTCCTGAGTAAGGTCACTGTGGGACTCTGACAGGGCGGGGGAGGCGGTGAACATCTCGTTGAGCGGTTCGACGATGACCGAAAGTCGCTATCGGTGGGTGTCGCTTGTTCTCGGCCTCGCCTGCCTGGTGATCGCGTCTGTCGGTGTGCTGACCGCGACCCGTGGCCCTGACGCGGTGACGAACCCGCTGGCCGCACCGCTGCCGCCACCGCCACCATCGGTGCAGGTGACGATTGCCGCTGGGACGCTGAGCATCCAGGGCACCGAGGCCGGGATGAAAGAACCGATCAACCCGACGACCCCGGTGCGCGTTTCGGTGACCCACGGGGTGCTGCGCGATGTCCAGTTCATCGACGCCAGGTCGCACCAGGCTGTGCCCGGCGCGCTGGATCCGGACGGGCGCTCCTGGCACTCCAGCGCTCCGCTGGCCTACTCCGGCAACTACCAGCTGACGACCAACGCGGTCGGCGAGGACCAGCGCGAGGTCAGGAGTACCACTGCGGTCTCCACCCTCACCCCTGCGAAGCTGAGCGTGGCCAGCTTCATCCCGTCGCCCACCTCGGGCAGCGTGGGGGTGGGCCAGCCCCTCGTCGTGCGCTTCAGCCGCCCGGTTGGCGACAAAGCCGCCGCTGAGCGGGTGCTCAAGGTGACAACGAGCCCGTCACAGCTGGGCAGCTGGTACTGGATGTCGGCGACCGAGGCGCACTACCGAGGCGCCTCCTACTGGGCGCCGGGCACCACCATCACGCTGGCCGCGAACCTCTTCGGTGTCGACCTCGGCAACAAGGTGTTCGGGCAGGCCAACCGCACGGAGACCGTGCACATCCACGACTCGTGGGTCGCCAAGGCCGATGGTGGCACCAAGCAGATGCAGATTCTGCACAACGGAGCGTTGGTCAAGACCATGCCGATCAGTCTCGGCTCACCGAAGAACCCGTCGCACGAGGGCCCGCACGTGGTCTCCGACAAGCGACCTAGCGTGATCATGGACTCGTGCACCTACGGGGTCTGCAAGGGCGAGGCGGGCTACTACAAGGAGAAGGTCGACCTCGACGAGCGGATCTCGAGCGACGGGGAGTTCGTGCACTCCGCGCCGTGGTCGGTCCGTCAACAGGGCTCGAGCAACGTCTCGCACGGCTGCGTGAACCTGGCGCCGGCCAACGCCTCGTGGTTCTACAGCACCTTCGGGATCGGGGACGTCGTGGAGATCACTCACTCCGGCGGGCCGCCGCTGCCGGTCTGGGACACCTATGGTGACTGGGTTCTGCCCTGGGCGCAGTGGCAGGCCGGAAGTGCCGCCAGCTGACCACGCTGCGGACCCGCCCTGACCGGAGTGACCTGATCGGCAGGACAAGTTACTCACGAGTATGGGATGCTCACCCAGGGGAGGTGCGCCATAGACCTGAGCTACACCGCCGAGGAGGAGGCGTTCCGGGCGGAGCTGCGAGACTGGTTGCGGGGGCACATTCCGAGCGAGTGGACGGTGCCGGGCTTCTGGGCGTCGTTGGCCGAGGACCAGAGCTTCGAGCTGCGCCGGGAGTGGGAACGGGACAAGGCGCTCGCCGGGTACGCCGGTATCCAGTGGCCGACCGAGTACGGCGGACGCGGCGGCACCGCGGGTATGAAGGCGATCTACGACCAGGAGCTGGTGCTGGCCCGCGCGCCGCAGACGGTCAACGCTCTCGGGCTCACCTTCCTTGCCCCCACCGTGATGGCCATCGGCACCGACGCCCAGCGCAAAGAGATCATCTCACCCATGCTGCGCAACGAGGTGATCTGGTGTCAGGGCTTCTCCGAGCCCGGCGCCGGCTCCGATCTGGCGGCCCTCGCCACGAAAGCCGTCCGGGATGGCGACGATTTCCTGGTCAACGGCCAGAAGGTCTGGACCACCAACGCCATGCACGGCGACAAGATCTTCACCATGGTGCGCACCGAGCCCGGCAGTTCACGGCATCACGGTATTTCCATGCTGCTCATCGACATGCACCAGCCCGGCGTGCAGGCCCGTCCGCTCAAGCAGATGAGCGGGGCAACCGAGTTCGGCGAGGTGTTCTTCACCGACGCCCGGGTGCCTGCCACCGAGTGTCTGGGGGAGTTCGGGGAGGGCTGGCGCACCGCGATGCTGCTGCTGTCCTTCGAGCGCGGCGCGTCCGGCATCGCCCAGTACACCGAGTTCCGCCGGCAGTACGACGAGATCGTCGAGGTGGCGCGGGCACTGGGCCGCGACCAGGACCCGGTGCTCCGCGACAAGCTGGCCCGGGTGATGACCGAGCTGGAGTGCCTGCGTTACCACGCCATGCACGTGCTGACCCAGGTCGAGCAGGGCCGTGACCTTGGCTCCGAGGCGTCGATGACGAAGCTGCAGTGGTCGGAGACGTTCCAGGAGCTGTGGGAGGTGTTCGACGACGTGCTCGGCCCAGACTCCACCATCGTCGAACCGGTACCGGGGCTGGACCTGACTGCGCTGCATGCCCAGGCGATGTGGTCGCGCTCGGTCACCATCTGGGGCGGCTCGTCGCAGGTGCAGCGCTCCATCGTCGCCGAGCGGGTGCTCGGCCTGCCGAGGTAGCGGGAGAGCCATGTTCTTCGCACTGACCGACGACCAACGCGAGTTCGCCCGCGCGGTCCGGGACTTCCTGCACGACCGGTTCGACCTGGACGCGGTCCGCGTCGTCGTCGAGGACATGTCCGGGGACGGCCATCCCGCCGGGTTGTGGCGGGCGATGGGGGAGCAGGGCTGGCTGGCCGTGCTGGTGCCCGAGGAGCACGACGGTCTCGGCCTCGGGCTGGTGGACGCGCAGGCGATCGCCCGCGAACTGGGCGCCGGCGTGGTTCCCGGGCCGTGGCGGGGCACCGTACTAGCCGCCGAGGCCATCCGGCTGGCCGGGTCGGGGTCGCAGCGGGCGCAGTGGCTGCCCCGTCTCGGTGCCGGTGACGCGGTGGGTGCGCTCGGGCTGCGCGCCTCGGCGGCGGACACCTGGACGGCGGTCGAGTACGCCCGGATGGCCGACGTCCTGGTGATGGCCGACGACGCCGGCTTGCGGCTGCTGCGCCCAGAGGAGGTCCGCACCCGTGGGCTGAGCAGTTTCGACGGCACCACCCGGCTGGCCGACGTGACGCTGGCCGACGGGGTGGGCGAACCGCTGACAGGAAGCACGCGCGCGGTGCTCGCCGGGCTGGCCGCACGGGCGTGCGTGCTGGTCGCCGCCGACCTGGTCGGGCTGGCGCGTGAGGCGCTGACCCGGACCGTGGACTACGACCGCGAGCGCAAACAGTTCGGCGTACCGGTGGGGTCGTTCCAGGCGCTCAAGCACGTCATGGCCGACCTGCACGTGGGGATCACGATGGCCGAGCACGCAGTGCTCTACGCCGCGCACGCCCTGGACTGCGCCGGTGCGGATGACAGCGCCGCTGACGCCGACCTGGCGGTCGCTGTGGCCAAGGCGAAAGCGAGCGACATTGCGGTACAGGTGACCGGTGCGATGATCCAGTACCACGGTGGCATCGGCTACACCTGGGAACACGAGGCGCACCTGTTCTACAAACGAGCCAAGCGGCTGGCCGGCACCGCCGGCACCGCCGCCGCTCACCGCGAACGGATCGCCGCCCTCACCATCGCCTGAGATCCTGATCCTGAGTCGTGAGATCCCGGAGACAGACAGCGTGCACCGGCCTTCCCTACTTCTGCCAGCCGATGTCCTCCGGGTTGGCGGTGAAGAAGCGTCCGGCGCCGTAGTTGGCCAGGCCGACCTTGACCGCGGTGATCGTCGGCAGGTTCACTGTGGGCATGACGCCGTAGGTGCTCAGGGTGACGACCTCGGCCTCGGCGGCCTTGGCGTACTGCTCCTCGGCGGTCGGCAGGGTGTTCACTGACCTGACCAGCTCGTCGTTCTTGGGATCGTTGACCCCGGACTTGATCAGCCCGGTGTTGGAACAGTAGACCTGGCAGAGGTAGGCCAGCCCGAACGGATCACCCTGCGAGATGCCCGAGTAGAACATGTCGAACTGCTTGCTCGTGACGATCTTGGAGAAGTCCGAGGACGGGACCTGGCGAATCTCCATCAGCGCACCGACGTTCTTCAGCATCGCCGCGGTGCCGCCGGCCACCGCCTTGCCGACCGCGTCGTCACCGGTGTTGACGTAGCTGAACTTCAACTGCTGGCCGATCTTCACCCGGATCCCGTCGGGGCCGGGCGCCCAGCCGGCCGCGTCAAAGTCCTTCTTGGCCTGCTCGGGGTCATATTTGATCACCTTGTCGAAGGTGTCGGCGTAGCCTTTCTGGAAGGGCAGCAGGGCCATGGACCCTTGTGGGTCGGTCGTGTAATCCAGCCCGTTGAAGTGGAATTTGGTGATCTGCACCCGGTCGATGGCCTCGAAGATCGCCTTGCGCACCCGAGGGTCGGACAGGATCGGGCTTTGCCCGTTCAGCGTGAAGAAGTCGGTCTGCAGCGAAGGACCCTTGCGGATCTCGGTGCCTGGCTGCCCCTGCACCTGAGCGAAGCGGTCCTTGCTGCCGACCCCGACGGCGTCGATCTGGCCGTTCTTGAACGCGTTGATGCTCGCCGAGTCCTCCAACGTCAGGAAGGTCCGGGTGTCGAGCTTGCCCCGCTTGCCCCACCACTTCGGGTTGCGCTCAAAGATGATGGTGCCGTTCTGCCGGTCGAACTTCTGTACCTGGTACGGGCCCGCGCCCCACTCGTTGTGCGGGTTGTTGATGTAGCCCTTGTTGTACACCTCGGGGTTGGCGGCCTTGGGGTTGAGCAGGATGTTGAACAGGCCCGGCCACCACACGTCGATGCCCTGGAAGGTGACGACGGCCTGCCGGTCGTCGACGCCCCTGGTCACCGAGGTGATCCGGTCGTAGCCGTCGCTGGAGGCGACCAGGTAGGCCGGGTCCTTGCCGTTGCTGGTCTTCCAGCTGGACTCGAACGAACGCCAGTCGATCGGTGAGCCGTCGTTGTAGGTGGCCTTCGGGTTGATCGTGTAGGTGATCCTGGTGTTCCCGTTGACCGTCTCGGGCTTGACGTCGGTCAGGTAGTCCGGGTTGTACACCGTGTCCCCATCCGCGGTGAAGCTGATCAAGCTCGGGTTGTACCAGTGCCACAGGGTGGACGTGTACGCGGTGAAGTCGGTCTGCCAGGTGTTGAACTGCGGGGTGATCTCCGGAAGGGCGGTGGTGAAAGTGCCGCCGTCCTTGATGTTGTCGTAGGGCTGCGGGTTGTACTGGGTCTGGGCGGCCAGCGAGGCGGCGGTGTCGCCCTGTCCGCCGTTCGATCCGGCGCCCCCGCAGGCGGTCAGCGCCATCGCCAGCACGGCGGTCGCCACAAGGGCGGTGCTCTTCTTCACGACGGGCATCCGTTCTCTCTCGGGACTGCGGAAAAACGACCTTCAGCGGAAGTGACAGGCGTTCTGATGGTCAACGCCCTCCCTCCCGGTCAGCGCCGGCGTCTCGTCGCGGCAGCGGGTGCGCTTGGCCTCGTCGAGGGTCAGGTGCAGCGGGCAGCGGCTGGTGAACCGGCAGCCGGGCGACGAGTCGGTCGGGTTGGGCAGGTCACCGCGCAGGATGACCCGTTCCCTGGTCCGCTCATGAGCCGGGTCGGGCACCGGGATGGCCGAGAGCAGCGCCTCGGTGTAGGGGTGCTGGGGGTGTTCGAACACCTCGTCCACTGCGCCGATCTCGACGATCTTGCCAAGGTACATCACCGCAACCCGGTCGCAGATGTGCCGGACCACCGACAGATCGTGCGCCACGAACAGGTAGGACAACCCGAGCCTGGCCTTCAGCTCGTCCAACAGGTTGATCACGCCGGCCCGGATCGAGACGTCCAGCGCGGACACCGGCTCGTCGAGCACCACCAGCGACGGGTTGGTGGCCAGCGCCCTGGCGATCCCGATCCGCTGCCGCTGGCCGCCGGAGAACGCGGTGGGGAAGCGGTCGTCGTGGGCCGGGTCCAGCCCGACCAGCTCCATGAGCTCGCAGACGCGGGCGGCGATGGTGGCGGAGTCGGACTCGCCGACCGCCTGTAGCGGCTCGGCCAGGATGTCGAAGACCGTCAGCCGGGGATCCAGCGCGCCCATCGGGTCCTGGAACACCATCTGCAGCCGTCGCCGCAGCTGACGCTCCGCGCCTCGGCCGTCCAGGCTTGCGACGTCGACCCCGCCGACCCGGATGCTGCCCCGCGCCGGCGGACGCAGGTTCATGATCTCGATCAGGGTCGTGGTCTTCCCGCATCCCGACTCGCCGACCAGGCCGAGGGTCTCGCCCTCGCGGATGTCCAGGTCGACGCCCGCCACCGCATACACCCAGCCCACCCGGCGTTTCAGCACACTGCCCTTGAGCAGCGGGAAGGTCTTGCTGAGCCCGACCAGCTCCAGCACCGGCGGGCGTTGGTCGCGGGGGATCGCGGCGGCTGGCACCGGCAGCAGCGGCGGCAGTGGGTATACCTCGGCGCCGTCGATCCGACCGTCCTGGATCTGGTCCGCGCGCAGGCACGCAACCGTGTGTCCGGCACTCCCGCCGCGCGCCGGCAGCTGCGCGGGCTCCCGCTCGACGCACTCGGGGATTCGGATCGGGCAACGCGGCTCGAACGGGCAGCCGCGCGGGAGATCGACCAGCAGCGGCGGGTTGCCCCGGATCGGCACCAGCGGCGCCCGCTCACCGACATCGACCCGGGGGATCGCGCCGAGCAGACCGATCGTGTACGGCATCCGGGGTCGGGCGAACAGCTCGTCCACCGGGGCCTTCTCCACCGGGCGCCCGGCGTACATCACCATCACGTCGTCCGCGGTGCCGGCCACCACGCCGAGATCGTGAGTGATCATGATGAGCGCGGCGCCGGTCTCGGACTGGGCGAGCGTGAGCACCTCGAGGATCTGCGCCTGCACCGTGACGTCCAGCGCGGTGGTCGGCTCGTCGGCGACGATGACCTTCGGGTCGTTGGCGATCGCCATCGCGATCACCACCCGCTGGCGCATGCCGCCGGAGAACTCGTGCGGGAACGCCCGCGCCCGCGCCCCCGCGTTCGGGATCCCGACCAGGTCGAGCAGTTCCACCGCTCGCTTCCAGGCCACGTCCCGGTCCAGGTCCTGGTGGATCTGCAGCGCCTCGACGATCTGGGCGCCGACGGTGAAGATCGGCGTGAGCGACGACAGCGGATCCTGGAAGATCATGCCGAGCTCTCGGCCGCGGATCTTCGACAGCTGCCGGTCGTCGAGTCCGAGCAGCTCACGCCCGTTCAGGGTGACCGATCCGGACACGGCGGCGTACTCCGGGAGCAGCCCCATCATCGCCAACGAGGTGACCGACTTGCCCGAGCCCGACTCGCCTACGATGCCCAGTGTCCGGCCCGGATACAGGTCGAAGTCGACGCCGCGCACCGCGTTCACCCGCCCGGCCTCGGACGGGAAGGAGACCTCGAGGTTGCGGACGCACAAGACGGGTGAGCTCACGCCCGGCCGCCGGACCGCGAGGTCGGGTCCAGAGCGTCGCGCAGGCCGTCACCGATCAGCGCCATCGAGACGGTCAGCAACGTGAGCAGACCGGCGGGGAAGTAGAACAGCCAGGGGGCGCTGGTGATCGTGTTGGACCCGTCGCTGAGCATGGTGCCCAACGAGACATCGGGCAGCTGCACCCCGAACCCGATGAACGACAGCGCGGTCTCGGACTGCACGATCGCCACCACCCCCAGGGTGAACGACACGATCAGCAGTGAGCCGATGTTGGGGATCAGGTGCCGGAACACGATGCGCACCGGTCCGACGCCCATGAACCGGGCCGCCTGCACGTACTCCCGCTCCCGCAGCGAGGTGGCCAGCGACCACACCACCCGCGCGCCGAACATCCAGCCGAGGACCGTCAGGGCGAGGATGAGCACCCTCCAGTCGCCCCCGGCCTTCTGCGACATCAGGGCCAGGATCAGGAACGAGGGCACCACCAGCAGGAAGTGCACGATCCGCAGGATGAGCTTCTCCGCGCTGCCGCCCAGGTAGGCGGCGGTGGCGCCGACCACCGCCGAGATGAGCGTGGTGAGCAGCGACACCGTCACCGCGATGACCAGGGACCGCTGCAGGCCGTGCACCGCCTGGGCGTAGGTGTCGTTGCCCGCCCCGTTGGTGCCGAACGCGTGCTCGGGGGACGGCGGCGAGGTCAGGTTCGCGAAGTCGACGTCGGTGTGGGAGTAGGGGGTGAACAGCGAGCCGAACAGGGCGAATCCGATCAGCAGGACCAGGATCCCCAGCCCGACCACCGCACCAGGGTTGCGCAGGAACCGACGCAGGTAGAGCCGCCGCCGGGTGAGGCGCTTGCCGCGAGACGCGGTGCGCCCGACCGGCCCGTCGAGCGGGATCATCGCCGAGGCAAGGTCGTCGACCAAGGGCGGCAGGCCTGGGACTTTCGTCGTCATCAGCTGGTCACCCGCACTCTCGGATCGAGCGCCACCACGGCGATGTCGGCCAGGATCGCGCCGATCGCGGTCATTGCGGCGGCGAAGGCGGCAACGGCGACCGCGCCGTGCACGTCGTTCTTGCTGATCGTCTGGAAGAAGTACTGCCCCATGCCCTGCCAGGCGAAGATCGTTTCGGTGATCACGGCCCCGGTGAACAGCGCCGGGATGGCGAAGGCGATGGAGGTGACGACCGGGATCAACGCCGTGCGCAGTCCGTGGCGGCGGATGGCCTCCTGCCGGGTCAACCCCTTGGCGCGGGCCATCCGCACGTAGTCGGAGTTGATGGTGTCGAGCAGCAGCGAGCGCTGGAGCAGGTGGTAACCGGCGTAGCTGATCACGGTCAACGCGACCGTCGGTGCCACCAGGTGCCGGAGTCGATCCAGCAGCAGCGGCCAGAACCCGCTGAGCGTGGGGGACTGGGCACCCGCGACGAACAGCAGCGTGCTGCCCAGCGACCGGTTGGCCGCAATCGCCAGCAGGACCACGGCCAGGCCGGCGACGGGCATCGGGATGTTGAGCGTGATGATCGACAGACCCTGGTTGAACCGGTCGGCGAGGCGGTACTGCCGCGAGGCGGTGTACACCCCGAGTGCGATGCCGATGACCGTGGACAGGACCACCGACAGCAGCACGAGCTGCGCGCTCACCCCGATCCGGAACGCGATCTGGCCGTTGACACTGTCCCCCACCGGTGAGGAGCCCCAGTCCCAGCGCGTCACGATGCCGCTGATCCAGTGCCACCAGCGCTCCAGCAGCGGGGTGCTCGGGCTCAGGTCGTACTGGGCCAGCGACCGGTCGATCTGCTCCGGCGTACGAGGCGGCCTCAGCTGCAGGTAGTTCGCCCTGGGATCCAGGAACAGGTTGGCCAGGAAGTAGGTCAGGTTGGTGGCCACCGCGATCATGAGCAACCAACCGACGGACTTGCGGACCAGGTATCTCAGCACGAACCCACCGCCAGAGGTCCGACCATGGGCACCCCGATCTGCTCGTTCCGGCCAAAGTTGCGACCCCTCCGGGATCGCGCGGGGAGTATAAGACTCGGGCCAGCGGTATGCCCCGATCGGGTTACGGATATGTCGCCCCAGTTGACGAACCGGCGTCGGGCCAGGGGTTGGGTGCACGTGTGCGTGCGACGGCCGGCGACACGTAGGCTGGACCGTTGTGAACCTGGATGTTGCGGCTGAGCTGAAAGCCCTGTCCAGCACACTCGACGACATCGAGACCGTGCTGGACCTCGACAAGTTGCGCGCCGACATCGTCGAACTCTCCGAGGCGGCCGGTCAACCCGACCTGTGGAACGACCAGGACCGGGCCCAGGCGGTCACCAGCCGGCTTTCCCGCGCGCAGGCCGAGCTGCGCCAGGTCAGCGACATCCGCCGGCGGCTCGACGACCTGCCGATCCTCTACGAGCTCGCCGCCGAGACCGCCGGCGAGGACGGCGAGCAGGCACTCGCCGACGCCGACGCCGAGCGGCTCAAGCTGCGCAAGGACATCGGTTCGCTGGAGGTGCGCACGCTGCTCTCCGGGGAGTACGACGAGCGGGAGGCGCTGGTCACCATCCGCTCCGAGGCCGGCGGGGTGGACGCGGCCGACTTCGCCGAGATGCTGATGCGGATGTACCTGCGCTGGGCCGAGCGGCACAACTACGGCGTCGACGTGTACGACACCTCCTACGCCGAGGAGGCCGGCATCAAGTCGGCCACCTTCGCGGTGCACGCCCCGTTCGCCTACGGCACGCTCTCGGTCGAGCAGGGCACCCACCGGTTGGTGCGGATCTCGCCGTTCGACAACCAGGGCCGCCGGCAGACCTCGTTCGCCGGCGTCGAGGTGGCCCCGGTGGTGGAGTCCAGCGACCACGTGGAGATCGACGAGAAGGAGCTGCGGATCGATGTCTACCGCTCCTCGGGCCCCGGCGGGCAGGGCGTGAACACCACCGACTCCGCCGTTCGACTCACCCACCTGCCCACCGGCATCGTGGTGTCCTGCCAGAACGAGCGATCCCAGCTGCAGAACAAGGCCTCGGCGATGCTGGTGCTTTCAGCCAAGCTGCTGGAGCGTCGCAGGCAGGAGGAGCAGGCCAGGATGGACGCGCTGAAGGACACCGGCTCGTCCTGGGGCAACCAGATGCGCTCGTACGTGCTGCACCCGTACCAGATGGTCAAGGACCTGCGCACCGAGCACGAGGTCGGCAACCCCAGCGCGGTGCTCGACGGCGAGATCGACGGCTTCATCGAGGCCGGCATCCGGTGGCGGCGCCAGCAGCAGGGCTCCCCCGTCCGGTAGCCCGTACGTCTTGGCGCGCGAACGGCACTTTCGCACGTATCTAGCGTGCGTATGTGTCGTTCGCTGGGCGCGGCGACCGGGCCGGGTAGCCTCGCCGATGTGATTCGGCTGGAGAACGTGTCCAAGGTCTATCGGACCTCCACGCGTCCGGCGCTGGACCAGGTGTCGGTGGACGTCGGCAAGGGCGAGTTCGTCTTTCTGATCGGTCCATCCGGCTCCGGCAAGTCGACCTTCCTGCGGTTGCTGCTGCGTGAGGACGTTCCGACCAAGGGCAGCGTGTACGTCGCGGACTGGAACGTGGCCAAGCTGCCTCGGCGGCGGGTGCCTCGGCTGCGCCAGCGGGTCGGCTGCGTGTTCCAGGACTTCCGGCTGCTGCCGAACAGGTCGGTTGCCGAGAACGTCGCCTTCGCCCTCGAGGTGATCGGCAAACCGTCGAGCACCATACGCAAGGTGGTGCCGGAGGTACTGGAGCTGGTGGGCCTGGAGGGCAAGGCCAGCCGGATGCCCAACGAGCTCTCCGGCGGCGAGCAGCAGCGGGTCGCGGTGGCACGCGCCTTCGTCAACCGGCCGCTGGTGCTGTTGGCCGACGAGCCGACCGGCAACCTCGACCCGGACACCAGCCAGGACATCATGCTGCTGCTCGAGCGGATCAACCGCACCGGCACCACGGTGCTGATGGCCACCCACAGCGCGCAGATCGTCGACTCGATGCGTCGCCGGGTGGTCGAGCTGGAGTACGGCCGGGTGGTGCGGGACGAGAGCCGAGGCGTGTACGGGGTCGGACGATGAGGTTCAACTTAGTCTTCCGCGAGGTCTGGGCCGGTTTGCGCCGCAACGTGACCATGACCATCGCGATGGTGCTGACCACCGCCATCTCGCTGGGACTGCTGGGTACCGGGCTGCTCGCGGTGCACACCATCGACCGGACTGAGGAGATCTACGGTGACCGGCTCGAGGTCGTGGTGTCGCTGACGTTGGACGTCTCCTCCCGCGATCCGGACTGCTCGGGCAGCATCTGCGCCGCGCTGCGCGACCAGCTCAAGGGCTCACCCCTGGTGCAGAACGTCCGCTACGAGAACCAGCAGGAGGCTTTCGCCCGGTTCCAGCGGCTGTTCCAGGGCCAGACGCTGGCCGGGCTGGCCCGCCCGCAGGGGCTGCCGGCGTCGTTGCGGGTGAAGCTGGTCGACCCGACCCAGGCCGACTCGCTGCGCGCGGCGCTCACCGGGAAGGTCGGCATCGCGCGGATCACCGATCAGCGTGACGTGGTGGAGCGGCTGTTCAGCTTCCTGCGCACCATCCGGAACGTGGTCTTCACCCTGGCCCTGATCGAGGTGCTCGCGGCCACCCTGCTGATCTCCAACATGGTCCAGCTGTCGGCGCACTCCCGGCGGACCGAGGTCGGTGTGATGCGGTTGGTCGGCGCCACCCGGTGGTACACCCAGCTGCCGTTCCTGCTGGAAGCCGCGGTCACCGGGGTGGTCGGTACCGCACTGGCGGTGGTCAGCCTGGTCGCCGGCAAGTCGCTGTTCCTGGACCAGGCGATCTCGAACGGCTTCGGTGATGGCGTGATCCCGATCATTGGTTACGGCGACATCGCCGCCGTCTCCCCCTTGCTCTTCCTCCTAGGAGTCGGCATCGCCTCGGTAACCGGCTATGTGACTCTCCGCATGTACGTCCGCCTCTAGCCCGGCCCCGGCCAGCTCTGGCTCCGTGCTGGCTCCGTGGCTCACGCAGCTTCTGTGGCTCGACGCAGCGGCCCGGGCTGCTGCGTGAGCGACACACGGGCTGGGTGAGCGGAGGACGAGCGGGGGTGGGGCGGACGTAGGGTGGGAGGGTGCGGGAGAGCGGGCAGAAAGTGGTGGTGTCGAACCGGAAGGCGCGTCACGACTACGCGATCATCGACACGTATGAGGCTGGGCTCGTGTTGATGGGTACTGAGGTAAAGAGTCTGCGGCTGGGGCGGGCGTCGCTGACCGATGCGTTCGCCACGGTGGACGACGGTGAGGTCTTCCTGCGCAACATGTACATCCCCGGATACACGATGGGCAGCTGGACCAACCATGAGCCCCGGCGCACCCGCAAGCTGCTGCTGCACCGCGATGAGATCGAGCGGCTGATCGGCAAGACCCGCGAGGGGGGACTCACCCTGGTACCACTGAGGGTGTACTTCTCCAGTGGCAAGGTCAAGGTCGAGATAGCACTGGCAAAGGGTAAGAAGAGCTACGACAAGCGTCAGGACCTGGCCAAACGCGACGCCCAGCGGGAGATGGCGCGGTCGATCGGGCGCCGGGCCAAGGGCATGGCGTGACCGAGGCGTGCGCCGGTCCGTCCCGGCCCACCCGAGTCCGGCACGGGTCTGCCGGCGTGCGGCAACGATCTCCGGTCCCACCCACCGGCGACGCGGACGTGCCGCGCTGGCTGGCCGAGCTGGGGTCTGCCCGCCGTGGTGGACGTCCACGTGCATGTCTTCCGGAACCGACACTGCGCAAGGTGTGTGCCCACTTCGCCCGGGCCGTGGAGCACTACGGCTACCCCTGGCCGATCACCTACCGGTTCGATGAGCCGACTCGGGTGGTGGCGCCGCGGCCGATCGGGGTCACCCGGTTCGCACGCTGGTCTACCCACACAAGCCGAACATGGCGGCGTGGCTCAGACCCGCCGCTGACCGGGCTGGGGGATGCTCGCCGACGCCGGCATCCCCGTGGTTGTGCACTGCGGCCACGGTCCGCTGCGTGGCGACCACCGGGCCGGACGTGTTTGTCGAGGTGCTGGCCGCGCACCCCTCGCTGGTCGCGGTGCTGGCCGTGCCGGGATGCCGAGCAGTTGCGCGCGGTGCAGGGCTGGGCGGCGGCCGACGAGCGACTCGCGCCGACTTCCTGCGCGTGCTGCACAGCACTCCCATCCGGCCGCTCGGCCTCGGTTGAGGTAACCGGGAAGATGGCGACGCCTGGTTTGCGTTATCCTGGCTCGGTTGTCCACTACACGGGGGTGAACGGTTTCGACTTCGGTCGTCGATCAAGGGGAAGCGTGTCGAGGAAGGCGACGATGCACTCGTTAACCACACGCGTCGCAAACCATTAAGCGCCAACCATCAGGTTAAGCGCGACGCATTCGCCCTCGCCGCCTGAGCGAGAGCTAGCGTCTGTCGGCCCGGGGGCGTCCCCGCTCCGGTGTCCGGCATCAGCTAGGGGACTCACTGTCCGCCCCGGTCGCGGGGGCGGGCGGGACATCAAACAGCGACTGGGATCGTCACACCGGCTCGTCCGTATGACCGGTGGATCCGAGTAGAGGCAACGCGGACTGCGCACGGAGAAGCCCTTGTGAAGCGCCGGAGGACCCGGGTTCGATTCCCGGCACCTCCACGACTGGGCGACCCATGCTCGCGGAACGCGCGGGCGTGGGTCGTTCCGGATGATGTTGGGGGGCCGAGCCCCCCATGCCCCCCACGGTGCGGTGTCTCGCCATCCGGGGCGGTTGCGTTGGTTTTGGGGCTTCGCCCCTCGCCCCCTTGGTGGTGTAGTTGGGGGCTTGGCTCCTGCTCGCACCGTGGGTGTAGTTGGGGGGTTGGCTCCTGCTCGCACCGTGGGTGTAGTTGGGGGCTTGGCCCAGGCTTGGCCCCTGCTCGCGTGGTGGGTGGGTTTCCGGGCTTCGCCTTCTGCTCCCGCCGTTCCGACCGTGCGGTTGGGAATAAGTGTCGGGGCGGCGTGGTCAGATCAGTACATGAGGGACTCATGGCGTCTGCTGCTGGTACACGCTCATCCTGACGACGAAGCCATCCCGACCGGAGCGACCATGGCGCGGTACGCCGCGCAGGGGGGACAGGTCTTTCTGGTGACGTGTACTCGGGGTGAGCATGGCGAGGTGGTCACCGACGAGCTGGCCACCCTGCGCGACGAGGGGCCGGAGGCACTGGGCAAGCACCGCGAGACCGAGCTGACCGCTGCGCTGGCCGAGCTGGGGGTACGCCGTCACGAATGGCTGGGCGGCCCCGGCCGTTGGTGGGACAGCGGCATGGCCGGCACGCCCGAGAACTCCGATCCGCGCGCGTTCGCCAGGGCAGACCTCGGCGAGGCCGTCCGGGCCATGGTGGCCATCTTGCGCAGGGAGCGTCCGCACGTCGTGATCAGTGACAACGACCGAGGCAGCTACGGCCACCCCGACCACGTACAGGCCCATCGGGTCACCGCCGCGGCTGTCGCCGCCGCCGCCGACCCGGGCTATGCCGCCGACCTCGGGGAGCCGTGGGAGGTGGCGAAGGTGTACTGGTCGGCGCTGCCCCGTTCCGCCGTGCAGCGGCTGGTCGACCAGGGCGTCTGGCCGATCGAGGACGAGATGCCGGGCATTCCCGACGACGAGGTCACCACCCAGATCGACGGCCGGGCGCACTTCGGTCCGAAGCTGGCTGCGCTGCGTGCACACCGCAGCCAGGTCAACCTCGAGAATGGGATTTTCGCGTTCGTGGTCCAGTCGCCCGAGTTCGCGCTGGAGCACTTCCAGCTGGTCCGCGGTCTGCGGGGGCCGGGCAGCGTCGGTGAGTTCGGCTGGGAGAACGACCTGTTCGCCGGCCTGGCCCAGGGCTGACCGGGGGATGACGGAAGAGTTCCACTCCACGGCGACGGTTCCCACGGCGACGGTTCCCACGGCGTCAGTTCCCGGGCAGCCGGGGCCCGAGTCCGTGGGACGGTTGCCGAGCGAGATCTGGGTGCTGGTCGGTTCGGCGTTCCTGGTCGCCATCGGATACGGGCTGGTGGCGCCGGCGCTGCCATCGTTCGCGCGCAGTTTCGGTGTCGGTATCACGGCGGCGTCTGCGGTGATCAGCGCGTTCGCGTTCTTCCGGCTCGGCTTCGCGCCGGTCAGCGGCCGGTTGGTGAACGCCTTCGGGGAGCGTCGGATCTTCCTGATCGGGCTGTTGGTGGTGGCCGGGTCGACCGGTGCTTGCGCGGTGGCGCACAGCTACTGGCAGCTGCTGATGTTCCGGGGCGTCGGTGGCATCGGCTCCACAATGTTCACGGTGTCCGCGCTGTCGCTGTTGGTCCGGCTGGCCCCATCGGCGCAGCGGGGCCGGGCATCCGGGTTGTGGGCCACCGGGTTTCTGCTCGGCAGCGTCGCGGGGCCCTTGGTCGGTAGCGGGCTGGTGGCGGTGAGCATCCGGGCGCCGTTCGTGGTGTACGGGGTGGTGCTGGTGGTCACAACCCTGGTCAGTGGGCTGTTCCTACGCGGTTCGAAGCTATCTGGGTGGACGCCGCAGGGCGGCGAAGCGGCCGTCACGTTGCGTATGGCGCTACGCCTCCCGGCGTACCGGGCCGCGCTAGCTGGCAACTTCGCGACCGGTTGGCTGGTGTACGGCGTGCGGGTGGCGCTGGTGCCGCTGTTCGTCGTCGAGGTGCTCAGGCGGCAACCGAGCTGGGTGGGGGTGGCGTTGACCGTGTTCGCCGTCGGTAACGTCGCCGCGCTGCAGCTGTCCGGGCGCTGGGCCGACCGGTCGGGTCGGCGGCCACCGATCATGGTCGGCCTGCTGCTCTCGGCTCTGGCCACCGGATGTATGGGGCTCATCACGTCGCTGCCGCTGTTCCTGGTGGTCTCACTGGTCGGGGGTCTGGGCGGCGGGTTGGTCAACCCGCCGCTGAACGCGGTGGCCGCCGACGTGATCGGTTCCCGTGGGCGCGGTGGTCCGGTGCTGGCCGGTTTCCAGATGGTCGCCGACCTGGGTGCCATCATTGGTCCGGTACTGACCGGGCTGATCGCCGAGGCCATCTCGTACGGGGCCGCGTTCGGGCTCACCGGCACGGTCGCGCTGCTCGCGCTGCTGGTCTGGCTGCGCGCCCCGGAGACAGTGCCGGACACGGCATCCGGGACAGTGTCGGCATCCGGGGCAGTGTCGGACACGGCGTCCGGGACAGCGCCGGAGACCCCGGCTGGCGGGCCATCGGCCGCCGGGTCCTAGGCTGCGGCCGTGTCGCCGCGCATGTGGGACCTGATCGGCACTGTTGCCCGGGTCGGGCTCGCCGCGGTCTTCCTGATCTCCGGGGGTATCAAGGTCGCCGACCCGGACCAGACCTACGTCGCGGTCAACGCCTACCAGGTGCTGCCGAAGGCGGCGGTCGAACCGGTGGCGATCGTGCTGCCGTGGTTCGAGCTGGCGCTCGGGCTGTTGCTGGTGCTCGGGGTTGGCACCCGCATCGTTGCGCTGCTGTCCGCCGGCCTGCTGGTGTTGTTCATGGCCGGCGTCGCGCAGGCATGGGCGCGGGGTCTGTCGATCGACTGTGGCTGTTTCGGTGGTGGCGGCGACGTGACCGCCGAACAGACCAGCTACGGTACGGAGCTGCTCCGTGACGCCGGGTTCCTGGTCCCGGCGGTCTGGCTGATCATCAGACCCGCCAGCTGGCTGTCGCTGGACCGGTGGTTGGGCCGCAACGACGGAGTAGGCCCGGCCGGTGGAGGTATTGAGACATGACCAGTCCCCAGAGCAACAACCGTAAGGCCCTGTACATCGTGGGCGGCGTGTTGGCGGTCGTTGTGCTCGGCGCGCTCTCGTTCGCTTACTTCCGCAAGGTCGGTGGCGGTGTAGGTCCGGTGGCCAGCTACTCGACACAGGTTCAGGGGGTGGTGGTTGTCGCCGGAAAGTCGGCGGGCACCACGGTTGATGTCTATGAAGACCTCGTGTGCCCGGTCTGCGGTCGCTTCGAGTCGAGGGATGGGGCCGTCCTTGCGAAGGCCGTCGAGGACGGTAAGGTGCAGGTCAAGTACCACCCGGTGGCCATCCTCAACCGCGCCACCACCCCGACCGGTTACTCCACGCGCGCCGCCAACGCGGTGATCTGCGCCGCCGACGCCGGGAAGTTTGCGGCCTACCACGACAAGCTGTTCGTCGAGCAGCCAGCGGAGCAGTCGGCCGGGCTGACCGACGAGGAGCTGATCGCCAAGGGCACGGCGGTCGGCGCCGCCGGCAGCTTCGCGCAGTGCGTCACCTCCGGCAAGCACAGCAAGGCAGTCGATGCGGCAACCCTGGCCGCCGTCAAGGACACCTCGCTGCGCGCCGATGGCAAGAGCGGCTTCGGCACCCCGACGGTGCTGGTCAACGGCAAGCGGGTGGACTGGACCAACAGCGAGTGGCTGACCGCGCTCAAGTAGCGCTCAAGCGCGGCCGACCACACGGTCCACGGCCCCTGACATCGTGGCAACCCTGGTGTCGATCGCTGGATGTCATCGGGTAGGTTGTGAGGCATTGGGGCTGTGGCGCAGCTGGTAGCGCATTTGACTGGCAGTCAAAGGGTCAGGGGTTCGAGTCCCCTCAGCTCCACCAATGCGTACTCATTCACACCCCGACCTTCCCCAGAGGTCGGGGTGTGTTCCTGTCCCACCGAGCGCAATCGGGGGACTTCATTGAGGTGTCACAGCCAGGGTGGTGGCAGGTGAGCATGATCGCAGGTGTCTGTCCGCGCGCTGGCGCGACGCTCTCGGAGGGCTCGCCGGCCGGACGATCGGCCACAACGCGATGAGGCCGACCGCATGCTGAGCGCCGTGGTGTTCGATGTCGACGGCACCCTCGCTGACACCGAGCGTGACGGCCATCGGCCCGCGTTCAACCGGGCGTTCGCCGACCACGGCCTGCCCTACCGTTGGGACGTCCCGACCTATGGTCGGCTGCTGCGGGTGACCGGTGGCCGGCGCCGGATCGAGCGGTATCTGCTCGAACAAGGGTGTCCGGAGGCGAGTTCACTCGCGCCGGTGCTGCACCGGGCAAAGACCGACCACTTCGTCGAGTGGGTGCGCTCGGGACCGCTGTCGTGTCGCCCCGGCGTGGACACCCTGATTGACGACCTGCGGCGGCACGAGATCAGGCTCGCGGTCGCCACGACAGGGCGCAGGGCCTGGGTCGAGCCGCTGCTCGAGCGTCTCTTCGATCCCAGCGTTTTCGAGGCGGTCATCACCGGCGACGACGTTCGGCACCTGAAGCCGTCGCCCGACGCCTACCTGGCCGCACTCGTTGCACTCGGGCTACCGCGCGACGTGGTGCTCGCGGTGGAGGACTCCGCTCCGGGCCTCGCCGCTGCCCGGGCGGCCGGTCTGACCTGCCTGGTCGTGACCAACGCCTATACGGCCGACTCGGCCCTCCTGGGCGCCGCAGCGGTGCGCGCGAGCTTTGAAGGTCTGTGTGCATCCGACTGTTCGGCGCTGCTGACGGCGCATTGACCTCGGCAGGCGCTGGGTGTCGGGTGCGGATGCAGCCGATCGGTCGGGGTACCGCCCGGTAGAGTTCGGCCACGGTCGGGTTGCGGTGTTCTGGGGTCAGCGTGCTGATCCGCAGGTGACGCCATGGGGGTTTGCCGGCAGGATGGTGGCCGGTGCCGGGGGGTCCAACACCGGCCACCCGCACCGACGGGCTACGGGGTCGAGCCCGTCGGTAGCCGCAGGACATCGCATACACGATGCCCGATGACCAAATTGTAGTGATGCCTGCTTCCGCAACGGTGCCATTCGAATGCCGCCCGGGCCATACTCGGCGGACTCGCGGTGTCGCCGGGCACCGAGTGGCTGAGCCTCGGGCCGCTGGACGGCGACGGGCACAGTCAGGAGCTCCGTCGGTGCTCGAGGAACGCGTGAACGCCGTCGAGGGCACCCGGTAGGCACCGCCGATCCGCAGCGCCCTCAGCTCGCCACGATATATCAGCCTGTACACGGTCATAGTGGATACCCGAAGGGCACGACTCACCTCCCGCACGGTGAGCAGCGATGTTCCGCTCGTGTCCAACTCGTCTGGTCGTTCACCGCCTGGCTTCATCGCACGACGCCTCCTTCGACGTCACGGCTTGACCAGGTGGTCGTCCGAAGCCGCTTGGAGACTCAATCGCGGAATCCGTGGCACGTCTTGTACGAAGTTGCGGACCAGGTCGCCGACTGCAGATCGATGCGCGATGTCGGCGAGTCGTGCCCGTGTCGGCACCGTCGTCGTCGTCGTCGTCGTCGGCATGGCATTGGCGCGACCTTGCCCTGAGACGCCCGCCCGCAGAAGAACGTTGTCACGGCCGGGCGACCAGCGGACCGTGAGGGTGGCGTGATCACCGCGCGGCGGCGGGCAGGCAGGCCGCGCTCGTCGCGTTCGGTCACCGTCCGCTGGCCGGACACCAGCCGGCTGGACTGGCCGTCGCGCAGGTACCAACCGAAGATCATCGGGTCCGGTACGCGCTGGGCGACTCGTTGCTGGCCGAGCGGCGCGAACGCAAGGCGCTGATCGTCGGCAGCCGCAACGGGCGCCGGTCCGGCGTTCAACCGCAGCGTCCACAAGGCGTCAAGCTCCCCGATGCCGAGTCCGCGTTAGTCTTCGCCGGTGGACTACGCGAGCGCACTGTTCGAGCAGAGCGAGCTGTTCGGGGAGTTGGTTCGGGAGGCCGACCTGACCACGCCGGTATCGGCCTGTCCGGGCTGGAGTCTGTCCCAGTTGCTTCGTCACGTGGGGCGCGGAGACCGGTGGGCAGCTCAGATCGTCAGCGACCGGATGGACAGCGTCCTCGACCCGCGCGCCGTGCGCGACGGGAAGCCGCCCGAGGACCCGGTCGGGACGTTCGCCTGGTTGAGCGACAGCCCACGCGCCCTGGTCGATGCAGTGGCCGCGACCGGCGGGGACACCCCGGTGTGGACCTTCGTCGGGCCGCGGCCGGCGAGCTGGTGGGTGCGCCGGCGGTTGCATGAGTGGACGGTGCACCGCGCCGACGCGGCGTTGGCGCTGGGTGTGGCCTACGAGCTGGCGCCCGCGTTGGCCGCCGACGGTGTATCGGAGTGGCTCGGTCTGGTGGCCGCCCGCCGCAGCGGCGAGTTGCCGGCCGCGCTCGATGCCGGCGAGACGCTGCACCTGCATGCCACCGACGACGGGCTGGGTAGCGCCGGGGAGTGGCTCATTCGCGGCGAGCCGGACGGGGTGAGCTGGGAGAACGCGCACGCCAAGGCCGACACGGCGGTGCGGGGGAGCGCGGTCGACCTGATGTTGTTGCTGCTGAGGCGACGCCCGGTGGGCGACGAGTTCCAGCTGTTCGGCGACCTGGAGATCCTGGCCACCTGGCTGGATCGCACCGGGTTCTGAGCGCCGCGGCCGCGGCTGTCGCTCCGGGCGCAGGACAGTGACGCCGTACGAGTAATCCTTCGGCCTAAAGCTCTGGCGACGTGGTGTCCGGGTCGGCGCGAGCCGGTTCGACGGCCAAGGTCGCGTATACCGCGTTCCCCCATCGGGGCGTCAACAGCGGCGCCCCCGGGTTCTCGGCGAGGTCCTGCTTCAGGCGTTCGGCCTCCAGATCCGAGGCCACCGCCACCGTCACGTACTGCATCGCGCTTCTCCAGCTCGTGTGGACAAGAAACTCTACCGCGCCAGCGGTCGGGTTCCCCGGTGATGTGGCGGCTGCGCGGTCGAGTGGCGCGGTCCTGCGCCGGGTAGGCGGGTGGCGGGTCGAGCGGTGAGGTCCGTTCGCCGGGGTTGGTGATGTGGTCCGCCGACGGTTCCGCGGGCGGTACATCGGCTTGGCCGGGCAGTCGAAGGAGACGAGCGGTCGGATCCCGACAACCCTTGGTCAACGGCGCCGCTCAGCGCCTGCAGTGGGCCGCTCGGCAGGCAGTCTCCGGGTTGCGGATGGCGGTGTCCCAGGCCGGCCCGATCTAATCGTTACCGGACGTTCGCTCCCCAGTGACCTGGATACGATTCCCGCGTTGATCCAGGCTGACGATGGGGGGAGGTCGACGATGACAAAGTCGACCTCCCCGCCGGATGCGTCAAAAGGTGGCTTTGGATCGGTCGGGGCTGCGCCGCGGTCTGCCGACCGGAGCTGCGCCGAGGTCTGCAGACACGAGAAGGGCCGAAGCGCCGTCCCCCGAGACGACAACTTCGGCCCTCGCGGCCACTCGCCCGCTCCCCAGCGACAAGTGGCAAGTCCTAGGCTGGTCATCTTGCTCTGGATCGATTGTGCACAATAGGGCTATGTGCTCGACATCACCCTAATGGGCGATGGAATTTTCCGATGGCTGCCACCATCAGGTCACTGAACGTCGACAGTCGGGCCATCGAACGATGGTCCGATCGGGCCAACACCTGAAAAGTACCGGTCGGCATGTGTGCCGTGTAACGGTGCGCGTTGTCCTCGGCAAGCACGACGTGTTCGCTTGCCACGTGCTCGGCGTCCGGGTGGGTGCGCCAGTCCAGGTTGGCCTCCAGCACCCCGTCCAGCCGATCGTTCGGGTGGCTGCCGAAAACCCGCAGCTCCCCGGCCGAGTGGCCGTCCTGGTCGCCGAGCAGCCGCAGGTACGGCTCCGGTAGAGACACCCCGACGGCCGCCGTGCGCACGGCCAGGTCCGCCAACATCGCGTCCGTCGCCGGCGGACGGGCCTGGACACCGG
>JALYVZ010000096.1 GCA_030852965.1 Actinomycetota bacterium | reverse complement strand
ACCGGGCTGCGCACCGCCGCCCGCAACTACCAACACGCCCTCGACCAACTCACCCAGGAAGCCGGACTCGCCGCCTGAACACAAACTTGACTCGATCATGCCGACTTCGTCGGCCACAGCCCTCTAGTGACCCCGCCGGACCGCGAGATCCTGCCACCGGAGGAGCCCGACTCCGCCAGGAGTGCGGGAACGTCGGCTCGACGAACGATGAACCGCCGAGCCGAACCCACCAGCATGATCACCATGACTCAGACTCCGATGACTGCTCACGTTGCTGACCGCCCGGTTCCTGGGCAGGGAAGGGCGCTGGCCCGGGTGGTGACAGTGGTGCGAGTACTGCTCGCGCTGGTGCTCGTCACCTACGGGGGCGTCAAGCTGCTCGGCGGCCAGTACTACTACAACCATGACTGGGTGCTCGACGGGAGCAGCGTCTCCGAGGTGAGGTACTTCGCGCTGACGTACACCATCGTGGCCGCGCTGCTGGTCGCGTCGGACCGCTGCGGTCTGCGGTTGATGCTCGCCCGTCGGGCAGACGTGGTTGAGGCGGCGGAGGCGGTTGCTGGGCGTGCTCGCCGAAATTTGAGTTGACAGCCGCGGAATGATCGTTGACAGCTGCGGAATGATCAAGATCCGGTCAACCGGCCCTGTCGGAGCATTGGCTCAGTGCGAGTCTGGGGGACGCATGGCGAGACTGAGATCGACGCGGATGGTGGGTCGGACCGGCGCCTTGGTGGCGGCGCTGCTGGCGCTCGCCGCGGTATCGGTGGTGGTCGCGCCCAAAGCGTTGGCGTACACCAGTGGATGTACGTTCGTGGATGGACCGGCTGGGGCACACGAGTGTGTCAACGTCCACGGTGGCGGCGGTGTTCAGGTGGATTCCATCGGCAGCGTCTACTACTTCACCCCCAACGGGGCCGCCACCGGCAGCAACGTCTGCGATCGACACCATGAGGTCAGCTTCTACCTCGGTGGGGAGCGAATCTCCCGGGAGATCGACCCACCGGGTTGTGTCGACACCGCGTCAATGGTCGCGACCGGAGACTTCGCATCCTTTGCCGTCAACGCCAACCTCGACCCGAACACGCCGGTCTGTGCGCGGGCGAAGAACTCCGCGACCAACCAACAGTGGACGCCGTATGCCTGCGAGAAGATTCTTCCCTGATGGGACGACCCGCGCCGTGTGGAGCACCGAGGTCAGGCGCTCTCGCGCTGGAAGGTGCGCACGCCCCACCCGACCATGACCACGACGAGTACGAGGACGCCACATGCGCGCGGCCATCGCGACGTCGCTGACTCGGACCCGGGAATCGTCGGCCAGGATTGCCTCGGTCGCCCCGATGATGTGCTGTTCGGCCGCATGGAGCCTCGCCAGCAGCGCAGGTGGGCGCGGGGCCTCCTCGAACAGCACCTGGTGTAGCCGAGGTTGCTCACGGTGCAGCTCGATCGTGAGCCGCACGAACAGCCGCAGCTTGTCTTCCAGCGAATCCGGCAACGGCCCCTGGGCCAGCCGTTGCCGGACCAGCCGGATCCGGCAACGCCGCTGGCACACCCTGGTCCGCAACCACCTGAGCCAGACGGTCGCGAACCAGGTCGCTGCGGCGGCCGGTCCCGGCCAGAATGGGCGCCGTGACCCACGACCGCGTGCCCGCTGGAATAGTTCGAGCCGGCGAGGGCGAACTGATCGTCGCCGCCGGTGTGGAGCACGAACACAGTGATCCTGAGGCGCGCGCTCAAGGCCGACAACGCCGCGGTCCTTGCTGTCCACCGCGCGGGCGTTCGCTCGCCACGATGGCGGCCAGGTGCCAGAGCCGAAGCTCGTTGGGCCGAGCACCTCCAGGTGCGCCCGCTGAATGCCTGGGACGGCTCGCTACGCGGAACCGTCCGGTACGCGCCGGCCTTCGACCGCTTGTAGCCGTCGGTAGCGGCTGGTAGCGGACGCGCCCGCACGGGCCACAATGGCGTCATGCTGCGATTGGTGGCTGTCCTAGCGTCCTTCGGATTGCTGCTCGGCGTGCTCGGGGTGGTGGCCGAGGGCCTTGCCGATCGGTTGGCTCGAAACTGTGGGTGGTTCGCCTACACGCCGCTCAGTCAGGAGACGTTCCGGGCGACCTGGACGGGGCCTCTGCTCGTCGCGCTGCCCCTCGGCGGGCTGATCCTGGGTGCGCTCGTCGGCTGGGGTTGGGTCTAACCGGGTGGCGTCTGACCCGAGCCGGGCCAGCCGAGCATCGAGACAGCGTTCCGGCTCGGGAGTGATGGGTCGAGCACCCGTCGTGCAGCGAGCGCCAGCGGGCAACTCACCTCCACTACGATGTCACCGGGCGCGGTGAAATAAAATCTCGTACCAAGCCTGTTCCTGGTCAATCGGTACGAGAACTCGATGTCAGCGTTCTGCATCGCGGCGTACTTCTCCTCGACTGCCTTCTCGGATCCGAGAATGAAGCCGATGTGGAACGTTCCGTGGTAACTCGCCGGTGCATCGCCTCTCAGTGTCTCCAGAACGAGAACGAAACCATCGTCGTCCTCCAAGATTGACATCTCGCCGCCCCTGTCCTCCACGGCTGTGAAGTCGAAGTGCTCGACGAAGAAGTCTCGCGTCTGCGACACATCCACGACGCTCAGGTCCAGGTGGTTCAACTTCATGTGTGCTCCTCAAGGATGCCGCGCCTGCCACGCGATGCATGCTAAACGCAATTATATGCGCTTCGCATGAACATGCGCAAGCGGGCCTAGCCGCTACCCTGGGCCTGTGAACACCGCCGAGCAGGGGGCGTATGTCCCGACCGACACATCTGCCCCACGGGCCACTTCCACGGCAGCGGAACCCGCGTCGGCGGACATCCAGTCGCCGCTGCTGGCGGTGGAACAGGCGATGATTCGGCTCCGGCGCAGCATGAGCCGGCGCAGTCTCGGTAGTCGCACCGCAGCGGAAGTTCTAGCCCAGTACGGCGTGCAGCTGAGCCTGTCCCAGATGGCGGTGGTCGATGCAGTCGAGGAGGGTCGGGTGACGCCGGGCCAGGAGGTCACGGTCGGTCTGGTGGCCGAGCGGCTCGCCCTCGACCCGTCCCGGGCCAGCCGTCACGTTGCGTCGGCCATCCGGTCCAGACTCGTCCAGCGGGTCGCATCCCAGTCCGACGGGCGTCGGGTACACCTGGAGCTGACGCCGCAAGGACAACAGATCGCCACCACCATGCACGCGGTGCGTCAAACATCCTTTGCCGAGATCATGGCTGGTTGGTCTGACCACGATCGCCGGGAGTTCGCCCGCCTACTTGCCAGGTTCACTGAGTAGCGCCGTGAATGCAAGCATTGCCGATGTGCGCGCTATGGCGGCCGCACCATGACGACAGGCCTCACGATCACCACGGCAGCACGATGAGCGCGGATGGAAATGATCAACCTGCGCGAGTGCTACCACGCTTCGGGCGGCTTCGGGCGCTTCGGCCGCTTCGGCGGTGTCCGTGGAGTTCTGGCCACTGCCCCCGTAGGCGCGCGCCGAGCGCCAACCGGTCGAGTGACCAGGCTGGCTCTGGAGCCGGCGGCCAGGTACGTGTGCAGGTGCGCGCTCGTCCGCCAACTCCTCGATGCGGGCCCACCGTGTCGCCGATGCTGACGATGCTGGCCAGAGAGCTATCTGGACGGCGGGGTGGACGCGGTCGTCGGCTTGCTCGCGGTGGTGGCCGGAGTCGAGCTGGTCGGGGTCGAGCTGGTCGGGGTCGAGCTGGTGGGGGTCGAGCTGGTGGGGGCGGCGACTGGCGTGCTGCTCGGGTAGGGCACCGGGCCGCCGGCGCAGACGATCTTCGGCGACGGCTTGTACTTGACCCGCCGGGTGCTCGAGGTGACCTCGCCGGTCTCCAGGTTGCGCAGGGTGCGGGTGTCGGACGTGGTGAACCCCGGCCCGCCTTCGCTGGGGTTGCACGGTTGACCGGCCGGGACGGTGATCGTCTGCGGGTCCTCCGGGTTGGTCCGGTCCCCGGGGGTGGAGGTCACCTCGAAGTGCTTGGTGCCGAAGAACTTGACCGTGATGGAGGACGGCGTCCAGATCGTCTGGATCACGATGCCGGTGGGGCTGTCGTTGCGGAACTTCAGATCGATCGCGCCCTCGTACACCGTCGCCTCGCGGGCCGGCGGGTAGCGGCTGATGAAGTAGCTGTGCTCCTTGTGCGCGACGTCGGTCATGGCGGCGAAGTAGGCCGCGTTGTACAGCGTGGTGGCCAGCTGCGACACCCCGCCGCCGATGCCACGGGCCGGATGGCCGTCCTGGATGATGCCGGCGTCGATGTAGCCCTGGGCGGCGTCGCGGGGCACGGTGGCATCGTTGAGCGAGAACGTCTCGCCCGGCTGGACGATCTTGCCGTTGATGGCCGCGGCGGCCCGCTTGATGTTCTCGCCGGACTCCTTGGCGAAACCGCTGGTGCTGAACGAGCTGACCAGGTCCTTGATGCCCAGCGCGTGCACCTGCGCGGTGGTCAGCTTGGCCGGCAGGTCGGCGTAGACCGCGGTGATCCGGCGGGCGTCCGGGCTGGTGGCGACGGACGGATGCTTGAGCACGTCGAGCAGCCCGGCCAGGGTGGCCGGATAGTCCACGCCGTGGCCGTCGGTCGACGACACGACCTCCGGACTGTCGCCGACGAGCTCGACCGTCGCATCCTTGCCAGGGCGTTCGGTGGAGGCCAGCTGCGGGCGCAGCACCTCCTGGACCTTGGCCAGGTCCAGCACCGGCTTGAGCCCGCCGGCCCCGTCCGGGGTGAAGGTGAGCGCGGTCGCCACCGTGGACGCGAGGAGGAACGCCTGGCGGCCGTCGCCGACCACCTGGACGTCTCCGGACACCGCTGGCTTGGCGACCTCGTTGATGGTCTGCTGGATGGTCGCGTCGGTGACCTTCCCGGTCGGTTCGGTCGGCTTGAGCGGCAGGACGATCGGCGCCCCGGCCAGCCACTCACGACGAACCTCGGCGACGGCCGCTGGCACGTCCAGGTCCGCGCCGGGGGCGGGCCGCACCGCCGTCGGGACGGTGCCCGCGAAGCGCACTCCGCCATCCGTCGGGTCCCGGTGGACCAGCGACCCCACCGCTTCCAGTGCGTCGCTCAGCGCACCGTTGTCGTCCTGGGCCACCACCTCGCGTTGCCTGGTGCTGAACAACGAGCCGAGCCGGGTGAACGGGTTGAGTGGCTGGCCGCCGGTCGCGGCCAGGGTGGCGGGGTAGTCCACCCGCAGGCCGGCGGCGGCCGGCTGCAGGTTCGTCTCGATCGGGTGGGCGTCGTTGCCGGCCCGCACCGGCACCGGCCGGTCCTTCAACGGCTCGAACGCGGCCCGCAGCTTGCCGGCGGCCGCGGTCTTGCTCAGCCCGCCGATGTCCACCCCGGCCACCACGGTGCCGCGTGGGATGTCCCCCCGGGTGAGCAGCAGGTCGAACAGGTAGGTCAGCAGCAGCAGCGTCAACACTGCGGCCGGCACCAGCAGCCGACGTGGAGGCAGCCCGCCGCGCCAGCCGATCCGGGTCTTCCAGCCGCTCAAGCTGCTCCAGCTCAGGCCGTTCGATTCGTTCGGGTCGCGCTGTTGGTCCGAGCTGCCCGGATTGTACGGATTGTACGGGCCGCGCTGTTCGTTCGGGCTGTCCGGACCATCGGGGCTCGGGTCGTGCAAGGTGTGCCGGCCGCCGGGGCCGTTCGGAACGCCCAGGCCGTTCGAGACACCCAGGCCGTTCGGAACGCCCAGGCCGTTCGAGACACCCAGGCCGTTCGGAACGCCCAGGCCGTTCGAGATACCCAGGCCGTTCGGAATGCCCAGACCGTTCTGGACGCCCAGACCGTTCGCGACGCCGGGGCCAGGAGTGTGACCGGTTCCGAGACCGGGGGCGTCTCCGGTCGACGGTCCACGGGCGCCGCTGAGCAGCGGCAGACCGTTCGGATCGGTCAGCGGTTCGGCGTCCAGCAGGTCGGCCGGGCCGACCTGCTGCCCCGGACCGAGCTGATGCCTCGGGCGGCCCAGGGCCACCCGCACCTGCGGGAACACGTCGGTGGGCTGGTCGAGCCAGCTCGGCCGGTATTGCCGATCGGGCACCGAAGCCCTCCCTCCCGCCGCCAGGGCGCTGCTGCCGGTCGTTACAGGTACAACCCGGTGCCGTGCTCGGTACGCTCAGCGGCCACCGCGTTGAGGTCGCGCTCGCGCATCACCAGGTACGTCTGACCCTGCACCTCGACCTCGAACTGTTCGTCCGGGCTGAACAGCACCCGATCGCCCACCTTGACCTGGCGCACATGGTTGCCGACCCCGAACACCTCGCCCCAGATCAGCCGCTTGGCCATCTGCGCGGTGGCGGGAATGACGATCCCGGCACTGCTGAGGCGCTCGCCAGCGCCCTGCACGACCTGAATCATCACGCGGTCGTGCAGCATCTGAATCTCGAGTTTGGGATCCTGCATCACCGGTGATGCTACGACCTACCCCGTCCGCCCCCGACAGTCGCCCGCCGGTTGCCGTCGGCTCACCGGTCGAAGAAGGGCGACTCACCGAGCGGCCCCGGCCAGTCTTCCGGACGGCAAATTCCGTTCACCCCGAAGACGATCATCCCCGGCTTCACGTCCTGGGTGACCAACGCGCCGGCGCACACATAGCTACCGGGTCCCACGACCACGCCGCCGACGACCGACGCCCCCCAACCCACGAACACATCCTCCTCCAGGGTCGGGGATTGCTCCTGGGACTCCGGGGCGTCCCACGCGGTGGTGGGGTTCAACTGCCGGTGGATCAAGCTGCCGAACACCCGGGAACCTGCCCCGACCCTGCTGCGCTCGCAGATGTGCGCGGCGATGATGCAGCGGTCACCCACGACCGCGCGGGCGCCGACGCTGGCTCGATTGGTGAGCAGCGCATCCGTCCCGACGATGGCCGCCACGTCAACCCAGGAGTAGCAGTCCAGCACCGCGCCCGCACGAATCTCGGCTTCCTCGCCGACCACGCAGAAGTCCTTGATCTCACAGCGCGCGCCGATCGTTGTCGGTCGCCCACAGCGGTCCCAGTCACCTTGTTGGAGACGGCGGCCAGGTGCCCCGAGACGCGCGGTGTCGGCGACGAGCGCGGTCGGATCACAGATCGGCTCCGGATCCCGCGCCGTCATGTGGTCCGCCCTACATATTGGACACCCGACTGTGACCGACCACTCCCAACTCACGAAATGCGCTGGCCAACGAGCCTACACTCGGGAGCTGCTCGATGCGTTCCCGCCAACGCTCGACGTCAACCCTCCAGGTCCGGACCCAGGCCGCCAACTCCGCCGCCCCGATCGCGGTCGCCCGCGAACGTGCGGCCATCAGTGCCGCCAGCACGTCGGCGCGCGCGTCGGCCTGGCTGGCCACCTCGTCCAGCTCGGCCAACCGGGCAGCGCGCAGCTCCCGCCAGCACGCCGGCTCGCTCGCCCACGACAGCACCGCCGCCGGGTTCCGGGGCGCGCCGTGGGTGATCCACATCAGGCCTTCGGCGAGCAGGTCGCCAAACTCCTCGTCCTCGGCCCGCAGGGGGTCGGAGAACGGGTCGTAGGGCAACTGTCGAGCCGTGCCGACCCGCGCCACCTGGCCGGCCCAGATCCCGTCCATCAGAAACAGCCAGTCCTCGTTGTAGACGCTCGGGAAGAACGACGTCATCCGCTCGACGTCCACCAGCAGAGCGGATCCACCCAAGAAGACCTCGTGCGGCTGGCCGACCAGCCGGCGGGCATGCCCGAGCACCGAATGATCCGGAAACTCGGTGATCCCCAGGCCGACCGCCGCCGCGCCCGCCAAGTGCCGAGCGGCGCGCCGGATCGCCGCCGGACGAACATGGATGTCGTCGTCGAGGAACAGGACGGTCCGCCACCCGACCAGCCGGGCCAGCAGTAGACCCAGGTTGCGCTTGGTGCTCAGGTCACCCAGGCGCCGCGCGGCCGGCTGCGCGGGGCGACAGGTATCCAGATCAAGCAGTGGATGGCTGTAGTCAGCCGGCAGGTCGACGGCCGCAACCGCGTCCGTTGTCAGCTCGAACAGGTTAGGGGCGTACGCCTCCTGGCTGCAGAGAGCCACCAAGGGGGTCGAGAACTCGCTCGCCAGCATCGCCGCATGGCTGAGGTGATGGGCTGGGCGCGCGGCGGCGACCACGATCGCGTCCAACGACCGAGCGGCACCAGCAAGCCCGGTGTGCAGCAAACCGGCGGGCCATGACCTCCTCCGAGCCTGGGCGTTACCGCTGGTCAGGGCCTCGACCATCGGTAACGCACAACGCCGGGTGCGTTGATGTCCGGAGTGACCGTGGCATGGTCGGCGGCCACTTTCACCCGCACCACCACGGCAAACTCGGGGGAGTCGGGGAACAGCGTCGCCAGCCCGTCGTGGTTGCTGTCGCGGACGCGCTCGTCGGTGAGCATCCGGACCGCGCCGTATACGCCCCGGGTGAACACTCCGCTCACCACGGTCAGGGTGAGCCTGGCGTTGAACGGGCTACGGGCGCGCAGGAAAAACCCGACATCCTCGATCAACGTGCCGTTGTCGTCGAACCGAGGACGGAAGTAGGTCGGCGGATTCCCGGGCAGCTCGAAGATCTCGCCGTCCCGGACCCATGCCGGCTCGTCGGGGGCCCTGCGCTGCCTGATGGGTACCCCGGCGTCTGCCAGCACCCGCTCGACCAGCGCTTCCCGGTTCCCCAACCCCCCGACGATCACCAGGTGGCTCTGCATGTCATCGTTCACCAGGCGCGAGGCCAGGGTGTACTGGACATTGTTCGTGGGGTTCTGCGCTCGGATGTGGCCGAACAGCTCGACGAGGGAGTCGGTGTCCGCGTAGGCCATCAGCCCGATGTAGTTCAGTTCGTCACCCGAGGCGTACTTCGACCGCGGCGACTCGCGCGGCTTCTCATCGTCCGCGAAGTCCTTTTCGGACACCGGCTCGCTCTCGATCTCGCCACTGACGAGCCGCACCGGCTGACCGTCGGGAAAGTGCCACAGGCTGTGCGGCTGCGCGACCCGCGCTGTGCCGGCGGCCAGCGAGGCCAGCTCGGCCGCCAGGGCGGCCCGAGCGCGACGTTCTTCCTCGGTCAGCTCGTCAACCGTGAGTAACCGCACGCCGTTGTCGCCCGGGCGCTGGCTGGCGAAGAACGTGGCGTACTCGTCCAGTCGATGCGCGGGTGGCTCGATCTTGCCCGATTCCCACGACGAGATGCTGGGAGCGCCCACTCCCAACGCCCGGCCCAGCTGCGGCTGGGTCAACCGGCGAGATCGGCGAAGATCCCTGAGCCGATCGGCCAGGGCTGTCGAGCGAGCGGACCCTAAGCGTCGCACCGCACCTTCACCAGCATCACCTGAAGTTCCAGTCTCCACGCTTAGATCACGAGCCGAGACCGAAAAGGTTGCGTCCTTCCCGGTTAATGCCACCCGATCGGTCGTACGACGGACGACGTAAACACCGTGCGACACCAGCGCAGTCTGAACCCCTTGCTTACTGGAGTCAAGTTCATAATATTCATGTGACTACATTTGAACTTGCCGAATTCTTTGTTTTCCGATAGTCTCAGGCTGCACGCACAACTGGCGGCCCGCCGAGCTCGACGAAGGTGGGTCGGAAGACACGAAGGGCGAGTGACTCCGGCTTCGCCGCGAAACGATCTCCGGAGGCACCCGCCACTCGTGGCACGAACCCCCTTGTCGGTGGACGTCACGCTGGGTGAGATCCGGGAGTCCGTAATGAGCACTGTAGCCGTACAAACCCTTGCCACGGCAGCGCCGGACGGTGGTACCTCGTTCGTCGGCGTCCTGCTGGTCCTGGTGCTCGCACTGGTGTTCGCGGTCGGGTCGGCCGCGGCGGCCCTGTCGCGCACGGTCGCCGCTCTGCTGGCCGCTGTCGTCGTTCCGCTGCTCGCTATCGGGAGGTTGCTCGGGCTGCTGTTGGTGGCCGCGACGGTCGTTGCAGCGATGGTGTTCGGCGGGACCAGCTCCACCGAACCGGTGCACGCCAGCCCGAGCGGCCCCGAACCCGCCGCAACCTCGAGCTCCACCGATGGGTCGCCGCCGGGTGCCACGGAGTCGGCCGCCCCGGCGACGATCGACCTCCCGATCGGGATGCACCTGGTGTTGCTCGGGGTCGTCTTCGTGATCGGCTTCGCGGTCGGTGGCACGGTCGAGAAGCGGACGCTGCGCGCGCAGTGGCGCACGCTCGCACGGCGTCGGCGGTGGCTCAACGAGGAGGTCCGGCACCTTCGGGCCGCCAACGCCGAACACCGGGACCACGAGGAGTGGGATTCGGAGGCAGTCCACCCGGACCGCGTCATCGACGTCCGTCCGCCCGCGTCGGCCGAACCCACTGTCGTGTTGGACGCACAGGTGCCGGAACCGAGGTCGTCGATCACGCCGGCGTCGGAGACACCGGCCGGCCCTCGGCCCGCCCCCACCGGACCGAAGCGGCCGAAACGCCGGGCGGCTCGCCGGCGGAGGCCCGGGCGCCGCGGCCGGGGATCTCGACCGACTCCCAACCGACCGGTGTGAAGACGAGGTAGCTTCTCGGCCTACACGGCAGCCGCCCGCCAAATCGGGCCGGGACCGGAGACTACGGACCAGACCCGGAGCGAAAGGTGCCCTGCGGCTGGCTGCCAGGTCGGGGGATCGGCAGAGCCGCAGGGCTGACCAACACATCGCCGGGCCGTCCGCCGACGTTACAGCTGAGCCGCAACCTGGTCCTGGGCCAGGAGATACCGGCCGAAGTGGGGCACGGTGAACGCGATGTGCCCGCGCTGCGCGGAGAACACCAGCCCCTTCTTCAACAGGCTGTCCCGGGCCGGCGACAGCGAGGACGGCTTGCGCGCGAGGTGCTCGGCGACCCGCGCGGTGCTGACCGGTTCGTCGCGGCCGCCGGCGAGCTCGGCCATCGCCTGCAGATACTCCCGCTCGCCGGGGGTGGCCCGTTCGTAGCGGGAGCCGAAGAACCCGACGGCCAGCTCCGCCTCCGCCTCCGGGGCCGCGACCCGCACGTCGGCCGCGGTGATCGGGCTGGTCGGGGCGGCGTCCCAGGCGGCCTTGCCGTAGGCCTGCACGAAGTACGGGTAACCCCCGGACGCGGCGTACAGGGCGTCCAGAGCCTCGTGCTCGAACTTCGCGTCCTCGCGGTGCGCCGGGGCGATCAGCGCGCGGTCGGCTTCGGCGCGTTCCAGCCGGTCGATCCGGACGTAGCGGAACAGCCGCTCGGAGTAAGACTTGGACGCGCTGAGCACGCTCGGCAGATGCGGCAGCCCGGCGCCGACCACCACCAGCGGCGCGCGGGACTGGGACAGCTCGTGACAGGCCGCACACAAGGCGCTGACGTCGTCGGCGCGCAGGTCCTGCATCTCGTCGATGAGCACCGCGATCCCGGCGCCGACGTCCTGGGCCAGCGAGGCGACCTCGGTGAACAGCTCCAACAGGTCGATCTCGATGTCCCCGGAGTCCGCCCGGCCACTGACCACCGGCGCGTCGATGCCGGGCTGCCAGCGGTCGCGGAGCTTCGCGTCTGTCGGGGCGCTTCGCAGCGCGAAGGCCTTGAGCACGCCGAGGGTGTGCTCGACCCGGTCCGGGGCGCGGTGTCGCGTCGCGAGGTCGCGCAGCGCCCGGTGCAGCGCGGCGGACAGCGGTCGTCGAAGGTCCGCGTCCGGGCGCGCCTCGACCTTGCCGGCGCCCCAGCCGGCGCGCATCGCCATCGACCGCAGCTCACCCAGCAGCACGGTCTTGCCGACGCCTCTCAAGCCGGTCAACACCAGCGACCGCTCCGGGCGGCCACGGGCAACCCGTTCGAGGACCACGTCGAACGCGTCCAGCTCGCGGTCCCGCCCGGCCAGCTCCGGCGGGCGCTGGCCGGCGCCGGGGGCGAACGGGTTGCGCACCGGGTCCACGATCGGACTGTATCGGGGAATCTTGTGCCGATCGTAGATTGACCTATCGAGAGCTAGCGCGTGTCGCGGTCGCCGCCCGAGCGTTGCCCCGCCACCATCCCGCCCAGGCCGGTGATCATCAGAACATGAGCGCTGTTCTGGGTCCGCAAAACAGCCGTGGTGCCCTGATGATCACCGAGAGGAGGGGATGCTTCTACGGATGTCAAGCAGCGAGTTCAAGACCGTTTGCTGTGAGTAGGGCGGTGTATCGCGCCGGGTCCGCTGTCACTCCGCCGAGCCAACTACCCTCGGGGGGCCGGGCACCGTGGTCGCTCGCGGTGTGGTCGCTCGCGGTGTTTCGGCGCGTTTCAGCACACCCTCGCCCGGTCAGAACGGGGGTGGCTGGTCGTCGACAGGCGCGGTGCCGGCCGGTGGTGGTGGTTGCGGTTCGCCCTCGGGTGGAGGCAGCCGCAGGATTGCCCTGTCGTCGTCGCCGCTGTCGAGGTGGTGCTGGTGGTCGGACACGTTCTGACTGGTCAGGGGCTCGGGTAGGTCGGGGATGATCGGCTCGCCTCGGGTCCGGTACACGCTCCCGAGTGGGCTGGTCCACTGGAAGTGTCCCGGCTCGGGTTGGACGAGTGTCCACCCCAGCCGGTGTTTGAAGATCAGATGGTGGCGGGTGCACCCCGGCCCGGTGTTGCCCTGGGTCGTCGACCCGCCGCGGGCGTGGTCGATGGTGTGATCCAGCTGCGACTTCGACGCCGGCCGCCGACACCCCGGATGGCAGCATGACCGGTCGCGGATCTGGATGTGCCGGGCCAACCCGGCGCGGGCGAACCGGTCATCCGGACGCCCATCCAACGCGGCGAGCGAGCGGTCCCGGTCGGCGTACTGGGCGGCGACATCAGCGATGACCCCGGCCCACCGGCCGTAGTCGCCAGTGTGCGTCGAGAGCCGTTCGAGCAGG
>JALYVZ010000342.1 GCA_030852965.1 Actinomycetota bacterium | reverse complement strand
GGCTACCGGCGGCCCTCGGCTACCTGGTGGACCTGCTGGCCGCCGACGCCGCGCGGCACTCCGAGGCCGCCCTGGCGCCGGCCTGGTCCGCCCAGCTGCGCCGGCTGGAGGCCGAGGTCTGGTGGCGCACCGACGAGCCGCACCTGGACCAGTGGACGGCCCGACACACCGTGGGTCGCACCGAGGCGGTGGCCCTGGTGGTGGAGTGGATCGCGATGGTGCGGCTGCTGCCGACGATGAGCGAGCTGATCCCGCCGCCCGGCAGCCCGGCTGCTCGGACCGCGGGCGCCAGCCGGAAGACGACCCCCGAAGGCGTCGACCCGAAGGTGCTCACCAGGGTGCGGGCGCTGCTCGCCAAGGCCGAGTCGACGGAGTTCGCCGAGGAGGCCGACGCGTTCTTCGCCAAGGCGCAGGAGCTGATGAGCCGTTACGCGCTGGAGCGCGCGATGCTCGACGCCGACGCCCCGGACGCGGTCGCCGCACCCGGTGGCCGGCGGATCTGGCTGGACGCCCCGTACGTCTCGGCGAAGTCGCTGCTCATCGACCAGGTGGCCAGGGCGAACCGGTCGCGCGCGGTGTTCCACTCCGGTCTCGACTGCGTCACCGTGCTCGGCGACGAGGTCGACCTGGAGCTGGTGGAGGTGCTGAGCACGTCGCTGCTGGTGCACGCCAGCCAGGCGATGGTGGCCGCCGGGCGGCAGCAGGACCGGTACGGGCAGTCGCGGACCAAGTCGTTCCGGCAGTCGTTCCTGGTCTCCTACGCCACCCGGATCGGCGAACGGCTCAGTGCCGCCGACGTCGCGGTGGCGCAAGCGGTCGCCGGCGAGCTGGGTGACGGCCGGCTGCTACCGGTGCTCGCCGCCCGCACCGCCGCGGTGGAGGAGCTGTTCGGGCAGTTGTTCCCGAGGCTGACGTCCAAGGCGGTCAGTGTGTCCAACGCGGCCGGCTGGGGCGCCGGTCGGGTGGCCGCCGACCTCGCCAACCTCGACGTCCGCCGGGCTGTCCGCCGCTGAAATGTACATTCGGGAGATCTGACCTACGAGACCGACATGGACGTTCCGGTGCGGCCGAGCAGGCAATCCGTGGTGCCGGCGCGGTGCAACCTCGCGAGCGCGCTGGCGGTGAGTCGGAACGAGGTCGTCATGGCGGTGGTGGACAGCCCTCTGTGGGCCCGCGCCCAGGCGCGTGGACTCGCAATATTCCTACCCGCGAAGGGACTGGTGATCAATTCAACCTCACGCAGGTCAGGTCATGGTCAAACCTGCGTATAGTTAAGTTGACCATGAATCGTTCATCCGGCAGCCGCCGGGCACCGCAAGCAGCTGCGCGAGGGACTGGCCGCCTGCCGCCAGGCGCTCGACGAGTTCGAGCCCGACATCGTGGTGATCTGGGGCGACGACCAGTACGAGAACTTCCGCGAGGAGGCGGTACCGCCGTTCTGCGTACTGGCTTACGAGGTCACCAGGGTCCGGCCGTTCGCGCTGCTGGCCGGGATGGGGCTGCCGAACGCCTGGGGTGTCCGACGACGAGTCGTTCACCATGCGGACGGACAACGTGGCCGCCCGCAAGCTGGTCGGCGATCTCCTCAGAGCCGACTTCGACGTCGTGTACTCCTACCTGGAGCTCGAAGGCGCCAAGTTCCCGCACGCCATCGTCAACACCCAGCTCTTCCTCGAGGACCACTACGGCACCCAGTTCCCGTACAAGTTGCTGCCGATCACGGTGAGCTGTTACGGCCAGCACGTCATCGCCGTCGCGGCGGGTTGTCCCGGTTCGCCGACATCAGATGCGAGAACCTCGACCCGGTCGACCCGTCCCCGTCGCGCTGTTTCGCCCTCGGTGCGGCGGTGCGCGCGATGAGCCAGACCGACCTGCGGGTGGCTCTGGTGGCCGGTTCGTACTCCCCGACGTCGAGGTCCGACTCGCCGGGGCCGGGAGATCCATGATCTGTAGCCACCTCGGACTTGCCGATGCCCTCCGATCTGGCGATCATCGGGTGGCCCGGGTCAACGGCACAATGTCAACGAGCCGATCGGTGCCCACGAAGTCCTTCGGGTTGGTCGTGAGCAGTGGCAGCCGGGCGGCCGCCGCCGTCGCGGCTATCTGCAGATCGAGCCGTCGGGGACGGGGCCTCCGGCCGGCGGCCCGGACGAGTGCGGCCATGACGCCGTACAGTTTGGCCTCCTCGACGCCGAAGGTCAGGATCTCGTGGTCGGTGAGGGCGCTTCTGAGTAGCGCCGAGCGCTCGGTCTGCTGGGCGGGATCACCGAGATCGACACCGAACGCCAGTTCGCCGATGGTGATCGAGGTGACGGCCGCGATGCCGTCCGCGTACTCGCCGAGCTCGACGACACCGAGGTCGATCAGGGCGCAGGTGTCGAGCACGAAGGTCGACATTCAGTACTCGATACGGTCGTCACCGAAGATCAGGTCGCTCTGGTCCCGATCGGCGAGCCATTGTCCGAGGTCGACGCGAGGTCCTTTTCGGCGCCGCTCCTGCTGGAGCTCGCCGAGCGTCTTGCGCCGGGTCGGCGCCGCGGCCTGGCCGTGTGGCACCAGGTCCGCGACCGGTCGGCCGTTGCGGGTGATGACGAAGCTCTCCCCGGCCTCGACGCGACGCATGATCTCGGCGTTGTCGTTGCGCAGATCTCGCTGGGCGATGATGTCGGGCATACCGTCAACTGTAGCGCATCCGTAGCTGAATTTCGCTACAGTGGAGCTGACCACCGGTGCCGGCGCAAGTGGGGGTGTCCCTACCTCGGTTCTCGTGTCTGCCCCATCGATCCGACTGGCGCCAGCCGGCACCCTGAACGTCATGGGCAGCATCGGCGGTACCGCGTTGGACGTGTCGATGTCGGCGCTGTCCGGGTTCGACGCCCGGCTCGGGGCCGAGCTGCGCCGCTGGCTCACCGCCGAGGCGGGCCATGGCCCCGACGGGTTCACCCTGGCCTGGCTGGTGACCGCACGTGTCCGCGTCGTCGGCCGCCACCACCTCCGGGCCCCGCTGCGGGAGGCGCTGGCCGGGATCCAGCGCCTCCACCGGGGCCACGACGCGTATCTGGATGCGTTCCTGGACGCCGTGCTGGCCCGCCACCACGACCGCTTCGACAACGAGACCTACCTGGCGCTGCCGCTGCTGCAGCTGATCCTCGCCGACCAGCGCTCCGAGCTGGACCCGGTGCGGCTCTCCGCGCTGCTGCTGGCCGACGTGCTCCGATACGAGGAGCTGCCCGAGTCCGCGGCCCAACTGGACGCGCACATCCGAGCCGCGCGCACCGAGCACGCCGCCCGGTTCGTCGCCGAGACCGACCCGACCCTGGGGACCGCGATCCCGACTCCGCCGGGTACGGCGGCCGGCGAGTGGCTGTCACTGACCGCGCTGCCGGTGTCGACCTCGCACGACGAGTACCTCCTGATCCGCGCGCTGCAGGCCCAGGAGCTGTTGTTCGGCACGCTGACCGGCATGGTCGTGGAGGCCACCGCCAGCGCGCGGACCGGGCAGCTCGAACGGGCGGCCACCCTGCTGCGCCGCATCGACCACACCTTCGAGCGGGTTGGCACCTTGTTCGGGCTGGTCGCCACCGTGCGGGACACCGAGTTCGCCGAGTTCGGCCACTACCTCGCCGGCGCCGATGCCACCCGCCCCGAGGCCCACCAGTTCTTCGAGCTCGCCTGCGCCGAGCTTCGCGGTTGCGGCGCGGGCGAGCAGCTGGCCGAGTTGGGGAGCGCGATCCTGGCCCTGGAGTCGAGCAACCGGCAGTTCGCCGCCGACACCCTGCGCCTTGCGTTCGGGTCCTGAGCCAACGACGAGTCAGCGGCAACGGAGGGTCAGCGGCAACGGCGGGTCAGGCAACGGCGGTCAGCGGGGCGGCAGCACCTGGAGCAGCGCAGTCGCGGTGCGTCCGGACGTCGCCCCGGTGGCGATGATCTGGTACTCGCCCGGCGGGCTCCGCTCGATGATCGGGCCGTGCCGGCGTACCCCGGAGGGGTCGGCCACATCGTCGGCCATCACGCCGTTGGTCGGCCCGGTCCAGGACAGCTGGACCGGCTCCCCCGGCGTGAACCCGGCGGCGGTGGCGACATAGGAGTTACCGATGGCGACCGACCCGGTGGTGAGTATCAGCGACGGACTCGGCGACACCACAGCGCGCGGCGGACGCGCCGACACCTTGGCGGCCGGTGGACTCGTCCAGGGGTGAAACGCCACGAGCACGCCGCCCAGCAGCGCCGCCGCCGCCAGCATCCCCGGCCCGGTGCCCATTCTTCCGGCGACAAATGTGGCGGTGAAGCCCCAGATCAGCATCTGCAACACCGGCCAGTAGGCGAGTTCAAGCAACCGAGGCCACGAGCCGCGAT
>JALYVZ010000341.1 GCA_030852965.1 Actinomycetota bacterium | reverse complement strand
GGTCGACGCTGCGCGCACTGACCGGGTCGGTGGCGCTGTTCATAGCGGAAGCGGCCTTGCGCTGGCCGGCGCGGCGATCGGCAACGTGCTGATGCCGACGCCGGTCAAGCGCTACTTCCCGGAGCGCACCGGCGCGATGACCGCGCTGTACACCACCGCGATCGCCGTCGGCATGACCGGTGGCGCCGCGCTCACCGGGCCGGCCGAGCGGGCCTTCGGCGGTGACTGGCAAGCTGCTCAGCGGGGATGTCGGCCAGCGCGGCGTCGGCATCGTCGAGCCCGCGCTGGGTGACCCGGGTCGTCATATACGCGGTGAGCGGGTAGCCCAGCGTGGCCGGGGATCGATCCGGCGCTCGAACGAGTCCAGCGCGCCGCGCTGGACGCATAACGAATCGCACAGGGGCCGCTCCCTTTCCTCCAAGTCCCCCTTGACCCGATGACCAGTCTTGGGGATGCTCGCCCTCATGACCCCACCGCGCGAATGCCAGCACACGAGCACCCGGGAAGAGCCGTTCGACGTGGACGGAAAACTCGGGGGGTACAACACCATATGCAACGACTGTGGGCTGTATCTGCGGACGAGAACGGTGTAGTCGTGCGCCAGGCGCTGCGGGCCGAGCATCATGTGCTGATGTCCGAGACACTGTCGAATGTGATCACGTTTCTGCTGCTGCTGCCGCTGGTCTGGGTGGGCCTGTATCTGGCCAGCCAAGGCGAGACAGTGCTTGTGGTCGCTATCGGGGTGGTTGCCCTAGGAATGATCACCCACCAGGCTGTGCGATGGTTCGGTGTTCCCTGGACCGCCCGAATGCGTGACCCGTTCTAGGTCGTTCCTTGCCGCAGACGCACACGGGACTACTGTCGCGCACTGGTTGCCACGCCAATGATCGACTTTATTGCACACCAAGACCACCCCGACCAGTGCTTGCTACCAGCGTTTCTGCTGGTGAGAGCCTGTGCCCCGGGCGGCTCGTACAGCATCCACGAAAACCGCGTGTGCCGCTGACCTGCGAATAGTCGCGCCAGCGGAGTCAGGCGCAACCGGCGACGAGTCTGAACCTGGTGGAATCGTGGGCCGAGGGGTGGTGGGTTCGTCCGTGCGCGTGTGGCGGCGGGTCGTGGCTGTCGGGTGTGCGTGAGACTGGCTCAGGTGTGGGAGGCGGTGGTGACCTTGCCTGCGGTCCGACCGGGCCGTCCGGTAATCCCCAGTACAGGTGGGTGTGGGCGATGACCTGTCCGGTGGCGGCGCCCCGTAGGGCGAGAGGTCCCCGTGGTGTGGGCGTTGGCGACTAACGCTGTGTCGTAGCCGTGCACGATCGCGCCGTGCAGGGTCGAGCGAATGCACGCGTTGGGAAGCCGCCGTCCTCTGATGGGCTGGCCAAGCCGGCGTCGAGGTCGTGCGGGCAAGTCCACGCGTGGGCCGGGGCGCCCGGAGGGCCAGCCGGGGGTGACGTTGAGGCAGGTCGATGACCCCGACAAGGAGATCCGCACGAGCCGTGGCGGCCTCGGAGGGTGCTTAACCTGATGGTTGACAGGGTGGCGTTGCGTGACGGTAGCGATTGTGCAACGGTAGTCGTACCTGTCAGGGGTGGATGGAGTGTTCCCGTCCGAGTCGACTCGCGGGTTGGATCTGCGGTTGATTGTTGAAATCCCGCTCCGGTCCTCGGCGGTAGTCACGGATATCCGTGGAGACCGAGGAGCTGATGGCCGTGTTCCGGGTAGACGTCGGCGAAGCCGTGGTGTCCGACGCGCCGCCTCTCGTTCCACGACACGCCATCGGCGGTCGTGAGGAGTTCACGAGTGTCGCTGGCGCGGTACCCGGTCTGGTCACGGCGAGCGTGAGGCATCAATGGTCATTCGCGGCAGCCGCCCACCCGAGCGCTCCGAAAGCCAGATCCGAGGAACCGTTGGCCGACACGCGCAGGCTGCCGAGTGTGGTGGCCGAGAGCTGGGCCTGGCAGCTGCGCGCGGCCTGCCGCAACATGGACAGCGAGGTTTCTTTCACCGGCGAGGCCCGCTGTGATCGCATCGACGGGGGTCACCGCGGTCGGTGGCACTCTGGCCGCCCAGGACCGAGTCAGCGCACGGTGTGGGGCGAGGACCGAACGGGGCTGGGGTGCGGATCCTGCTGACGCGGCGAAGCAGTGGCGGGAGTTGATCGGCAGGGATCGGGACGCCGGTATCCGCTACCTCCAGCTTGCGCAGACCAAGACCAGCTCCGGCGAAACGTCGCCGACATCAGCACAATGCGGCTATGTCGCAGAAGGAGGGCTAGTCGATGAAGGTGCTGGTTGCGGGCGCGTCGGGATTCGTCGGTCGGCGGCTGTGCGCCGCGTTGGTGGACGCCGGCCACACGGTGCGGGCGATGACGCGGCATCCCGACACCTACTCAGGTGGCGGTGACGCGGTGCCCGGCGAGGTCCATGACGGTGACTCGCTCGTCGCGGCCATGGCCGGCTGCGAGGTCGGCTATTACCTGGTGCACTCGCTGGGCGAGGCTGACTTCGAACAACGTGACGCCGACGCCGCCCGCACCTTCGCCCACGCCGCGGCTCGGGCGGGCCTGACCCGGATCGTCTATCTCGGCGGGCTGGGCAGTGACACCGACAACCTGTCGGCTCACCTACGCAGCCGCCGACATGTGGAGAAGCTGCTCGGGTGCGCCGGGGTGCCGGTCACCACGCTACGAGCCGGAATCATCGTCGGACGCGGCGGTATCTCCTGGGAGATGACCCGTCAACTCGTCGAACACCTGCCGGCGATGGTTACCCCGCAGTGGGTCCGAACCCGAACCCAACCGATCGCCATCGCCGACGTCGTGCGCTACCTCGTCGGTGTGCTCGATGTAGCGGAGTCGATCGGACGGGCTTTCGACATCGGGGGACCGGAGGTCCTCGCTTACGTGGACATGATGCGCCGCCTCGCTGTCATCGAGGGACGCCAAATGCTCGTTGTTCCCGTACCGCTGTTGACACCTCGGCTGTCCTCGCGCTGGCTGTCGCTGGTCACCGACGTCGATACCCAGACCGGGCGCTCACTGATCGACTCAATGAGTAACGAGGTCATCGTCCGCGACGACAGCATCCGCCAACTGGTGCCGTTCGAACCCATGAGCTACGACAACGCCGTCCTAGCCGCCCTCGGCGAACGAGCCATCGCGGCACGAGCATCGGCCGCCGGGTGGCAACCGCCGGTGCCGGCGGCCCGGTACGGGTTCGCGTGGCGGTCGCCGTTCACCACCTTCCTGCGGCTGATCGGTATACGCGAGAACTCGAGCGGAGTCTGGATCGGCGACGGAATCCTCGAGGCCAGGTTCGGCCATTGGCGGGTCCGCACACCATTGGCCAACGTCGCCTCCGTCGAAGTCAGCGGGCCTTACAAGCCGTTGCGTGCGGTCGGCGTGCGGCTTTCCCTCGCCGACTATGGGCTCACCTTCGGCAGCGGCCCGGATCGCGGGGTGTGCATCCAGTTCCACAACCCGGTCCCGGGAATCCTGCCCGGCGGTCGACCGCGACATCCGTCGTTGACTGTCACCGTCGAGCACCCCGTCGAGCTGGCGGCGGCCATGCGCACCCTCGCCGACATCCGCTCCACCCCCGCCGGATAGTCCGTCGCGGAGCCACGCGAGTGCTGGTGGGTGAAGGCAGCTGAGGAACGACGCACCAGTAACGGGGAAGGATGTCCGATCACCAAGGACCGTCACGGCCTCACAGCGACCGTCATCACCGACGCCGCGCCCTCGTTCGACGACCAGCCAACACACCGCCGCCACGTCTACCTGGCGGGATGGCGCTGTCCTACCCGCTCTATCTCTGGCGGCCCTCAGGCGGATCTCGCCCCGCGAAACTCATCCCGCGCCACTGGAGAACATCCCAGCGCCAGGTGAGAGCGCTCAACAACCCCTATCAGCGGCCAGCCTGTTGACCGACATTGCTGATGACCACGGAGTCGACGGTTCGCGTCAGCGAGGGTGAACAGCGGGCGGCTCGGCCCCGAGGGTGGCTGTGTCGTTGGTGTGCGACGACAGCGTGACGATGTGCGGCGTCCGGTGGAGGAGGTGGCTCTCCCGGTCGTCTTTTCGCGGAGTCGCCGGGAGGGCCACCGAGGCGCGCGGAGGCGCCGTGGTCACGGTGGGCAAGAACGCCTCGGAGGTCGAGGGGCGGCTGGTGGCGGGGCTGTTGGGGTGCCTGGTTTGTGAGGGCCGGTTGGGTCCGTGGGGGCATGCCCGGGCGCGGGTGTTGAGGGGTTCGGGCGGGTCGGTGGTGTGGTGCCGGCCGCGGCGGACGCGGTGCGTCGGCTGCGGGGTCACGCACGTGTTGTTGCCGGTCAACGTCCTGTGTCGACGCGCGGACGAGGCCGGGGTGATCGGCG
>JALYVZ010000095.1 GCA_030852965.1 Actinomycetota bacterium | reverse complement strand
ACCTTGCGCCAGGTCTGCATGGTGACCAGCGCGACCTCCAGCACGCAGGCCGCGAGGAAGATCCCGACGACCAGCCGGCGGGTCGTCTCGGTGGCGACCAGGAACGAGCTCAGTGCGACGAACGCGAGGGCGGTCAGCCCGAACGCCACGCCGAAGGTGACGGCCTTGCGCCAGGACACCGATCCCTCCCAGGGCCCGCCGTCGAGGGCGTAGACCCCCAGGTGGGCGACCCCGGAGATGATCAGGACCGCGCCGATGACGTAGCCGGCCCGTTCGATCCGCCGCCCGCCCGTCCACAGTGAGCCCGCGGACCGGGTCAGGACCGCCACCGGGGCGGTGGTCGGCGAGGTCGGGCTCATCAGGGGTTCACCGGTTGGAAGGACGGGTTACCGGCGAGCTTGCCGGCGTCGATGGGTAGCACCGCGCCGGTGATGAACGAGGCGTCGTCGGAGCACAGCCAGACGACGACGACGGCGACCTCGTCGACCTCGCCGACGCGGCGCATCGCCATGACCCGTGCGGCCATGCCCGGCGTGCCCGCCGGCCCGTTCGAGGTGGCGGGTGTGGATCGGGCCGGGGGAGCCAGCGCGTTGACCCGGATGCCTTGCTCGGCGTAGTCGAGGGCGCTACCCGGGTCAGGCCGACCAGTCCGTGCTTGCTGGTCGCGTATCCGGCCAGGCCGGCCACGGCCAGCAACCCGGCGGTGGAACCCATATTGACGATGGTCCCACCCCGCCGGCGAGCATCGCCGGGATGGCGTACTTCATGCCGAGGAACACGCTGCGCAGGGTTGCCGCGATCGCTGCGTCGAACTCGGCCACGGCGACCTCGGCCAGGGGGCGGGTGGGTGCCCGCCCCCTGGCGGCGTTGTTCACCGCGATGTCGAGGCGGCCGAACTCCTCAACGGTGCGCCCGATCAGCGCGGCGACCGCGTCGGCGTCGGTGACATCAGTGGGCGCCACTCGTACCGTCCCCGCGCCGGCGGCGGCGTTGATTGCCTCGGCGACCTCGTCGTACGCACCTCCGCCGCAAAGGCCACCTCGTGATCCGCTACGGCAAGGGCGGGCGCTACCGCGAGGTCCCGCTGCACCCCATCCTGCGCGCCACCCTCGAGACCTGGATCACCGAGCGGAACACCTGCCCCGGCGCCACCGCAACCGAGGCGCTGTTCCTCACTCACCACCGACCAGTAACCGGCGGTCAGCGCCTCGGCCGGGCCCGTCTGGCTCATATCCGGTGGTTCCTCGGCCAATACTCCCGAGGCCCCAGGCGCACCCGGACCAGCCGGCGGCCCACTCGTCGGGCCATCGCGCCGACACCTAGGAACGAGCGGCTCGCGCGCGGCCGCATCCGAGCGTCGGGGGGCCGGGCTGCCAGCTGGTCGAGCAACGTCGCGGCGGCGGCCTTCGCGGCTCGCGCGAAGCCGACATCACCGGTCAGCGCGGTGGCGGTGATGGCTCCCTCGGCGAGCAGGTACAGCTGGTCCGCGAGCGCCCGGGTGTCGAGTCCGGGTGACCCGGGTGGCTGCCTGGTCGACTCCGCGATCACCTCACTGCCCAGATCGGCGAACAGCGCGCGGAACGCGTTCTTGTGCATTCGCGCAATGCTGGCCACCATCTCCGAGCTGCCACCCAGCTCGCCGAAGGAGTTGGTGAACGCGCAACCCCGGAATCCGGGCTCGGCAAACCACCCGGCCAACCAGTCGAACACGGCCACCACCCGCTCGGCCGCCGACCGGTCCGTACCGACCGCGGCCCTGAGCGCATCGAGCCACTGCTCGTCTCGGCGGCGCAGGTAGGCCTCGAGAAGTTGGTCTTTCGACGGGAACTCCCGGTAGAGCCGCTTGAGCGACACCTCGGCCTCGGTACAGAGCCGGTCCATCCCGACCTGCTGCACGCCGTGGGAGTAGAACAGTCGCTCAGCGGCATCCAGGATGCGCAGTTGGTACGGATCGCGGACGCTATCGTCCGACATTGCGCGGAGAACCATGGTTCTCTACCATATCAGATACGGGACCGTACGTTCTCGTCAGGGAGGGATCCGCTGTGCGCCAGCGACCACCGCTGCCACCGTTCACCCACGACGATGCGTTGATCAAGGTCCAGGCCGCCGAGGACGCCTGGAACACCCGAGATCCCGATCGGGTCGCACGGGCATACACCGAGGACTCGGTATGGCGGAACCGGGATCGCTTCATCACCGGTCGGACCGAGATCGTGGCCTTCCTGACCGAGAAGTGGGCACGCGAGCTGAACTATGCGTTGCGCAAGTCGTTGTGGGGCCACAAGGGGAACCGCATGGCGGTGCGCTTCCAGTATGAGTGCCACGACGCGGCGGGTCAGTGGTCTCGCAGCTATGGCAACGAGCTGTGGGAGTTCGACGAGAACGGCCTGATGCGGCGGCGGGAGGCCAGTATCAACGACATGAAGATCGAGGAATCGGATCGGCGGATCTTCGGGCCGCGACCGGAATCCCAGCGCGGCGTGGAGATCCCGCTGTGCTGAGTCGTTCTACGTTGCGGGTGTGAGGTACCGCGACCGCGTCAACCAGCTCTCGGGTCATCTCGATCCGCAAGAACTCCCGCAGCGTCCTCGATGTCAGCGATCAGTGCTTGCGTGGTGTTGCTGGCCAGGGTCGACAGGCCCTCGATCGCCAGGGGACGGCTGCGCCCACAACCGCGCTGTTCGAAGCCCACCATCAGCTGTCGAGCGGGTCACCCCACTGCCGATAGCCGTCATGCAGGCTGCCGCCAGGGCCCGGAGCCTGCCTATCCTGGTGGTCAGCGCTCGCCCGCGCCCGGACAGTCCGAACCCGTAGCTGCGGTCCCGGCGGGTTGCCGACGCAGCCCGTGCCCGGCGCGGCGACGAACAGCGCCGCGGTCTCTCCCGGCGGGTACACCCGCAGGCCCTTCACCGGCGTGGGATGGCACGCCGCGGCGTCGAAGTTCCCCACGTTGACCATGCCCACCATGGCGGAGGCGACCGCGGCGGGCGCCAATGTCACCGGCGCGCCCTTCGCACCGTCGCGCGCGGCTGCCGGCCCGACCTGGCTGCCGTTGTCCCCGCCGACGTAGGACACCCCGGGAAACCCGTGCATGACACACGGTGTTGAGCCAGCGTTGGTGAACCGCAACGAGCGGTAAACGGTGCCGGCGGCACCCTCCGAGGGCCCGAGCGTCACCGACAGCGCCGCGGATCTACAGCTCCCCGGGACGGCGGTGTTCTCGCTGGGTGGTGGCGCGGTGTTCTCGGTGGTTGGTGGCGCGGTGATGCGCTCGCTGGGTGGTGGCGCGGTCGCGGATGTGGTGGGCTCGGATGACGCTTCGGCCGGCGTGCTACCTGTCCCGCAACCGGTGAGTTCCAGCACCGCGACAGCCAGTAGCCCCGCCGCCCGGACAACTGGGTATGTGCATCCGCTGACTGCCATCGTGCCCCCTACCTGGCTGTTCGATCACTACTCCGGCTGTGGAGTCTCCCCCACGACGTTCGCGCCGGCGCACCTGGACCGACCGGACGCTGGTCAGTCCCAGTTGATGCGGTCGATCAAGGCGCGAAGGCGGCGGGCACGAGCGGGGCGTCGGTGCGTTCGTTCAGCCAGGTCCGCAGGACTGTGACGGTGGGCCGGGTCAGTGGGGTGATGCGGCCTTGCCGTGGCAGCGGACGTGAGCGCCGGGCCCGGGTGCAGGTCGTGGACATGCAGGCCGGTCAGCTCGCTGACCGATAGCCCGGTCTGGACGGCGAGGGTGAGCAAGGCATGGTCACGCCGTCCGAGCCAAGTGCCGCGGTCGGGGACGGCCGGCAGCATGCCGGTTTCAATGGCACTCAGGTAGCCGACGATGGCCCGGTCGCAGCGTTTGGGTCGGATGGCCAGCACTCATGCGATCACCTCGGCGTGTTCTGGTGCTTGAAGGGCGGCGCGGCGGAACAGTGACCGGATCGCGGCCAGTCGGTCGTTGCGGGTGTTCACGCTATTGCACCGGTCAGTTTCCAGATGGGTCAGAAACGCCACGATCAACGTGGCGTCAAGCTCGGCGAGGTCCAGGTCGACGGGCTGTCGCCGAAAGTCTGGGTGGTGTACTGGATCAGCAGCCGCAGGCTGTCGCGCTGGGCGGTGATGGTGTGCGGGCTGGCCTGTCGCTGACGAGCCAGCCGGCAGTCGGTGAAGAATCCCGGCAGGGAACGCTCCTGACGCCCGGCTCAGCGCGCGCCCACCGCGAGCGCGTGCAGCGCGAGCCGCAGCGCCCGGAAGGCGCGGCCGCGGTGTGACCGTGCATCCTTCTCCTCGGGTGCCAGCTCGGCCGAGGTTCGCCGTTCCCCAGCCGGCACGAAGATCGGGTCGTAGCCGAAACCGTTCGCGCCCCGGGGTGCCCGGATCAGTTCACCCCGCCACTCCCCCCTGGTCACTGTCTCCGCGCCGCCGGGAGTGACCAGCGCGGCCACGCAGACGAACGCCGCGCCCCGCCGACCGTCTGGTACGTGGGCCAGCTGTCCGAGCACCAGCTGCAGGTTCGCCAGGTCGTCGCCGTGCCGGCCGACCCAGCGCGCGGACAGCACACCGGGCATGCCGTTCAACGCATCCACACTGAGCCCGGAGTCATCCGCCAGCGCCGGCAGCCCGGTGGCTCGCGCCGCCTCCTGGGCCTTGGCCAGGGCGTTCTCCGCGAAACTGGCACCGGTCTCGGGAGCTTGCGCGAACGCCGGCACGTCATCCAGCCCGAGCACCTCCAACCGGTCGGCCAGCGCGGGATCCTCGGTCAGGATCCTGCGCAGCTCGAGCACCTTGCCCGGGTTGCGGGTCGCCAGCAGCACCGGGAGGGGTCTCACGAAGCCGCCGGCTCACCGGGCAGCGGGCCGGGGTAGGGCTCGGCAAGCGCAGCGGCCTGGGCCTCGGCAAGCCGGGTGCAGCCGACCATCGCGACATCCAGCATCGAGTCCAGGGTGGAGCGGGTGAAGGTGGCACCCTCGGCGGTGCCCTGGACCTCCACCAGGGTGCCGGCGTCGGTGGCCACCACGTTCATGTCGACCTCGGCGCGGGAGTCCTCGTCGTATGGCAGGTCCAGCCGGACGCGTCCGTCTACCACCCCGACGCTCACCGCGGCGATCTGGCAGGACAGCGGTTTGGGGTCGTTGAGCCGGCCGGCGGCGCCGAGCCAGGTCACCGCGTCGGCCAGCGCCACGTAGGCCCCGGTGATCGCCGCGGTCCGGGTGCCGCCGTCTGCCTGCAACACGTCGCAGTCGATCGCGATGGTGTTCTCCCCGATCGCGGCCAGGTCGATGCAGGCCCGCAGCGAGCGACCGACCAGCCGGCTGATCTCATGGGTCCGTCCACCCACCCGGCCCTTCACCGACTCACGGTCGCTGCGGGTGTGGGTGGCCGAGGGAAGCATGGCGTACTCGGCGGTGACCCAGCCCAGCCCGGAGCCCTTGCGCCAGCGCGGCACGCCGGTGGTGACGCTCGCCGCGCACAGCACCTTGGTCGCGCCGTAAGCGATGAGCACCGAGCCCGCCGGATGCTGCTGAAACCCTCGGGTGATCGTTATCGGTCGGAGCTCGTCGTCCGCCCTGCCGTCTGCGCGCGTCACCAGGACACTCTAGTGTCCCGTCTGAGGCGCTTGGCGGAGATCCGGTGATCCAGCGCCTCATACCTGGTAGCTGGCTCCGGCGCGGACCAGCTCCACCGGCCCGGGGAACGACCCCTCCGCTTCGGCGAGCAGCTCGGCACCATCGAACCACACCGGGACATGGGTGATCAGCAGCCGCTGTACGCCGGCCGCTGCGGCGTGCTCGCCGGCCTCGGTCCCGGACAAGTGGATCCCCCGCGGCGGACCAGAGCGACCTGGCCACACGTGCGGCCAGGTCGCCTCGCACAGCAGCACGTCGGCCCCGGTGGCCAGGTCCACCAGCGCCTCGCACGGACCGGTGTCGCCGCTGTATGCCAGGCTGCGCCCACCGTGTTCCACGCGCAGCGCGTACGACTCGACCACGTGGTCCACCCGCCGCGCGAGCACCGTGCACCCGGCCACCTCGATGCGGGCACGATCGTGGACCACCTGGAAGTCCAGCACGTCCGACAGCTCGGTCTCGGCCCGCTCGGCCGCCGACGCGCCGTACTGGGCAGCCAACCGGTCCGGCGCCTCAGCCGGGGCATACACCGGCAGCCGGTGCTCGGTGACCGGGTACGGGGGTCTGGGGTGGTAGCGGCGGTACACCACCAGCGATGACAGGTCCGCGCAGTGGTCCGGGTGCAGGTGGGACAGCAACAACGCGTCCAGCGCGAACGGGTCCAGGTGGCGCTGCAGCGCGCCCAGCGCGCCGTTGCCCAGGTCGAGCGCCAGCGCGTGCCCACCCGCGCGCACCAGGTAACCCGAGCTCGGAGAGTCGGGCCCCGGACCGCTGCCCGAGCAACCCAGCACGGTGAGTTCCATGTCCCTCATTTTGCCTCGTCAAGGCCGGTCCGGCTGGTTCTGGACGCACCTGCACGGGTGCGCCGCAACCAGAGCAACCCGAACACCGGTAACGCCAGCGGCACCCAGCCGTATCCGGCGCCGTACCCGGACCACACCGTCGCCCTCGGGAAGTCGGCCGGTAACGCGAAGCTCGCGGTGCCCACCACCAGCACCCCGGTCAGCTCGATCAGCACCGCTACCCAGGCCAGCCGCCGCGCGTTGACACTGCGCCCGGCCAGCCCAACGGTCGCCAGCACGTACACCCCACCGGCGAACGCGGACAGCAGGTAAGCCAGCGGTGCCTCGTGGAACCGGGTCGCCAGCTGGACCCCGGCCCGGGCCGACGCGGCCAGTGCGAACACCGCGTAGACCGCGACCAGCACTCGCCCCACTCCCGTGCCGGTGGCCCTCGGCCCGACCACGTCGCGCCCGGCCTCGTGCGGCTCATACACCGGCACCGGTCCACAGCGAGAGCAGCCGCAGCACCGCCACCCCGGTCGCCACGGCCGTCACCGCGATCACCGCGCCGCCCCAACGGGTCTCGTCGGCCCGGGCGAACTGCAGCCCGATCGGGAGCACACACACCGACACCAGCAGGTAGATCAGGAACGTCTCGGTCTCCGGTGGGCGCGCGCCGCCGAGCACCCGGGCCGCCGCCAGCAACGCCTGCAGCACGAGCAGCCCCTCGACCACCCCGACCGCGACGGCATGGGTGCGGCCGGCCGGGCGCCCCAGCGCGGTGGTCACCAGCCCGAACACGGCCAGCCCTGCGGTCAGCGCGACCAGGGTATTGGCCAGCGCGGAGATCACCCGGGCGACGATACCGGGCGGGCCAGCGGGGCCACCGCCCCGATCTCCGGACCGAGGAACCGACGGCCAAGCTTGCTGAACGGCTCTGGATCTCCGGTGGCCAGGAACTCGTGCGGTCCCTCGGCAGGGGTCTCGCGCAGTAGGTCCAGCTCGGTGAGCACCCGCAACACATCCTTGGCGGTCTCCTCCGCGCTGGAGACCAGGGTGACCTCGGGCCCGAGCGCGAGCTGCAGCACCCCGGACAGCAGCGGGTAGTGCGTGCAGCCGAGTACGACGGTGTCCGCGCCAGCCCGCTGCAGCGGTTCGAGATAGCCTTGGGCCAGCCCGAGCACCTGGCGACCGCTGGTCATTCCGCGCTCGACGAAGTCGACGAACCGGGGGCAGGCTACGGCGTTGACGGTCACGTTGCGGGCGGCGGCGAAAGCGTCGCTGTAGGCGCCGGAGCGGATGGTCACCTCGGTGCCGATCACGCCGACCCGGCCGTTCCGGGTGGCTGCCACCGCGCGCCGCACCGCCGGGCGGATCACCTCCACCACCGGCACCGGGTAGCGCTCACGGGCGTCCACCAGGCAGGCGGAGGACGCCGAGTTGCAGGCGATAACCAGCATCTTCACCCCGCGCGCCACCAGCGCGTCACCGATCTCCAACGCGTGTCGACGCACCTGCGCCACTCTGAGCGGGCCATACGGTCCGTGCAGCGTGTCACCGACGTAGATCAGCCGCTCCGCGGGCAGCTGATCGATGATCGCCCTCGCCACGGTCAGCCCACCCACTCCAGAGTCGAACACCCCGATCGGCGTGTCCGGGCTCACTCGGGGTACGCCCAGCGTTGCGTCCGGGCTCACTCGCGCAGCACCCAGCGTTGCGACGGCGGCCGGGGTGCCGGGCGACCCACGGTCCGCGCGGCGAGCAGCCCGGCCAGCGCACCGCACAGGTGCGCCTGCCAGGAGATGTCCGGCTGGCTGGGCAGGATCCCCCAGAGCACTCCACCCCAGAAGAAGAACAGGACAGCCGCCAGGCCGATCTGCGTGAGGCTGCCCGCGAAGAAGCCCCTGGCAAGCAAAAACACCAGCCACCCGAATATCACCCCGGACGCCCCGATGGTGACCGAGCCATCGGCCGCGATCAACCAGACGCCGAGCCCGCCGAGCAGCCAAATCATCGCGGTCACCAACACCCACCGCCCGAAACCGCCGGCCATCGCCAGGAACCCGAAGATCAGGAACGGCAGGGTGTTGCCCTCCAGGTGCCCCCAGTCGCGGTGCAGCAGCGGTGACCACAGCACGCCGTCGAGATGGCCGGTGTCGCGCGGCACGATGCCGTCATGGTTCAGAGAGCCACCGAGGACGGTGTTGACCCCCTCGATCGCGTAGAGCGCGCCGGTGAACAGCAGCATCGTCAGCGCGGCGGAGACCGGCTGGGGCGGCAGCAGCCGCGTGGCGGATCGGGTGCGGCCCGGCTCGGGGGTCACCATGCCTTCGAGGTTACCCGGACCGGTCGGCTGCGGCTGATCGTTCGGCGTGGGCGTTTGCATCGAACCGAACACCATGGTGGCATCAATCATGATCAAACCACCATGGCGTTCGGCTCGGCGTTCGGCGCGGCGGCGGTTCGGCGCCAACCCTAAGCCCAGAGCTGGCCGTCGAGGTGGCGCGCCGTCTCCTCCAGATCGCCGGCGTAGGCACCGGTGGATAGGTACTTCCAGCCGGCGTCGGCCACGATGAGCACGATGTCGGCCAGGTCGGCGCCGCCGGCGGCCTTCTCCGCCATCGCCAGCGCGGCGTGCAGCACGCCGCCGGTGGAGATGCCGGCGAAGATGCCCTCCCGCTCGACCAGCTCCCGGGTGCGCCGCAGCGCATCGAAGCTGCCCACCGAGTATCGGCCGGTCAGCACCGACGGGTCGTAGAGCTCGGGCACGAACCCCTCGTCCAGGTTGCGCAGCCCGTACACCAGCTCGCCGTAGCGCGGCTCGGCGGCGATGATCTGGATTTCCGGTTTGTGCTCGCGCAGGTAGCGGCCGGTGCCGACCAGGGTGCCGGTGGTGCCGAGGCCGGCCACGAAGTGCGTGATCGTGGGCAGGTCGCGCAGGATCTCCGGGCCGGTAGTGCGATAGTGCGCGCGCGCGTTCTCCGGGTTGCCGTACTGGTAGAGCATCACCCAGTCGGGGTTCTCCGCCGCCAGCCGCTTGGCCACCGCGACCGCCTGGTTGGACCCGCCTACCGCCGGCGAGGAGATGATCTCCGCGCCGTACATGGTGAGCAGCTGGCGGCGCTCCTCGGAGGTGTTCTCCGGCATCACACAGATGATCTTGTAGCCCTTGAGCTTGGCCGCCATCGCCAATGAGATTCCGGTATTGCCCGAGGTCGGTTCCAGCACCGTGCAGCCCGGCTTCAGCCGGCCGTCGGCCTCGGCCGCCTCGATCATGGCCAGCGCCGGTCGATCCTTGATCGAACCGGTCGGGTTGCGATCCTCCAGCTTCGCCCACAACCGCACGTGCTCGGCAGGGGAGAACGACGGCAGCCCGACCAATGGGGTGTTCCCTACCGCGGCCAGCAGTGAGTCATAGCGGGCCATGGCCGCACCGACCCATCACGAACCCCCGGCCACGGCCGGCCGAACCGTCGGCCCGACGGGCGCCGACGCGAGGTCGGCCGATCCCCCGGCCACCGCGGGGAGAATCGTCACAGAGTCGCCGTCGGCCACCGGGGCCTCCAGGCCACCGGCGAACCGCACGTCCTCGTCATTGACGTAGATGTTCACGAACCGGTGCAGGGACCCGTCCTTGACCAGCCGGTCCCGGAAGCCGCCGTGCTTGGCGTCCAGGTCGGAGATCACCTCGGACACGGTGGAGCCGGCGGCCTGCACGGACTTCTCGCCGCCGGTGTGGGTACGCAGGATGGTGGGGATCGAAACGGTGACGGCCATGGTGTGCTCCTGGTCGCTGTCGGAAGTGGGTCGGCGCACGAGGGTTCGTCAGCCGCGATCGGGGACGTCGTCCGCGCCCGTGTGCGCGAACATATAACTCCCGACGACCGCTACTTCTTCCTCGGTCACCACACCGTCGACGACCTTGAACGACCGGAACTCGTGTCCAGCCACCGTGGGCACGGCACCTGCCCACGTGGAGACGATCACGTAGTGGACGCGGGGGTCACTGGCCGGACCGGTCATGTTGTCGGCGTCGTAGGACGACGGCGTCGCATCCCTGGGCGTGTGTGAGTGGTAGATGACGACCGGCCACGCGTCTTGGGCGTCCATCTCCCGGGTGACTGTGAGCCACTGCCGCGAGTCGAAGCCGTACTCTGTCTTGGACGTCCGCTGCTCTCCCTGATACGCGACGTGCTCGCCCCGGCGATGCTCCAGCTCCGCGCGCCCGCGGATGTCGACCTGGTCGTCGCCCGACGGCTTGGCCGTGTTGACCATCCGGATGAACCGCTCCGGTCGCTCGGCACCCTCAGGCCCGGCGATGATGCCGCACGCCTCGTGCGGATGCTCCGCCCGAGCATGAGCCATGATCTCCTCGACGAGATCGCTCCGGATCACCAGCACGTCTACAGGGTACGGGCTGGCCGACCCGGCGCGCAGCGGACGGCCGGATCGGTCACACCCGGCCGTTGCGCTGAGCAACTACAGCGCCGTGGCCCGAGCCTGCACCAGCGCGTCCTGCACGAATGTCAACCACTGGTAGGCCCCGAGGTGAGCGGCCACCGTCTCGTCCTCGGGCGGGCTCTCGGGCATGTCCTCGGTGACCCCGAGAGTGGTGCCCAGGGCCAACCGGACGTCGTTGAGCGCGGCCAGCCAGGCATCGGCCTGCTCGACGTCCAGCTCGATCCGCCCGCCGTCCGGTGGACAGGTCTCCAGCAGCACTCCCGCGGCGGCTGACTTGGCCTCGATGAGCTCGGGCTCACGCACGCTGCGGAGTGCACCTGCCAGCTCGGCGTCCTCCCGATGGAAGTCGGGCAACAGCCTGGCCAGCACCTGGTCCGCCGGCGGCTTCGACGGACCGGTGCGGATTCCCGTCAGCTCGACTAGGTCGTCCTTCGGGGCCGCCTGCTCTCGTTCGGTGAGCATGCCAAGCACCTGCTCCACCAGGCCACGCAGCAGGCCGGCCTCCCGGGGATCCAGGGTGGCGACCATCCGGATCCGGGAACCCCAGCCGTGCCTGCGCCAGCCGTTCATGCTTTCTGCATGGTGGCCCATAGGCCGGCGGCGTGCAGCTTGGCCACATCCGCCTCGACCTTCTCCTTGCTACCGCTGGACACGGTGGCGCGACCCTTGTGGTGGACGTCGAGCATCAGCTTGGTCGCCTTCTGTTGGCTGTAGCCGAACAGCTTCTGGAAGACGTAGGTGACGTAGGACATCAGGTTCACCGGGTCGTTCCACACGATGGTCTGCCACGGCGCCTCCGTGGCGGAACTCTCCTCGGCGGTGTGCTCGGCCTCTCGGGTGGGCGCGGGCCGCGGCAGCGCTGTTGACGACGCGGACATGAGCACATGGTAGGCCCGTAGGCTCTGCCGTCATGACCGCTCCCAGCAGCACCGGGCTGCTGACCGACCAGTACGAGCTGACGATGCTGGCCGCCGCGCTGGCAGACGGCACCGCCTCCCGGCGCTGCACCTTCGAGGTGTTCGCCCGCCGGCTGCCGGACGGCCGTCGCTACGGCGTGGTCGCCGGCACCGCCCGAGTGCTCGACGCCGTCGCCCGGTTCCGGTTCGCCGACGCCGAACTGACCGCACTGGCCGAGTCTTCAGTGGTGGACACCGCGACCCTGGACTGGCTGGGCGACTACCGCTTCGCCGGCGACATCGACGGCTACCCGGAAGGTGAGCTGTACTTCCCGGGGTCCCCCGTACTCACCGTGTCCGGCACGTTCGCCGAGGCGGTGGTGCTGGAGACCGTGGTGCTCTCAGTGCTCAACCACGACTGCGCGATCGCCTCGGCCGCCGCCCGGATGGTCACCGCGGCCGCTGGCCGGCCACTGATCGAGATGGGTTCCCGGCGCACCCACGAGTGGGCGGGCGTGGCCGCCTCCCGGGCGGCCTACCTATCCGGGTTCGCCAGCACGTCGAACCTGGAGTCCGGCCGGCGTTACGGGATTCCCACCGCCGGCACCTCGGCGCACGCTTTCGTGCTGCTGCACGACGACGAGGCGCGGGCATTCGCCAGCCAGGTGGCCTCCCAGGGCGCCAAGACCACGCTGCTGGTGGACACCTACGACATCGCCACCGGGATCGCCCGGGCGGTGGCGGCAGCGGGACTGGAGCTGGGCGCGATCCGGATCGACTCCGGGGACCTGGGGGAACTGGCCCGCCAGGCCCGCGAGCAACTCGACAGCCTGGGCGCCAGGGCCACCCGGATCGTGCTCTCCGGTGACCTCGACGAGTACGCCATCGCGGCGCTGCGCGCCGAGCCGGTGGACGCCTACGGGGTGGGCACCTCGCTGGTCACCGGGTCCGGCGCGCCCACCGCCGGGATGGTCTACAAGCTGGTCGAGGTGGACGGCCGCCCGGTGGCCAAGCGCAGCTCGGCCAAGGAGTCCAGGGGCGGGCGCAAGATGGCCTTGCGGCGCCACAAACCGACCGGGACGGCGCTGGAGGAGGTCGTGGTGGCCGCGG
>JALYVZ010000014.1 GCA_030852965.1 Actinomycetota bacterium | reverse complement strand
GGCGACCCAACCCCGGGTCAGCAGAGCTGGGACCTCGCGGAGAGTCTCGTGCAGCGCCACCGCCCGGTCGGCCAGCGTGCGGGCCACGGTGAGGTCGTCGGCGGCCCGGACGCGAGCCAAGCCGATCAACGCCGAGCTGAGGCCGAACACGTCGTGGTGCGGCTCGACCAGCCCGAGCGCCTCCTCGTACGCGGCTCGGGCCCGGCCCAGCTGGCCCCGCGCACTGTAGACGTCCCCGAGCCCGCACAGCGGCCAGGCGACGAACCGGGTGCCCATCCGCTGGAACAGGTCGATGGCCGTCACGAAATCCGCGACCGCCGCATCGAGCATGCCGAGGCGCACGTTCGCCCGACCCCGGGTGGTCAGGGCCTGCGCGGTCTGGAACAGGTTCTGGCACCGCTCGCTGAGTCGCATCGCCGTCTGCGCCTCGGCCAGGGCGGGGCGGGGCAACCCCAGCTCGAGCAGGTGGAAGGCATGGGACGCCTGGATCGACGAGGCCTGCAGGAGGTCGTCCCCCGCCGCCGCACTGTCCAGGGCATTGGCGAAGTGCACGTCGGCCTTGCTGCGATCGGCGTCGGCGCCTGCCCGCAGCGCGAGGACGTTGTGGACCGCGGCCCAGGCGCGCGGCTCGCCGCACCGCCGTGCCGCGGCTACGGCTCGAGCCTGCACCTCCTGCAGGCCCATCAGGTCGCCGACCATGCGCAACGTGGTCGCCACCAGCCCGAGCATCTGCGTCTCGTCGGCCGTGTCCTGCCCGGTGAAGCGGGTGCGGTCGTACACGGCCCGAACCTCGGGGAACTCCCCCTGCATGAAGGCGATCTGGGCCATCCGCCAGGCGAGGGCGGGCTCGAGCTCCGCGCGGTCGTCCCCGGCGCGTTCGAAGCATTCCATCGCGGCGGCCCACTCACCCCGGACCTGTCTGGCCTGCCCGAGGATCTGCTGGATACGCGGGTCGCCCAAGTACTGCTCCGGCAGCTCGGCCGCGTCCAGGACGGCGTCGATCTGGCCGCTGTTCAGCAGCGCGACTCCGTGGTCGAGGAGCATGGCAGCACACCGGGCATGGTCGCCCGCCGCCGCCAGATGGCGCAGCGCCTCACCGGGCGCCTCACGCGCGAGGCAGTCCTGCGCCGCGGCGAGGTGCAGCGTCGCACGATCACCCGAGGACAGCACGGCCTCATGGGCGAAGTAGTCCCGCAAGGGTTGGACCAACGACCAGCGCACGCTGTCCCCCGCGTCACGCCGCACGAGCCCCCGGCGGGCGAGGTCTGCCAGCAGCGCTGTCGCATCATCGATCCCGGCCCCGACGCCGGTGGTGGACCTGGCCGCGCCGAATACCGCCAGCCGACGCAGCAGCTCCCGCACCTGCGCCGGCTCGGAGTCGATGACCTCCTCGGTCAGGTAGCCGTGCAGCCGCTCACCCGGACGGGACAGGTGTTCGAGAAGGCCGAGGCGCTGGTCCGGCTCGACCCCCCGCAGCAGCTCCACCGCCGCGGTGACGGCCGCGGGCCAGCCCCCGGTCCGTTCCCACACCCGCGCGGGCAGGCCGGCGGACACCTCACCGACGGTCCGATGCAGGAGGGCGGCCACATCAACGATGTCGAGGGCGAGGTCCGGTGCGGCGATCTCGGCGACCAGGCCCTGACCGCGCAGCCGTTCCAGGGAGAACGGCGGCTCCTGGCGGGACACCAGCACGAGGTGCAGCCGTTCCGGGGCGTGCCGACAGAGATCCTCGAGCAGGCGGGCGGTGCCACCTCCCGCACGCAGCTCCTGGACGTCGTCGACGACCAGTATCACGTTTTCGTGCAGGTGGGCGTGCAGCCAGGCACCCAGTGCGGCGCCGCCGACCCCCACCTCGGGCGGCCCGTCGGCCGTGAGGAACGTCACCACATGGGCTTGCAGAGCCTCGTACACGTCCAGCAGGAATGCGTCAGCAGTGTGCTCGGGGCCGGAGCATCGGACCCACACCGTCGCGGTCTTGGTCACCCAGGACGACACGGCCGTGGTCTTCCCCCACCCCGCGGCGCCGATCAGGACGCACACCCGCCGCCGCGTCGCGTCGTCGAGCAGCTCATCGACGACGCGACGACTCACCTGGGTCGCGGGCGCCAGCGGCAGGAGACTGGGGTAACCTGCTCGGGCCATGATCCTCCTTCCCCGACTCAGCTCAGCCAAGCGCAACTCCGGCGGGCAGCACGGTGTGCCGGTCGAGCGATCGTGCTGCCGGAACGGACCTTCCTGACACGGGTTGATGTGGCGCCCTTCGCCAGATCGATTGCGGGTACGCAATCAGTCGCATCTGTTATTCGTCCGGCCGGCGACTCGTGTTACACAACACGACACAGACCGGTCCTGCGGCCGGCCGGGCGGTCGGAGAGGAACACCGCCTCCCGGACGTCGTGGGTGAGCAGCAGCACCGTCCAGTCGAAGCGGGCGCGCACGCCCTCCAGCCAGCTCTGCAGGTAGTCGTTGGTGAACCACGTCGCGAAGTCCGGCCTGCTCGTCGGGGGTGCGCCGTCGGCGCCGGTCAGGACGCCCGCGTCGACGAGGAACCCGGAGAACCCGGCCCATTTCCGCATGGTCTGCCGGCCGACGTGCCCGGACTCGTCACGCAGGTACGCCGCGCCAGCATGTCCTGGCTACGCATGACCAGCTCTTCGTCGGCGAACGCGCCCGGGTTGGCCGCGATGGGCAGCTCGGCGCCGCCGGCGGCCCACAGTCCGACTTGATCAGGCTTGGAGTCGGACTGAGCGTGCCTCGGCGAGGTCACGCGTCACAGCAGCGGCGTCACAGCAGCGGCGTCACAGCAGCGGCATCGGGAGTAGCTCGCCCACCTCGGCGGCCCGGTGGCCGGAGGCTTGGACGACCCCGTCAGCCACCGCATCCGCCCAGCTGAGCCGGCCGGTGACCAGTTCCAGCCAGCTCCGGGCGTCGGTCTGCACCACGTGCGGCGGGGTGCCCCGGGTGTGGGTCTGCCCGACCAGGCACTGGATCGCCGCGAACGGCGGTACCCGTACCTCGACCGCGCGCCCGGGGTGGCGTTGGGCGAAGGCTCGCAGGCTGACCCGGACCGCCGTGGCCAGCACCGACCGGGGTGGCTCGGCTGCCTCCCCGCCCAGCCAGCCGCGCACCGGCGCCAGCGCTGCCGCCACGGCGGCGGGGTCAAACCGACGGCTGGTCGGCATTCCGGCGGCGCCGCGGTCGGAATGCCATCCCGGGGTCAGTTGCCGCCCCGGCGACCGCCACCGATACCGCCACCGCCGCCGCCGGGGGTGGCGTTGACCTGGGCTTGGGGCAGGATGATCTCCTGGCCCTCGCTCAGCCCGGACAGCACCTCGGTCTTGTCGTCACCGACGACGCCGGGCTGGAACGGGGTCTGCACCGGCTGACCGCCGGGTCCGGGTGTGCTGACGAAGCTCTTGCCGCCCTGTTTGGTGACCGCGTTGTTCGGCACCACCAGCACGTTGTCCTTCGAGCTGGTCAACACGTTGGCCGCGGCGGTCTGACCGTCGCGCAGCCGGGGGTCGGTCTCGGTGAGCACGACGGTGGCGTAGTAGTTGGTGACCCCGGAGATGTCCGTGCCGGCGGGGGCGATCGAGAGCACCTTGCCCTGGCGGGTGAGGTCGGGGATCGCGTCGAAGGTGACCTCGACCGGCTGGTTTACCGACACCTTGGCCGCGTCGGACTCCACGAACGGCACCACCACCTGGAAGGTGTCCACGTTGTTCAGCGTGATGAAGGCGCCACCGTTGCGACTGCCGTTGGTGCTGATGCTGACCTGGTTCTGGGTGCTGGTGGCCGCGGCCCCGACACCGGGGATGGCGGCGGAGGTGCCCGGTGCCTGCGAGGTCAACGCGGCCTCCGAGCCGACGAACTCCCCGACGGCGCCGTTGATGGTGGCGATCGTGCCGTCCAGCGGCGCCCGCAGCACGGTGTCCTCCACGTCGCGGCGGGCTGTCACCACGAGCGCCACCGCGTTGGCGACCAGGGCACGCTGGGCGTCGATGTTGGCCGGGTTGTCGTTCCCGGCGGTGTCCAGGTTGTTCTTGTTGGTGACCACGGTCTGCTTGGCCTGCTCGATGGAGACCTGGCCCTGGGTCTGGTCCACGTTCCGCTGCTTACGCGCCTGGACCGCGGCGGTCTTGGCATTGATGGCGTTGGTCCGAGCTAAGTTCAGCGACTCGACCTGAGCCGTGCACGGATCCGCACCGCCCTGCTGCGGGCTGTAGGCGTCGCCAGGGTTACGGCCCAGCACCCCGTCCCGATCCGGCCTGCCCGTGCTCTGGTTGGGGATCACACCGCTCACGCCGGGGCCCAGGTAGGAGGGAGACGTTCCCCGGTAGGAGGGAGACGTTCCCGGCAGGTTGGAGCCCCCCACAGGGGGAGCGGGGGACATTGCGGAGGGCCCGTGGCTGCGGCAGAAGTCCAGGTTGCGCTGCGCCTGCTGCTGCTGGCGCTGGGCGTTGTCGTCGGCGATCTGGGTCCGGTTGACGGTGGCGTCGTCGAGGCGCTGCTGGGCGTCGACGTTCTTCCTGGTCGCGTCCAGGATGTCCTGGGACTGGTCCAGGGACCGCTTCGCCTGCTCGACGGTGTTGCCACCGGTCAGCTTGTTCAGCAGGGCCTGCTGGTTGTTCAGCTGCGCCTGCTGCTGGTTGAGCAGCTGCTGGAAGGTGAAGTCGTCCAGCTTGGCCAACACCTGGCCGGCCTTCACCACGTCACCGACCTTGACGTTGACCTCCTTGAGCGGCGCGCCCTTGGGGAAGCCCAGGTTCTGCGAGCTGATCGAGGCCAACGCGCCGGACGCGGACACCTTGGTGGCCACCATCCCGCGCTCGACCCGGGCGGTCGGCGGCGGCGGGGCCGAGCCGCTACAGGCCGACACGACCAGCGCGACCGAAACCGACAGCGCGGCTGCGGCGGCCAGGCGCCGCCTGAAGTTACCGGGGAGCGTGTGGCGAGTCATCAAACCTCAGGCCTCTCAGTGGTGACCAGACGTGGTCATTCGTAACGAAGGGCATCGATTGGGCGCATGCTTGCCGCCCGGATGGCGGGGAAGCCGCCGGCAAGCAGCCCGATTGCCAGGCTGATGCCGAAGGCGAGCAGAACTGATCCAACCGACACCTCGGGTGCCGGGAAGTTCGGGATGTTGGCCGGCAGCACCAGCCCGGCGATCACGGTGAGGCCGACGCCCAGCACGATCCCGACCAGACCGCCCATCGCGGCGAGCACGCAGGACTCGATCAGGAACTGCTTGACGATGGCGCTGCGTGGGGCGCCGACGGCCTTGCGGATGCCGATCTCCCGGGTCCGCTCGGTCACCGACACCAGCATGATGTTGGCGACCCCGATCCCGCCGACGATCAGCGAGATCGCCGCCACGGCCACGGTGAACACGCTCAGGAACGTCAGGGTCTGGGTGGCCTGGTCGAGCAGGCCCTGCAGTGCGGTGGCTTCGAAGTCTCGTTTGGCCGGATCCCGGATGTGGTGCTGCTGGCTGAGCAACGCGGTGACCTCGTCCAGCACGGCCGGGACCTGCCCCACGCTGCCGGCCTTGACGATGATCTGGTTGACGGCGTCGGTGCCGCCGAGCAGGTAGCTGCGCGCCGCGCCGAGCGGCATGATCGCTATCTCGTCCTTCTGGCCGTCGCCTTTGACCACACCGATCACCTGGAACGTGGCTCGGCCGATCCGGATCCTCCGACCGAGCGCGGCCACCGCATCGCTGCCGAACAGGTTGACCACCGGATTCGGTCCGAGCACCACGACGCGCGCGTTGGACCGCTCCTCCTCGGCGGTGAAGAAGCGGCCGGCGACCAGGTTGCGGTTGGTCACGTCCAGGTAGTCGGCGGTCGAGCCGGCCACCGAAGTCCGGAACTGGCCGGAGTTGCCGCTCTGCAGCACCGCGGTGCCGGTGACCACCGGGGTCACGCTGGCGATGTCCGGCGCCTGCCTGGGGTTGCGCAGCGCGGCCACATCGGAGTCGGTGAGGTCGTGCGCCGGGCCGCCGCCGGGGACGCTGCCGGCTGACTTGCTGACCAGCACTTGGGTGCCCAGCGAACCGAACGAGTCGTTGAAGCCGGTCTGCAGCCCGTTGCCCAGGGCCACCAACACGATCACCGAGGACACCCCGATGACGATGCCCAGCGTGGTGAGCGCGGAACGCAGCCGGTTGGCCCGCAGGCCACGCAGGGCGCTGCGGAACGCCTCCCCGATATTCACCGCTCACGGGCGGCGTCGGCGGCGGGGGCACGGACCCCCCGCGCCGCGACCCCCGCGTGCTCGTGTTGGGTCTCGTCGCTGACGATCGCACCGTCGCTCAGCCGCACCACCCGCTTGGCGAACGCGGCCACCTCGTCCTCGTGGGTGATCAGGACGATGGTGCGACCGGCGTCGTTGAGCTCGACGAAAAGCTTCATGATCTCGGTGGTGGACGCGCTGTCCAGGTTGCCCGTCGGTTCGTCGGCCAGCAGAATAGCCGGCTCGGTGACCAGCGCCCTGGCGATCGCGGCGCGCTGCTGCTGCCCGCCGGAGAGCTCGGTGGGCTGATGGTTGGCGCGGTTGCCAAGCCCGACCCGCTCCAGCGCGGCTACCGCCTTGGCCCGCCGGTCCCTGGTGCCGGCGTAGACCATGGGCAGCTCGACATTGCGCACCGCGCTGGTGCGCGGGATCAGGTTGAACGACTGGAACACGAACCCGATCTTGCGGTTGCGGATCGCGGCCAGATCGTTGTCCTTGAGCCGGTCGACCTCGACGCCGTCCAGGCGGTACGAACCCTCGGTCGGCAGGTCCAGGCAGCCCAGGATGTTCATCATGGTGCTCTTGCCGGACCCGGACGAACCCATGATCGCCACCAGCTCGCCCTCGGCGATGCCGAGGTTGACCTTGCTCAGAGCCCGAACCTCCAGCTCGCCCATCTTGTAGATCTTCGTCACGTTCGTGAGCTTGATCATCTACCCTCCGGATTGTGGGTGTCCCACCCTCCAGCATGGCAAGAACATCGGTCACAACGGCAGCTTTAAATGGCCCTATCTTTGTAAATCGTAACGAGGCCACACGGCCTCAGATACGGAGCGCTACGTTCTCCGACCCGATGGTGGAATAGATCGCCGAGTACCCTCACGACCCGCACCACTCAGCCCACGAGCCCACCTCGGGCAGCACGACGCGGCTACCGCCCGGTGGTGCGGGTGGGTCCGGCGCCGCGCGAGGCGGCTATCGCCCGGTGGTGGCGATCGGCGCGGTGGTGCCGGTGGGCGCGGTGGTGCCGGTGGGCGCGGTGGTGCCGGTGGGCGAAGACACTCCCCTGGCCTGGGCCGACGTCGCGGCCTGACCGCGAAACACGAGTGGGCGACCGTCCAGGCCTGGCCGAACACGTGTTCGAATCATGGGATGCTCGTAGACATGAGGAGGGAGCGACCGCGACTCGACCCATACCCGCGAGCGACACGCCCTCCAGCGAGTGACGCACCGCGAGTGTCCGCCCCAAACGTGCATGATCGCGGCCCCGCTGTGAGAAGCTCCCGCCCATGCCCAAGTCTGGCGGAACCCAGTCGCGGGCGGCCGCAGACACCTCACCGGCGACTGGGAATGACTAGCCCAGTAGCTCGCGGGCTGGGCGCTCGCGGATCGAAGACCAGTGTTAGCGATGCGGGCGCGGCCAGTGACCTCCCCGAGGCCGCCGCAGCTGTGCTGGCGACTGTGCCTCTTTGGTGGCGAGCCCGCGCAGTCGCTGCTGGCCTCTCGGATCCATGGCTCGACGTAAACCACGCGATCGCGGCGCCGGCTCCCGCGTATCAGCACGCGGAGCCACTGGACTTGGCTCAGGTAGGCACCACGGGTGAGGAGCTGGGCGGTGCATATCTCTCGGCGCTCAGCGCGCAGGTTCGAGCACGGCACGGCCGGCATTACACGCCGGTTGACCTTGCCGAGCAGCTGTGGGCGATGACCCGCCGGGCTCTCGGCCACGGCGTGGTTCCGCGCCGCCTGACGGGCCTGGTGCGCGATCCGGCATGCGGGGCCGGGGCTCTGCTGCTTCCGGCCCTCCGCGAGCACCTGGCCGCGCTGCGGCGTGCCGACCCGCGAATGATTCTGGCGACCCTGCCGTCGGTGATCGAGGGTGTCGACGCCGACCCCGCAGCGGTCTGGCTAGCGAACGTTGTCCTGGCGGCGGAAGCTCTTCCTGTTCTCGCGGCCGTACCCTCGCCCGGCCGTCGGCCGTTGTCCCTGTTAGCGACGTGCGGGGACGGCCTGGCTCCCGTAGGCCGTCTCGCACGTGCTGTGGTGATGAACCCGCCCTACGGTCGAGTCCGGCTCGATCCGGTGGAGCGTAAGAGGTTCGCGTCGTTCCTGTATGGCCACGCCAACCTCTATGGACTGTTCCTGGCCGCTGGCCTGGAGTCGCTTGATGACCAGGGCATTCTCTCGGCACTGGTGCCCACCTCGTTCACCGCTGGGCGGTACTTCGCAAACCTCCGTGGCGCCCTGGCCCAGAACGCCCCACTACGCGAGCTGACCTTCGTCGCTGACCGCGACGGCGTGTTCTCTGGCGTGCTGCAAGAGACCTGCCTGGCCACCTTCACCCGGAGGAAGCCCCGCAAGGCCGCCGTGTACACGTCGAATGGTCACGTGACCCCGGTGGCGAGCGTGCCATCACCCAGGGACTCGGGTCCTTGGCTACTGCCCCGTCGGGCTGACGATGCGCCCGTGGCGGCGGCTGCCGCAAACATGCCTCTGACTCTGGCCGACGCCGGCTGGCGGGTATCCACAGGTCCGCTCGTGTGGAACCGGCGTCGCCAAGATCTACACACCATGCCTGGTGCCGGGCGCTTCCCAGTTTTGTGGGCCGCCGACATCGATGGGGGCCGTCTGCACCGCGATTCCGCGCGGGACCGGCTCCGTTACCTGCGCACCCGCGACGATGCCGACCGCCTCGTGATGACCCTGTCCGAGCCGGCCATTGTCGTCCAGCGCACCACTGCGCCCGAGCAGGCCCGACGGATCGTCGCTGTCGAACTAAGCGCCGATGATCTCGCCGACTGGGGCGGCAGGACTGTGGTCGAGAACCACGTCAACGTCCTGCGCCCCACGACCACATCGCCGGCTCTCAGTCGCTCCGCGCTTGCCCGCCTTCTTGCCACGCCGACCCTGGATCGTGTCATGCGCTGTCTCGCTGGTTCGGTCGCGGTCAGCGCCTACGAGCTGATGTCGCTACCGTTACCGCCAGCCGAGGAACTCCGGACCTGGGAGTCGTTGCGGGGAGACGCGCTCGATTCGGCAGTTCGGGCGGCCTACCAGCCGGGAGCGGTGTGACCTCTCGTCCGTTGCTCCCGAGGGATGAGGTGCAGGCAAGGCTGGGCCTGGTCTTCCCCTCGGAAGCGTTCGACAGCGTCACCTCGAATCCTCTGGCGGCCGCCGCTGTAGCCGCGATGATCTATGTCGCCGACGATCGGCACGCCATCACCACGGTGCGGGTCCACCAGCGCGCCACGCTGGGTGGTGGACCGCTACGCAGCGAACCGGCGGTTGACTTCCTCCCGGCCGTGAACAGCCGGGATTCCAACTACGCAGCGGGTGCGCGTTGAGGTTCGCGGTTCAACGCGGCCGGTAACCCAGCCGCTCCCCGCGCGACGTGTCCCGCCGCTAACCGCTTGTTGGTGTGGCTGCTGTTGACTTCGGATTGATCTGATGTTTAAGTGACTGGTGTGACTGATGCGTCCTGTGGGGACATCAGCGTGGCGTAATCGCCGTAAGAAGATCGTGACGTGCGGATTGTCATTCGACGGCACACATGTGCCCGTAGGAGGGATGCGACCGGTGTCGACAGAGTCCGATCAAGCTGTGGTGGATCAGAGTCAGAATGGTCACCGCAATGGTTATGTGCGCACCGCGCTGGACACGGCGGCGGCGCGAAACTTGGCGACGACGACCAAGACGCCACCACAGATGCAGGGCATCACGTCGAGGTGGGTGCAGCGCAGCCTGCCGTGGGTGGAGGTGAAGGGCGGCACGTACCGGGTGAACCGCCGGGTGTCCTACTCACTGGGCAACGGCCGGATCGAGGTCAGCCAGGTCGGTGCCAGCAGCCGCATCATCCCCGAGGAGCTCGCTGAGGTTTCGGCGCTGTGCGGCTACGACGACGTCGAGGTGCTGCAGGCGCTGGGCGGCCGGTTCGTTCAGCGGGAGATCGGCGCGGGTGTGGCCGTGGTGCAGGCCGGCTCGGCGGTCGACTCGTTGTTCGTGGTCGTGCACGGGCGGCTGGCCCGCTCGGGGGCCAACCGTTTCGATGAGGACAGAGTCCTCGGGGTCTTCTCCGATGGGGACTTCTTCGGCGAGCAGGGGTGGACCGACCCGGAAGCCAGCTGGGGTGTGACGGTGACCGCGGAGACCGCGTGCACGTTGTTGGTGCTGCCTCGCTCGGAGTTCCAGGCCGTTCTCGAACAGTCTCAGTCGCTTCAGGCCCAGCTGGCGGAGTTCGCCGAGGTTGCCAACAAGCCCAGTGGCAAGGGAGGCGAGGCTTCGCTGCAGATCGCGGCCGGTCACGAGGGCGAACCAGCGCTGTCGTCAACATTTGTCGACTATGAGACCTCGCCGCGTGAGTACGAACTGTCGGTGGCCCAGGCGGTGCTGCGGGTGCATTCACGGGTGGCTGACCTGTTCAACGAACCGATGAATCAGGTCGAGCATCAATTGAAGCTGACGATCGCCGAGCTGCGCGAACGCCAGGAATACGAGTTGATCAACAACTCGGATTTTGGGCTGCTGCATAACGTGGACTACTCTCAGCGGATTGCTCCGGTGGAGGGGCCGCCGACTCCGGATGACCTGGATGAGTTGCTGTGTCGGCGGCGCGACTCGAAGTATTTCCTGGCTCATCCGCGTGCTATTGCCGCGTTTGGCCGGGAGTGCAGCCAGCGTGGTCTGTATCCGACCCCGGTCCTGGTCGGCGAGAAATCGGTACCGGCCTGGCGGGGTGTGCCGATTCTGCCGTGCTCGGTCATCCCGATCACCCCGGAGAACACTACCTCGGTGCTGGTGCTGCGGACCGGTGAGGAGAACCAAGGCGTTGTCGGGCTACACCAGACCGGTCTTCCCGACGAGTACGAGCCGGGTCTGAACGTGCGGTTCATGGGTATCGACGAGAAGGCGATCATTTCCTACCTGGTGTCAACCTACTTTTCGGCCGCGGTGTTGGTGCCGGACGCGATCGGGATGCTCGAGCACGTCGATCTGGGCCGTCGGCGTAGCCGAGAGCAATGAACGGTCCGTCTCGACAACTGTTGGCCGACGCGGACGCACCGGGGGTGGCGGTGCTGGCGAACATGGCTGGCGCGCCCTCGTCCGAGCTGTCCGTTCTGCTGGACTCCCCGGGAGAGCCGCCCGGCCTGGAGATGTCCCTGCTGCGCCGGTTCGCCGGCGGACTGGGCATGTCCGCGCTGCGGTTCCCCGGCATATCCGGCCTGGACGAACCCGCCGGCCAGGCCGACTCATCTGAGGATGGCGATGGCGAGGACATGCCGGAGCTGTTCTGTCCGGGCCCGATCCGTGACAACGCGGCACTCGGTGAGCACGTCAACGACCTGGTGGTGGAGTGGGCCGAGCAGGTCGGGATCTATCCCGGTCGGCTCGACCGGCTGCGCGCCGCCAACTTCGGCCGGTTGCTCATGTTGGCCCACCCGGCCTGCGAGGACCCGGACCGGCTGCTGGCCGCGACGAAATGCGTTGTCGCCGAGTGGGTGACTGACGACTACTACGTCGACGAGGTCAGCCTGGGTGCCGACCCGGCGGTGGTCGGGTCGCGGCTGGCGAAGCTGCACGCGATTGTGGACCCGGCCCCGCTCACCAACCAGTACGCGCCTGCGCTGGATGCCTATCGGGAAAACGAGCCGATCGCGTCGGCGTTCCGCGGCGCCATGCAACATCTGGCGCGGTATACCTCGGTGACCCAGATGGCCAGGTTCCAGCATCAGATGTCCATTCTCTACGTCGCCTGGAACCAAGAGGCGGACTGGCATGTCAACGATCGCACCCCACCGGTGTGGGAGTACCTCGTGCAGCGCCATCTCAACAGTTACCTGCCGCCGATGATTCTGGTCGATGTGCTCGCCGGGTACGAGCTACCACCCAACGAGTTCTACGACCCCCGAGTCCGTCGGGCCTTCACCATGGCCGGTGACGCGAACGTCCTGCTCAACGACCTGCATTCGGGCGCCGGTGAGTCGGAAACCGACTTCAACCTGCCTCGGGTGATCATCGCGGAAGACCAGTGTTCCCCGCGCGAGGCGATCAAACGAACCGTGGAGATCCACAATGAGCTGATGCGCAAGTTCGTGGCCGAGGCGGCGGCGTTGAGCCTTGTCGGCTCGCCCATGCTGCGCCGCTTCTTCGCCGACACCTGGGCCTGGTTGGGCGGCAGCCGCGAATGGCATGCCACCACGAGGCGCTACCACGCCTGAGGTTCACACGGCACATGACAAACAATCGGAAGGAGCACGATATGACCTCAACGTCCTCGGTCGATTCCCAGGTGCTGCGCACGAACTACCAGCGCGCCGTCGCCACGTACTGGAACACCAACCAGCGCGACCCGGTGAACCTGCGCCTAGGTGAGATCGACGGGCTCTACCACCACCACTACGGGATCGGCGAGTACGACCCTTCCGTACTGGCCGGCCCCGAAGACACCCGCGACGACCGGATCATCGCCGAGATGCACCGCCTGGAGACCGCCCAGGCCGACGTGCTGCTCGACCACCTCGGTGCCATCGAGCCCACAGCACGGCTGCTCGACGCCGGCTCCGGCCGAGGCGGCACCAGCTTCATGGCCCATCGGCGTTTCGGTGCTCGCGTGGACGGAGTGAGCATCTCGGAGTACCAGGTCGGGTTCGCCACCGAGCAAGCCGCCGAGCGCGGCGTCGCCGAGGAGGTGCGGTTCCATTTCCGCAACATGCTCGACACCGGTTTCGACACCGGCTCCACGCGAGGGATCTGGAACAACGAATCCACCATGTACGTCGACCTGCTCGCGCTCTACGCCGAGTTCGCCAGGCTGCTGGAATACGGCGGACGATACGTGTGCATCACCGGCTGCTCGAACGACGTGACCGGGCTGCGGTCGAAAGCGGTCAGCCGAATCGACGAACACTACACGTGCAACATCCACCCACGCAGCGAATACTTCAAAGCCCTCGCCGCGAACAACCTCACCCCGATCAACGTCGTCGATCTCACCGCGAAAACCATCCCCTACTGGGAGCTGCGCGCGCGGTCCTCAGTTGCAACCGGAATCGAACAAGCCTTCCTCACCGCATACCGAGAGGGCAGCTTCCACTACCTGCTCATCGCAGCGGATCGAATCTGACGTGGAACAAGTTGTCCTCCTCGACGAGGCCGGGGTGGCCATCGACGTCGCCGACAAAGCAACCGTGCACCACCAGGCCACCCCGCTTCACCTGGCATTCTCCGTCTACGTATTCAACCCGACCGGGGAACTGCTCATCACTCGGCGGGCCCCGAGCAAACAAACCTGGCCCGACATATGGACGAACAGCTGCTGTGGCCACCCCCAACCCGGGGAGCCACTACCCGAAGCGGTCAGCCGACGACTACACCACGAGCTAGCGCTGCCCACCGCGGCGATCGACATCGTATTGCCCCGGTTTCGGTACCGAGCAACCATGCCCAACGGACTCGTCGAAAACGAGATGTGCCCAGTATTCAAAGCATTCACCGACGCCGACCCCACCCCGAACCCTACTGAAGTCGCCGAGTGCAGATGGACGACCTGGCCCAAATTCGTCCAAGACGTACTCAGCAATCGACTCACAGTATCGCCGTGGTGTCGAGAACAAACCAAACAACTCAGCCAATTAGGCCCCCAACCGACATCATGGGCTGTAGCGGCCACAGATGAGCTACCACGCGCCGCAACGGCATCCCCGTCCACTGGCGGCGGTGGGTGAGCAACTGGTCGTAGCTGGCCCAGGGAGCCGCCGTGCTTCTTAGTCCGGTGCTTCCTCAGCTGAGACGCCCGGAACCAGAGATCTCGGTTGGTTATCCGTCTGCGACCGTGTCTCTGACGCGTATCCCGGCGTCAACCAGGCGGTCGCGGGTGACGAGGGTGCTGGGGTGCTCGGCGCCAAGCACCCGCACCTCGGCGTCGTAAACCTCACCCAAGAGCGCCTCAACCTCAACCCACCGCCCCAGCTCCCCGACCGCCTGGGCCAGCCTGTAGCGGGTGGTCAGAGTGCTGGGGTGCTCGGCGCCAAGCACCCGCACCTCGGCGTCGTAAACCTCACCCAAGAGCGCCTCAACCTCAACCCACCGTCCCAGCTCCCCGACCGCCTGGGCCAGTGCGTGGCGGGTGTCCAGGGTGTCGGGGTGGTCGGCGCCAAGCACCCGCACCTGGATGTCGTGCACCTCACCCAAGAGCGCCTCAGCCTCAACCCACCGCCCCAGCTCCCCGACAGTCCAAGCAACCCAGAACCGCAACTGGAGCGCGGCCGGCAACTCTGACTCGACGTCGGCGTGATCGAGGATTGCCGTCCCCAGGCTGACGGCGGCGGCGGCATTACCCGCCCAGCTCAGGTAATGGACCGCCCGGCTGGCTGCGTCGATCCAGCTGCCGCAGCTATCGGCGGCGGGTGTGCAGCCGGGACTCCGGTTGCTGTCCACAATGGCTTGCAGGTGAGGCAGCAGTTCTTGGAAGGCCGTCCAGTCCGACGGCAGATCAGCACTCAGCGCATCCAGGGCCTTGGCGAGCGCATCGCGCGCGGCGGCGCAATAGGTGTGGTCGGGTTGACCGTTGGCCGAGTGGGTGTGATCGCGGATGACGGCTTGGGTCAACCGATGCACGGTGATGCAGGACTCGGTGACGGTCGCGGTGCCGTACCGGGCGAGCCGACCCAAGGAGTGCCGCAGCGCAAGGGGACTGGCCCGAACTCGGCGGAGGGGTTCCGGGAGCCGGTCGGGGTCGGCGCCGGCAAAGAGCCTGATCGGGATCGGTTCCGGGCCAAGGAACGCGCAGAAGCTGATCAGAGCGTGCGCGCCGGGATCCTCCGTGCGGTACCGGTCGAGTGTGATGCCGACCGTTGTCGCGAGCGGGCGCGGATAGCCGACGGGACTCTTCTCCGCAAGCGTCTCGGTTGCCTGGCCATCGAGCTCACGCAGGTAGTCCGGGACGGGAAGAGCGGACTCGGCAATGAGCCCGGCCGCTTGGGTCAACGCCAGAGGCAGATCCCCGAGTGCCTGGGCGAGCTGGTCAGCCTGCTCGGCGCTCAGACTGGGCAGGTAGCTGGTGAGCAGCCGCACCGACTCGCTACGAGCGAACACATCGATAGGCAGGGGGGCAGCGATGTGCCGCCAGTTCGGACTTCGCGAGGTGACCAACAGGTGCCCAGGCCCGTCCGGGAGCCACGGCACAAGCTCAGCGGGGTCCTCGGCATTGTCGAAGATCACCAGCCAGCCAGGACAGGTGGCCAGGTAGGTGCGGATCGCGGCAACCGCCTCCGGCTCGGGAGTGCCCGGCGCGGCAATACCGATCCTGATCGCGACGGCGGCCAGTTGCCCGCCGATGAGGGTGACCTGTCCGGCGTCGATCCACCACACCAGCTCGTAGTCGGCCGAGTAGCGGTGGGCGTACTCAGTGGCAAGCGCGCTCTTGCCAACCCCTCCCATCCCGTGCAGGGCCTGTACCACGACCGGTCCACCGCCGGCGAGCTGCTGACGCAGCCGGGTCAGCATGGCGTCCCGGCCGGTAAACGCCGGCGTGCGGCGCGGCACCGACCACACCGGCGGCAACGCCCCAGGAAGTCGCGGCCCACCGCGTACTGGCGGAGGGAACGCTGGCGCCGTGCCGGGGCGGGGCGGGCCCGCGACCGCCTCCAACAGCACCCGGCGGGCGCGGTCTTCAGGGACACCAAACAGGTCTCTGGCCAACGGAGGGTCGAGCAGCCTCGGCGGGGTAACCGGCTCGATACGCACCGGGACCAACCGCGCACCGCCATGCCGAACTGACGCGGTCCACTCGGTGGTGTAGCGGTCTTCATCGAAATAGGCCTGGGAGAACAGCGCGAGCACAACCTCACAGCGCTCCAACGCGTCGCGCATCTTCAGAACGAACTTGTCCCCAGCCGCCCAGTCCCACGCATCCAACTCCACGACATGTCCAACGGCCTCCAACTGCCAAGCCGCCCACTCCGCCCACCCGGTATCCCGACCGGTATGCGACACGAACACCGGCGCGACCGCGTGTCCCGCACCGGCGTCCCCGATCACAGACCCACTCACGTCATTCCTGCCCGTCATACACCCTCGCAAGCCCACACCAACAGTGCCACCGAGAAAATCAAGAACGTTGCCCTCCACGACCAGACCAAGTAAGAGGCCGGCGCACGGGTACCGGTTCGATGCCGAGCCCCATCCTCCGTGTAGTCACATCGTAGGGCACTGGCTGATCTCTTCGGCGGCAGTCAGGAGTGGGGCATGGTGACCGCTGCCCAAGCTCGTGAGCTAGGGGTGACGCGGCTTGACCTCAACCGTCTGGCTCAGACGGCACCTTGGAGCGGATCGAACCGGGGGCACGGGTTTACCGGCTGACCGGCAGCCCCCCAGATCCGGACCTGGACCCGCTGCGGGCGGCGTGGCTCCAGCTCGGCGCAAGCCGCTCTGGCCGCCGCCCTCGCCCGGGTCGCCAGCGGCTCGAAGATCGGGTGAGCGCCATGAACAACAGCAGCGCCGCAGAGGATTCGACGACCGCGCACGGTCAAACCCCGAGGCGACCGGCAGCACCTTGCCCTACGCCACAGCGGCCGGCCACCGGCACCTGGGATGCATGACCGCGCACTTGCACGATCGCATCACGCGAGGCGATCCCCTGCATCTTCAGCTACGCCGCTGGTTGTTCTGCGGTGTCGGTCCGGCCGGTGCGGAAGACGTGAGAGTGGTGTCAGTGTGGCGCCGCGTCGGGGTGCGGCGCAGCCGCCAAGTAACGATCGAGACGACAGCGACAGCGACAGCGAGCAGGACCACGGCGTCGGGGACGTGGGCGCCTAGGGCAGCGACGGTGTTCTCAGCGGCCAAGGCCACACTCGCGCTGGGGCCCAAGACTCCGGCGGTGCCATCGAACAGGAGAAACACCACACCGATCACCACGAACAGCACCCCCGAGACGGTGGAGCTGGTGTGCAGCCGCAACCGGCCCACCCGAAACTCTCGCCCCCGCAACCAGGCCCGCCGGCCCAGATCGAAACGCTGCCACAACCCGGCCAGGACGAACAGCGGGGCGGCCATACCCAGCGCGTAGACTCCCAGCAGCACCGCCCCACGCAGTGGATCCCCACCGGCCGCGGCCACGGTGAGCACCGCACCCAAGATCGGCCCTGAGCAGAACCCGGCCAGCCCATAAGCCCCGCCCAAACCCGCGGTGGACACCCATGTACCCCGCGCGGCCATGCGCTGCTGGAACCGGGCGGCCGGGCGCACACTCCAGCCCCCGCCCAGGATCTGCACCACACCCAGTAAGATGATCAACCACCCGGCGGCAACGATGACCACCGCGCGGTGCACCGTCAGCAGCGAGGCCAACGCGCTCGAGCCCGCACCCAGGGGCACCAACACCGCGGCCAATCCGAGGAAGAACACCCCGGTACGGGCCAGCAACTGGCTAGCCCCACCGAAGGCGTAGGCGAAAAACGACGGCAGCAGCAACGCACTGCACGGGCTGAGCAGCGCGAGCAGGCCACCGGCAAACGCGGCGAGATAACCAACATCGAGCATCTCAGCGCACGTGCGCGAGCGCGCCGTCGATCACCTGACGGAAAGCCGCCACCGGCTGCGCACCCACAACCAGTTGGCCGTTGATCAGGAAGCTGGGCACGCCGGTGACCCCCAAACGGGCACCGTCGTCCTGATCGCGATCCACCTGAGCAGTGATCGCCGGATCGGCAAAGTCCCCGGCGAACCGCGCGGGGTCGAGCCCCAAACCGCGCGCGGTCTCAGCCAAGGAGGCCTCGGTGAGCGCGCCGCTGTTCTCCGGCGGCTGGTTGCGGTACAGCGTGTCGTGAAACTCCCAGAACTTGCCTTGGCGCCCCGCCGCCCGCGCACCGCGAGCAGCCAACACCGACTCCGGCCCCAGATAGGCGAAGTCGTGCCACTCCAGGCGCACCTGCCCCGACTCGACGTACTGACTCACCAGCGCCGGCTCAGTATCCAGGGTGAACGCCCGACAAAACGGGCACTGAAAATCACCCCACTCCGCCACCACCACCGGCGCATCGACCCGCCCCAGCGCCAACGGATCACCCGGGACGCGACGCACAGCCCCCAGCCGGGCCTGAATACTCGGATCCCCAGACCTCCCCGACGCCCCGGCGGCCGAGGACCTGGTCCACAGACCGGAGGGACCGGTAAAACTCACCACCGCGAGCACACCCAACGCGACCATCGCGGCCAACCCACCCAGCCACACCCGCCGACGCGTGCTCACAACCCCACCAGAAACCACAGCACTACTGTCAAAGACCTCATCCTCAACGTTCGCTGCCGCCTCCCGTCAGGTTCACCTACACCCGAGACTACCGCCGTCGGCGTCCCGAACGGTGACGGAGAAGGCCGGGAGCATCCAAATAGCCGCGCAGCCAAATAGCCGCCGCGCGATCTCACCAGCGTCGATCGCATCGTCGACGACGAGCCCGCGTCCGACGATGCCCGACCGTGCTCGGGTCGACGCCCGCGCGGTACGGACCGAACGTGGGATTATCGGCCGATGAGCGGCGCGCGGCCGGATCGTCAACTCGGCCGGGGACCGGGGGTGGTGGATCCGGCGCGGCCCCGCGCCGACGCGGGGTGGCTTTTCGGCCTGTTCAACACGCTGTTCGCCGTGTCGCTGATGTTGCACCAGTTGTGGTGGAACGGCTTCGAGGTCCGCACTGCGCATGCCCTGGTGGTTCTCGCGGCGGGCTGGGTGCTGCTGGCTCCGGGTTCGGTCGGCCGGTTCGCCGCCATGATCGCCGCGGAGGTCGTCGCGGTGTCGCTGGACATGCCCTTCGTCGGCAGCCACACCCTGCTGGTGCTGATCTTCGGCGGTTGCGCGCTCGTCCGTGTCGGATGGACCGCGCTGCGGGCGCGGTCGATGCCCACGCCCGAGTCGGTGTTCGACGACCTGGCCCCGTTTCTGCGGGCGGCGCTGATCGTGGTCTACGCGACGGCGGCCCTGGCCAAAATGAACACCAGCTTCCTCGACCCGGCCATCAGCTGCGCGAGTTCGATGTCCCGCCAGCTCGCCTGGTTCGACCCGTCCCTGCTCGATGGATCGTGGCGGATCGAACCGGCCATCTGGGCAACGATCGCGGTCGAGGTCGCCCTGCCGGTCCTGCTCGCCGCCCGGCGCACCCGCATCGTTGGGCTGGTGCTCGGCGGCGGCTTCCACACCGTCCTCGCCCTGGCCGGCAACGTCCCGTTCAGCGCGCTGGCCTTCGCGTTCTACGTCGCGTTCCTGCCATTGGACACCCCCGAACGCGTGCATGCCCGGTGCCGGGGCCGCTGCGTAGGCTCCAGCCGCTCGCAACCCGCCCGGCCGGTACGTCGGCCCGCCGCGGTGGGCCGCGCGCTGGCCCTGATCGTGTTCGTCGGCGCCTGGCTCGGTGGGGCGGCCCTGAGCGTCACCCACCCCGCGTTGACCGCTGGCCTGGTCGCCGAGGGCACCCGCCTGGTTGTGGTGCTCATCGCCGTGGGCGCCGGCGGGGTACTGCTGGCCTCTCGCCGTGGGGCGCCCGAGCCACCGCGGTTCCAGCGGCGTTCCCTGGGAGTCGGGCACCCGGTCCTACTCGCGGGTGTGCTGCTGCTGGTGGTGAACGGGCTGAGCCCCTACCTCGGGCTCAAGACCGACAGCTCCTTCGAGATGTTCAGCAACCTGCGCACCGAACCCGGCGCCTGGAACCATCTTCTGATTCCCGAGTCCGCCCGGCTGTTCGGCTACCAGAACCAGCTCGTGCAGGTCGTCGCGTCCAACGATCCAGCGCTGCTCGCGCGCGGCGCCGACGGCACCCAACTCGTGCGCTTCGAGCTCGACCGCTACCTGCGCTCACACCCCAACTCGGTCGTCACCTACACCACCGGACCCGGGTCGCCGCCACACACCGACGGTCCGCTGCCACCCGGTGCGACCCCGCTGGAGCGGATCGCGGTGTTCCGCGACGTGCCCCCGCCCGGACGGGCTCGGTGCTGAGGACAACATATGATGGTTGTCATGTCTATCGGGCCGGCTCAGACCGACGATCCGGCACTGCCGCGGCTGCCGTCGTCAGGTATTACGCTCGCGCCGGTGTCCGGAGCGGGCCGGCGGCTGATTCGGCGGTGCTGATCCGGCAGATCACGGGCGTAGCCGCGGTCGTCGCTGCTGTCGCCGGACTAGTGGCGTGCGGGTCCGCTTCCGCCCCGGCCGCCGGGGGCGGCGTGGTGGGCTACCTGGACGCGGTAACCGCCCAGTCACCGCGTGAGGACGGACTCGCAGCCGCGACGCTACCGCCGAGTATGACCGGGGCGAAGCTGCTGGTCGCGATCGCGATGGGCGACGGCCCGGACAACCCACCCACCCAACACACCGTGCTCAGCGACACCGGAAACCACCAGTGGACGCTGCGCGATCACCACATCGTGTTCGGTTCGATCATCGACGTGTACACCGCCCCGGGCACCGGTTCCGAGGTCGGCTCCGTGGTATCCAGCGAGCTGACCATCAAGCGCGGCGACGAGGGTCACCAACTCACGGTGCTGGCCTACCGCAACGGCCGCTTCGACTCAACCACCGACCGCAACGGCAACTTGGGGCTCCCCCAGCTGTCGCAGACCGTGCCGGCCGGGGAAGACGTGCTGACCATGTTCGGGGACGGCCGGCACAACGATCCGATCACCTTGGTGCCCGGGTTCCGGGCGGTTGCGGTGTTCCCGGTCGATGGGGGCCCGGGCGGAGACCACGACCTTTACCAGGTAAGTCACCTCGACCCGCCCGGCTCATTGCCAGGCGGGCAGATGCTCACCGGGAACCTCGCCCCACCCGGCTCCGACTACTGGGGCCTGGTCAACGTCAACATCGCGCCCGCGTCCTGACCAACAACGCGCCCGCACCATTACGAAGTCGAGGGGCCGGAGTTCTCGCGGGCCAACCCGCCGCGCATCAGGGGCGTCGCCTGGTAGTCGGGGCTGGCGCTCTACGACACCGTGCGTGACGCTGTCACCAGTCAGGGTTAACCCCGCGACCGTGCGGGCACCCTTCGCCTAGCGCCGCCGGCGCGCGCGGCATCTGCCGGTGAGTCGAGCCGGGAAAGGAGCGCCCCTTGGAACACTTCGCGGATGCCTCACCGGCGGACATCTGGGCGCCGTCTCGGGTGCGCCGTCGGATGCGGGACGGCACCACCGTCTCCGACGACGGAAGCCGCCACCTGACGGTGCTTGTCACCGACGACGGGTCGTGGCTCGACCTGAGCCCTGAGCACGACAACCGGGGGCGAGGAATACCCCTGATGCGGGGGTGCACCGACGCTACGAGTGTGCTTGGGACCGCCACCGGCATTCGCGTTGCGATGACCAGCACCCAGCACGACCAGCGCTAGTCGCCGCAGGGGTGGTCGTGGGCTTGGGTGGGACCGTGTGCATCGGGGTGGGGATGGCCCCGGCCGGGTGTGGGGCGCGTTGTTGCCTGGTGGGTGTGTGGTGGTGGTGAGCGCCTCGCCGCCGTTGCCAGGGATCTTTGAAGCGCTGGCTCCGTTGTTGGATCGCTACGGCTATCTCGCGGTGGCCGGTGTCGTGATGATCGAGAGCTTCGGGGTGCCGGCTCCTGGTCAAACGGTGCTCATGGCCGCTGGGGTGTACGCGGGCGCCGGGCGGCTCAACATCATCGTGGTGGCTCTCGTGGCGTTTCTGGCCGCGGTTGTCGGTGACAACATCGGCTACGCGGTCGGGCATTGGGGTGGGCGTGCGCTGGTGCTGCGGTGGGGCCGCTACGTACTGCTCACTGAGCACCGGCTGGAGAAGGCGGAAGGGATGTTCACCCGCCACGGTGGCAAGATCGTCGCTGGCGCGCGGTTCATCGACGGGCTGCGTCAGTTCAATGGCGTCATCGCCGGTATGGCCGGGATGACATGGTGGCGGTTCCTGAGCTTTAACGCGCTCGGCGCCGCGCTGTGGGTCGGGCTCTGGGCCACCCTCAGCTACCTCGCCGGGGATCACATCGCGGCCCTCTACGAGCAGTTCCGAGGCTACGAGCTCTACCTACTCGGAGCCGGCGTCATCGTCGTGGTCGGGCTCATCACCCGCCACCTGCTCCGACGCCACCGCGCTCGACAACCTCAGCAATGACTCCGCCGGGGGTCACGCATGCCACGCAGAGTCAACACGGGGAACACCTTGCTGGTTGCGCTGCTCGCGTCCCGAAGGACCGCGCCCACGCTGTGTCAGGTTGGCCCTGGCAGGGGTAGATGGGAGGCGGCTTGACCCCAACGTGGTGCGCCGCTGGTCGGTTGCGTGATGCGCCTGATCCGGTACGGTGGTGATCGCCCCGGCCCCCGGTGACCGCGTATCCGCACGTCAGCCGGGGGTGCCAGCATGTCGATTGAGCAGCCGTACCCGAACTCCGGGGGTGTTCCTCCATCCACACCCGAGCTGGATCGTGACGCTGCGCGTATCACCGCTGTGCTCGCGGAGCTGGTGTTTCCCGCGAGGACCTGGCAGCTCATCGCGCAGGCCGACTTCTACGGCGCCGACTGGCAGACGCGCACCGAGCTCGCCCGACTACCAGCGGGCATGTTCCCCACCGTGGATGGGGTGGTCGCGGCGATCCACGCCGGCGCCCCGGCCAGCACAGGGGACTCTCCTCCCCCGACCCGACCACCAACGCCGCGAGGCCGGCCCGCGAGGCAACCCAGCCCGCCGCCACGAACCGCGGTGTCCGGGATCACCACCCAACAGCTGCGCCGCCACGAGCGCCCGCGCCTGCTCACCGGGCGCCCCGGCCAACCGGAGCGAGACCTCGGAGCCGTTGCGCGCCGCCGTCACAGCGCTGAGCGAGATGCTCACCTCGCCGCCTCCGACCAGCCACCACCTCGCTGACGGGGGCCGGTTTGCGGACCCGGAATGGCAGTGGTCGAGCGCGGTGATGTGGTGACCAGCTGTGCTCGACGCGGTCCACGCTCGCTCCGCACGTCGACGGATCATGTCGGGGACGGGCGCTGATGCTGGCGATCGTGTTGGTCCTGCTCGCGGCCGCGACCAATGCGGCGGCGTTGGTGCTGTTGCGAAAGGCCACCGAGGCCGAAGACACTCCGCCGGTGTTCTCGTTGCCCCTGTTGTGGCTGTTGGTGCGTCGCCGCCCGGTGTGGGGGGCCGGCATCGCCACCATCGCCGCCGGCTTCGTCCTGCAGATCGTCGCGTTGGGCAACGGCCCGTTGTCGCTGGTGCAACTGGTGATCCTGATGGAGCTGCCCTTCACCCTCATCGGGGCGTGGCTGGTGTTGGGCGGGCGACTGCAGACCCGGGAGTGGTCGGCCATCGCCGCCATGACCACCGGGCTGGTGGTGGTCCTGTTCAGCCTCGCCCCGACGGGCGGCGACCCGTTTTCGGCGAACCTGCTCACCTGGCTGGTCGGGCTCGCCGTCACGGTGGCGGTGGTCGTCACACTGCTCGGTGTGGGCCAACGCCGCGGCGCCGCGGCGAGGACGGCCCTGTTCGGGGTGGCCGCTGGGGCCGCGTCTGGGCTGATCGCTGTCCTCGCCAAAGCTGTCGCGGTCGCATTCGAGGGCGGCCCCATCTCGGTGATCGCCACTGGCAGACCTGGGTGCTGATCGGAGCCGCCATCGGCGGGTTCCTCCTGCTGCAGAACGCTCTGCAGGCCGGGCGGCTGGTCGCCTCCCAGCCCGGCATCACCTTGGCCAACCCGGTGGTTGCCCTCGTGTGGGGCATCGGGCTGTTCCACGAACGAATCCACACCGGATGGTGGCTGGTCGGGGCCGGGGTCGGCGCAGCCCTGCTCACGGGGGGCGCCGTCCTGCTCTCCCGCTCGCCGCTACTCGACCCGCAGCACCAAGACAGCGAGCGAGACCGCTGAACAGCGCGCGGTGGTCGGCGGCGAACATGGCGGTCAGCGTCGTTGCGATCACCACATACCGAGAACGCGACGCTGAGGTGTGAATCCAAAGACGACCAGAGCGAAGCACCGGGACGCAGGCCCGACCATGCTCGCATCAGGTGGCGAGTGCGAGTGTGACGGTGCGTCCGAGTGTTCGAGTTGCTGGGATCCGACCCGACCCACCCAGGAACCCGCGGCCATCGCCGGTACGCGACCGCGTTCCAGGGGTCAACCGCTATCAACGCCGCTGACCGAGCGCCAAAGGATCAGCGAGATCGCCAGAATCATCGGGGTCGGCCCCGCACTCCGAGAGCGTCAGCCCGACCGAGAGCACAGGTTCGAGTCCTGCCGGGAGCACCAGTTGGTCGAAACGAAACCCCTTCACGTCCCCTGAGCTGCACAAAAGTGAAGCTGAGCACACTTCTCAGTTAGGCATTGTGCAAACTCCACCGAGTGAGGTAACGGCGGCGCTCGGTTACCGGGCAGGGTCAGCGTGGGGCTCTGCCAGTCCGCTGAGGCGGGCCCTCCTCACCCGGAGGATCTTTGTCGTCGGAGTCTGTAGTCAGGTGCGCGCTGACTCGCAGGGTGAGAGGGTTCGCCGGCAGCGGCGCTGCGCAGTTGGTGACGAGGCGGGACACTGGGTCGTGTGTGGTGGAAGAGGAGGTCCCAGGCGTGTTCTCCCACCCGATTGTGATGTCGGCCGGCAGTATTATCGTGCCGCGGTCGCAGATGGGGGTGTCGCTGGGCTGGCACATCATCCTGGCCTGTCTGGGGATGGGCCTTCCCGGTCTGATTCTGTTCCTGGAGTGGCGGGGGCAGCGCACCGGCGACCTTTGCTACCGCTTGTTGGCCCGGCGCTGGGCCCGCGTGTTGGGTGTGTTGTTCGCGGTCGGCGCGGTGTCGGGCACGATCTTGTCCTTTGAGATGGGTCTGCTGTGGTCGGGACTGATGGAGCACTACGGGTCGGTGATCGGGCTGCCGTTCGCCATCGAGGGGTTCGCGTTCTTCATCGAGGCGATCTTTCTTGGCATCTACCTCTATGGCTGGGATCGGCTCTCACCGCGCGTGCATCTGCTCTCCGGCGTCCCCATCTTTCTGGCCGGCGTACTGTCGGCGTTCTTCGTCGTGTGCGCCAACGCGTGGATGAACAGTCCCCAAGGGTTCACTGAACGGGACGGCAGACTGATCAGCGTCTCTCCGTGGTCAGCGATGTTCAACAAGGCCACCTGGCCCGAGACAACACACATGATCCTGGCGGCCTTCATGGTCACCGGCTTCCTGAGCGCCAGCGTCTACGCAGTCGCCATGCTGCGCGGCCGGCGCGAGCGCTACCACCGCCTCGGCCTGCTCGTACCGCTGAGCTTTGGCTGCGCGGTCACACCGATTCAGATCGGGGTCGGTGACTGGGCAGCCCGTTATGTGGCCGACGACCAGCCCGCCAAGCTCGCCGCGATGGAAGGGCTCTATCGCAGTCAGCGTGGCGCCCCGGAGTCTGTCGGTGGCATCTACTACGACGACGCGCTGCACGGCGCGATACGCATCCCGAACGGGCTCTCGCTGCTCACTCGTCTGGACCCGAACGCCTACATCGCCGGTTTGGACGGTGTTCCCCCGGATCTGCGGCCGCCGGTCAACGTCGTCCACCTGGCCTTCGACACCATGGTCGGCATCGGGTTTGCGCTGCTGGCCGTGGGCGGGTGGCTGGCGTGGGCGTGGTGGCGACGGCGGGATCTGCCTACCTCGGTGTGGTTTCTCCGTGCGGTCGCGGTGTCTGGAGTCGCGTCCGTCGTGGCTATGGAGTCCGGATGGATCACTACCGAAGTCGGGCGCCAGCCGTGGATTGTCTACGGCCTGCTACGCGTCGATCAGGCCGTCAACCCCGCCGCCGGGATCGGTTGGGGTTTGCCGGTCCTGCTCGTCGTGTACGGCGTCCTCACAGTGGCGGTCATCTACGTGTTGCGACACATAGTCCGCAGCCGACCCGTGCCGATCGCGCCCCAAGAGTCTGACCTAACCGGTTACGAGGTGGTTTAGGCATGTCGCTGGCCACCGCGCTGCTCGGGCTCACCTGGCTGTCAGTGACCGCCTATGCCCTGCTCGGCGGGGCGGACTTCGGCGCCGGCTTCTGGGATCTCATCGCCGGTGACCCGCGGCGCGGCAGGGAGCGGCGTGCGCTCATCGAGCACTCGATCGGCCCGGTCTGGGAAGCCAACCATGTCTGGCTGATCTTCGTCCTCGTCCTCGTGTGGACCGCGTTCCCACCGCTGTTCGCGGCAATCGCCTCCACCCTCTACATCCCGCTGACCCTCATCGCGATCGGCATCATCGCCCGCGGATCGGCCTTCGCCTTCCGCAAAGCCGTCACTGAAGTCTGGCAACGGCGCCTGTTCGGAGCGGCGTTCGCGTTCTCCTCCGTCATCACCCCGTTCTTCCTCGGCGCCGTAGCCGGCGGCGTCGCCTCTGGCCGGGTCCCCCCGGGTCTGGCCCGAGGCGACATCATCACCAGCTGGGCCAACCCCACCTCGCTGACCTGCGGGGTGCTTGCGGTCGGGATCTGTGCGTATCTGTCGGCGATTTACCTCACCGCCGACGCCCGCCGGGGCGAGCACCGCGAGTTGGCCGAATATTTCCGCCGTCAAGGCCTCATCAGCGGGATCCTTGTCGGCGCGATCGCGATCGCCGCCATCGCCGTCGTACACAGCGACGCCCCACAGCTTTATCGCGCCCTCACCCAGCGCGGCATCGTGCTCATCGCCGGTTCCATCGCGATGGGATTTCTATCGCTGCTCCTGCTTGCCCGACGCCATTACATCGCCGTGCGCGTCAGCGCCGCGCTCGCCGTCACTGGGCATGGGGCATCGGGCAATACCCGCACCTACTACCCGGACTGAACCTCGACCAGGCCGCTGCCGCCTACGCCACCCTGCAGGCCACCGCTATCACGTCGACCATCGGCCTCATCCTGCTCATACCATCACTGGCCTGGCTGTTCATCCTCTTCCAACGCGAACACGCCGCCGTCAAGCGGTAACGACCGAACGGATCCCTCACCGGCAACTCCGGAGCGGTAGTACCCCGATGCGGGCCGTCATCCGCGCCAGCGTGCTCTGCCGCCGCTACGTCATCTTCTCCAGGTAGTTGAGCATGTCGTCGGCATGCTCTTCCTCGACCGACAAGATGTCCTCCATCAATATCTCCTCCGTCGGGTGGTGGGGTCGCCGTCCGAGCCAGTTGATGATCTCGGTGTAGGAGGAGATCGCGACGCGTTCCGCGACCAGATTCTCCTTGATCATCTCAATCAGTTCCGAGGGTGTCGTGTACTCGGAGTGCGCCCGCGCGGTGAGGGTGTCGGGGTTGAGGTCAGGATCCCCACCCAGCCTCGGTGGCCAGGGCCTCGTTCAAGACAGTGATGACCCGCGTCACGTCGGCTCCGTAGGAAGCCGTCACCGACCCCTTCTCCATCTCGTGGCGAGCTCGTTCAACCAGCGTCTTGACGTCGGTCAGGAACTCGGTCAGGAACTCGGTCAATGGAGTCTCCTTCGGGTTCGGGTGGCCACATACCGGGCAAGCCTGTCAGACCTCGAACGACCCGCGCCCACGACGTTGCCACGCCGGCCCCGGGCACTTCGAGGTGGATTTGATCTGGCCCGAGCGGTCGGTCGGCACTGCCCGGGGTTCGGCGTCAGGTTGGTTGGCGCGCACCGCGAGGGCGTGGTGGCTGGAGGGCGAGGTGTTTGCATGTGGTCGCTAGTCCTGTCGATGGGCACGTCGGAGGTGGGGCAGCAGAGGGACAGCGCGGCGAGGGCGGCGGCTTCGGCAACGGCGCTGAGGGCTTTCTCGGGCTAGCAGATGGGTTCGTACATGTCAGGGAATGGGCCGAACGCCCCGAGATCGACGTACTGGTAGGCCAGCACCGCGGGCGAGGCACTGCCCGTCCCGACCGAGCACGGAGAACCGGCCCCGACCGACCCAGTCGCACGTTCCTCCGCCCTCGCGGTCACCACACCGCGGATTCATCCGTTCGGCGGCACCTGCCTCGGGTTGACTCCGCCGTGCGATTCTTAGCCCTTGGTGGCGACGGCCGGTGCGGGCTGGGCCGGTCGGAGCAGCAGGGTGCCTTTTATGCTGCCGTGCGCGGTTCGGATGGCGACCAGAGCCCAGGCGGTGAGCAGGCCGACGTAGGCGGTCGCCGCGGCCCAACGAAAAGCCGGCAGACCGGTGTGCAGGGCCATGCCGGTGGTGCCGGTGACGAACGTTCCGACGGGGAAGGTGAAGCTCCACCAGGTGAGCGCGAACGGTAGTCGGCGGCGGATTGTGCGGACGGTCAGTGAGCTGGCCAGGGCGATCCACAGCAGGGCGAATCCCCAGACCGGGACCCCGAACAGCACCGCGAACAGGTTCATCGCGGAGGCCAGCTGTTGGTCGACGGCGAGGTTGGCGTTGGAGCCGAGGAGGCTGGCCGCGGTGATGGACTGCCCGAGCGGGCCCAGCACGATCCACAGGGTGGGTACCCGCGCGGTGCCCGAGGAGCCGTGGTGCGCGAGCCGGCTCCAGATCATCGTGGTGATGATCAACGCGGCGATGAGGCTCATCCCGAACATGGCGTAGCAGCCGTAGAGCAGGGTCGCCCGGGCCGGGCCCGGGGCGGTGTAGGGCACCAGCAGCGCCCCGGTGGCCGCGGACACCATGGGAGGCACGACCGGCATCAGCCAGCCGCCGAATGCTGCGTCCTGGCGAACGTTGTGTTGGGTGAACAGCAGGAACGGGATCGACACCGCGCTGAACAGGCCGGCGGCCGTTCCAGCACTCCACAACACCCAGTCCAGACCGACCGCGACGGGTACCCCGAGCAGATCCTTACCCAGCAGCAGCGCGCCCGCCCCCACCGTGAGTAGGGCCATCGGTGGAGCGCCGTAGAACTGCGCCATGCTCGGGTCCTGGTGGTGCCCACGCGCGACCCGCGGGTGGCCGATCCAATGGGCGCCGACCCCAAGGAGCAGCCCGAACAGCAGCAAGGCGTCGATCACCCACACCACCACCGCGAACACGTGCAGCCCGGGTACCTGGATCGGGAGAGTCGCGGCCGCGTTGGCCACGATCCCGGTCCCCATGATCGAGGCGAACCAGTTCGGACCGAGATAGCCGACCGCCTCTCCGGGCGAGTCGAGCGAGGACAACACCCGGGTCAACCCGCGCAGGGTGGGCTCCCGAGCAGACGTGTCGGCGCCGGTCATCCCGCACCCTGGCTGGGCGGTCGGGTGCGTATCGGAGGGGCCGAAAGTTCCCGGGCCCTGCGCAGGATCTCATCGAGCATGTCGGTGGTCAGTAGCCCTGTGTTGGTGTTCTGCGGGCTCGGGTGGTAGCAACCCAGCAGGAGCATCCGATCGGGAAGCGACACTTCCCGTCGATGTCCGAACGGCACAGCCGGGCGAACTCCCGCAACGCGTTGCGCCGCGGTCCAGGCCAACGCGCCGAGCGCGACCACGACCCGCAATCGTGGCAGGGCTTGCCACTCGGCCCGCAGGTGCACACCGCAAGCGTCGCGTTCGGCCGCGGTCGGGCGGTTCCCGGGTGGCGGGCAGCGCACCGCTGACGCCATCCAGGCCCCGCGCAACCGCAGACCGTCACCAATGTGCACCGAGGTGGGCTGGCTGGCGAAACCGGTGCGGTGCAGCGCGGCGACGAGGGTGTCCGCCGAGCGGTTGCCGGTGAACGCCCGCCCGACACGGTTCCCGCCACCCGCGGCGGTAGCCATTCCCAGCACGAAAACCCGCGCGTCCGGGTCACCGAAGCCCGGCACCGGCGCGCCCCAACCATCCCGACCGGCCGTCTGGGCGCGCCAGGTCACCAACCGTGGGCACCGGGTACAGGCCACGATCTCACGGGCAGCGGCGGCAAGGTCACGACCTGGCCCGATCCGGACTGGTGACGCTGACAGGTGCACTCACCCATCCTGGCCGTTTAGGCGTAACCGGCGGTAGCGGGCTCCGGTTGAGGTATCGGCAAGGACGCTTTGGGGGCGAGCGCGCTAGCGTGCACGGGTGCCACTGTCTGCGAGGGTCCCCGACATCGCGGCGTTGGACCTGCTGCTCAGCGTCGCGCAGCTGGGCAGCCTCGGGCGCGCCGCGCACGCACACGGCATCTCCCAACCCGCCGCCGGCTCACGCATCAAACACCTGGAAGGTCTGCTGGGCCTGTCTCTGATCGAGCGTTCGCCCCTGGGGTCGCGGCTCACCGATGAGGGCTCGGTCGTGGTCGACTGGGCCAGAGCGGTGGTCACCGCGGCAGCCACCCTCGACGCCGGAGTCGAGGCGCTCCGCTGCGGACACGCCGACCGGTTGCCGATCGCGGCCAGCCTGACCGTCGCGGAGTACCTGGTGCCGTCCTGGCTGATGGACCTGCGCGCGCGACGCCCGAACGCCACCGTCTCGCTGCGAGTGGTGAACTCCACCGAGGTCAGCGACCTCGTCCTGGCCGGCGAGGTCGGAATCGGGTTCGTAGAGGGACCGACGGTCGCCGCCGGTCTGAGTAGCAGGGTGGTGGGGCAGGACCGGCTGCTGCTCGTGGTGGCCCCCTCGCACCCGTGGGCCCGCAAGCAGCGCCCGATCAACGTCGCGGAGCTGGCCGCGACCGCACTGGTGCAGCGAGAACGGGGTTCGGGAACCCGGGAGACGATCGAGGCCGTCCTGGGACAACAGCCCGCGGCGACCGAGCCAGCGGTCGAGCTGTCCTCGACAACAGCGATCAAGGCAGCCGTCGAAGCCGGTGTCGGTCCAGCGGTACTCAGCGACCTGGCGGTGGCCGACGAGCTCCGTCGCGACCTGCTGGTCTCGATCGAGGTCACCGGCGCCGATCTGACCCGGCGGCTGCGGGCGGTATGGGCAACGGGGCGACGGCTCAGCTCGGAGTCCCGCGACGTTCTCGCGGTCGCGGTCCGCCACGGCGGCAGCGACCCCGAACACGAGTGTGGGGATGCCACAACCTGACCGGGGTAGTGGAACTCCGGCCCACAAGCCCACCCTCGCCAGGTGCCACCTTCGACGCCCCCCACGCCACTCGCCACGGTGCGCGGCGAGTCGCGCCCGGATGCTGCTCGTCGGTCGGTCAAGGGCACGGCGTTGCTACGGTTTCTGCGCACAACGGACCCGAAGGACATCGGGATCCTGTACCTGGTGACGTCGTTCGCCTTCTTCATGGCCGGTGGCGCGATGGCGATGTTGATGCGCGCCGAGTTGGCTCGTCCCGGACAGCAGTTCCTGTCCAACGAGCAGTACAACCAACTGGTGACCATGCACGGCACGATCATGCTGCTGCTGTACGCGACGCCGATGCTGTTCGGCTTCGCCAACTACATCCTGCCGCTGCAGATCGGCGCGCCGGACGTTGCCTTTCCGCGGTTGAACTCCTTCTCCTACTGGCTGTTCCTGTTCGGCGGGTTGACCGTCCTGGCCGGGTTCATCACCCCGGGCGGTGCGGCGGATTTCGGCTGGACCGCCTATCAGCCGCTGGCCAGCCAGGCGCACTCGCCCGGCGCGGGCGCAGACCTGTGGGCGATGGGCTTGGTGGTGGCCGGACTGGGCACGATCCTGGGCGCGGTCAACATGCTGACCACGGTCATCTGCCTGCGCGCGCCCGGCATGACGATGTTCCGGATGCCGATCTTCACCTGGAACATCTTCGTGACCACGATCCTGATCCTGGTCGCTTTCCCGGTGCTCACAGCGGGCCTGCTCGGGATGGAAGCCGACCGCCACCTCGGCGCCCATGTGTTCGACCCGGCCAACGGCGGGGCGATCCTCTGGCAGCACCTGTTCTGGTTCTTCGGCCATCCCGAGGTCTACATCGTCGCCCTGCCGTTCTTCGGCATCGTCAGCGAGATCTTTCCGGTGTTCAGCCGCAAACCCGTCTTCGGATACAAGGCGCTGATCTACGCGACGATATCGATCGGTGCGCTGTCGATTGCGGTGTGGGCCCACCACATGTACGCGACCGGCGCGGTGCTGTTGTCGTTCTTCTCCTTCACCAGTCTGCTGATCGCGGTCCCGACCGGGATCAAGTTCTTCAACTGGATCGGGACGATGTGGAAAGGGCAGCTGACCTTCGAAACACCGATGCTGTTCTCAATCGGCTTCCTGGTCACCTTCCTGTTCGGAGGCCTATCGGGGGTGCTACTGGCTTCACCGCCGGTGGACTTCAACGTCAGCGACACCTACTTCGTGGTGGCCCACTTCCACTACGTGCTCTTCGGCACCATCGTGTTCGCCACCTACGCCGGCATCTACTTCTGGTTCCCCAAGATGACCGGCCGGATGATGGACGAGACCCTGGGCAAAGTACACTTCTGGCTGACCTTCATCGGCTTTCACACCACCTTCCTGGTACAGCACTGGCTGGGCAACCAGGGCATGCCCCGCCGGTATGTCGACTACCTGCCCACCGACGGGTTCACCACGCTCAACACCATCTCCAGCATCGGCGCGTTCGTCCTCGGTGCCTCGACCCTGCCGTTCATCTGGAACGTGTTCCGCAGCTACCGCTACGGCCGAATCGTCACCGTGGACGACCCGTGGGGTTACGGCAACTCCCTGGAGTGGGCCACCAGCTGCCCGCCGCCGCGGCACAACTTCACCGAGCTGCCCCGGATCCGCTCCGAACGGCCCGCATTCGAGCTGCACCACCCCCACCTCGTCGACCGGTTGCGTGCCGAGGCACACACCGGCCGACGCCAAGCGCACCCGACGACCCTCTGAGATAGCCGCCGCCACGACCGCCCGAATGCCACTGACTTGTCCGATCGAGTTGGGCTACAACCAGCCAATGAGGGTTATTCAGGAGGTAATATGATCTTGAGGAACGCTGCCCTGACCTGCAGTGATACGAAACCGTACGCGCGTCCTGAATAACCCTCAATGAACCCAGATAGGCAGATGCGCCGCTACCGGCGGCCGAGTCCCCCGGGATACATATCCGCGCCGCTTTGCTGAAGAGCCAGTTCAGAGTGGTGGACCAACGTAGGGATTCAGTATCTGTCCCAACACAGCCCCACCCTTGCGGCATCCTGGCTGACGGGTCAAAGCTCCAGACCGGCCAGGGCGGGCAACACGCGAATCAGGACACGCTAGTCCGGTACCCTTCACGTCTGACAGTGAGGATGTAGGTGAGCCCCGCAGCGGTCGTCCTGACCCAGCGTCTGACTGACTTCGGGTCTTCAATGGGATCTGTCGGTCGGTCCGCTGCGGGGCTCGCTTTGCACTCACCAGA
>JALYVZ010000094.1 GCA_030852965.1 Actinomycetota bacterium | reverse complement strand
GAGCAAACCCGAGATCATCCGCTGCCTCAAGCGCTACATCGCCCGCGAGGTCTACACCGCCCTACTCACGGCAAACAATCTTGAACTCGCCGCTTGACATCCATAGGAGCATCCCACCAGATCGACCTCCCAGCCACTAACCTTGCCGGGCCGGGGAGAACGACCAGTCCTCGCCCGCGTTGCGACGACCGCCAGAATTCGCCATCGGCATCCGGAACATCGTCATCCCGGGCGCCCGCAGGCACACCACGGTGGTGAGCATGTTGACCGCGCCCAGGATGGTGCCCAGACCGGCCACTACCAGTCCCAGGATCCACAGGTCGCCGCCGACCCGCAGCGAGTGCTGTTTGTCCGAACATTACCAAATAGATGGCGATCTGGCGACCCCGACAGCGACCTGAGTACATTTCGTTGCGGTCGAGTTGCCCCTACGATGATCTACCGCTGATTCCCCGCTGGCAATTCGCATGCCGACATACCTGTCCGGTTCCGATCGGCAGCAGTCGGATGTCATCGGGGTTGCGGCTCAGACGGGTAGCAGGACCGCAGTGACCGTAATGAGGATCAGCATGGAGGCGCCGATCACCTGGACCTCGCGGCGAGGCGCGATGCGTTGCGGCAGTGGCCGTCGCATCAGCAATCGCTGGCGGCGCACTCCCACGAGATAGGTCAGCAGCGCCACGACAAGAGCCAGGCCGGCCGGCACCAGGCGCAACGGCCCGGTGTAGTCGTGCAGATCCCGCAGGAGCAACAGTGCCCCGTTGCCAAGGACCCCGAGTGAGGTCCGGCTCCATGACAGCGCCGTTCGCTCAGCCTGCAGGCCGTCGTCGGGGGATTTACGAGCTACGGATTGAGTCAACGGCCGACTGCCTTGACCACCATCAGAAGCAGGGCGGCGAGCCCGAGCAGGGAGAGCCCGAGCCCCAACCAAAGTGGCGTTCGGTTGCGCGGAAGTGGCAGACCCCTGCGCATCGCCTGGTCGACCCGATTCCACCGATACACACCGGCACCAGCGGTGACCAGCGCCAGCGCGGCGAGGAAACCGCCGATCACATGGCGAGCGGCGGGAACCCCCAACTCTGGAACCAACTGCACGATGGCCACTGATCCCGCGAGTAGTCCCAGAGCGGTCCGTTGCCAGGCCAGGAACGTCCGCTCGTTCGCAAGAGTGAACCGATAGTCGGGCTCGAACTCCTCCACCGGGTCGCCGCCCGTCGCGGTGGCGCTGTGTTCGACCGTCATCCACACCCCTCCAATGGTTGCCGGGAGCCGCACCGTCAGGCGGAGAACCCTCTCGTGGAGGACACGACCGTATGCCCGGACATTCGGACTGATCGGAGTATGTCATCTCCCGATCGCATGAGCCAGAGTGGCGGCGATCCAGTGATCGATTCTCGCCTGACAGCGGTGCGAAAGGGCGCGGACCCAACAGCCAAGGCGGGTGAAGGGGCCTCCGCTCAAGGAGGCCTCAGTCTGAGGCCTCCGCTCAAGCACAGACGTCCGGTTCTTAAGCGCCGCCGCCCACGCTCATCTGGTAGCCGTTCTGGGCGGACCATTGCGCTGTCACGCTGAACCGGTCGCCCCGGATGAGACTGACGCGCCATTCCACCGGGTTGTCGCGTATGCAGCCCAGCCTGCGCACTTCCATGACCGCGCACCCGTTCGGGATATCCAACAGTTTCCGCGTTGCCGCGTCGGGTACGACAGCGGTGATCACTTCGCTCCCACCGGTCAGCCGAGCCCCGGTCAACGCAGCCAACTCGTCGTAGAGCCCGGAGTGGGTGAAATCCGCCTCCAGCAGCGGCCCCGCGACCGACCTTGGCAGCCAGGCTCGGTCTAGAGCCAGCGGCTCACCGTCGGCCAACCTCAACCTCTCGAGGTAGACGAACTCCGTAGCGGCGTCGCGGTTCAATCGGGTGGCCACCGTCTCGTCCGTACGCACCTCCAAGGCTCGCACCTCGCTGCGCTGTTCCAAGCCGCTTGCCTCGACGGACTGGAACAGGGAGTACAGCGCGCCCAGCGGCTGCTCGATCTTCGGTCGGCGCAGCCACGTGCCGCGGCCCCGCGCGGACTCCAGCACCCCGTTCGTCCGCATTCGGCGAAGCGCATCGCGGACGGTGTGGCGGCTGATGGCGTATTCCTCAACCAGTTCGTGCTCGCCGGGGAACCGCACGTCGAACGCGCCCGCCTGCATCCGCCGCTGCAGGTCCGCTTCCAACTGGGCCCATAACGGCAGTGGGTTCGTCCGGTCAAGGGCTCGAGCATCCTGACGTCTGGGCATGTCATCCCGCCTATGGCATAGCGGACCCGTAACAAACGGGTCCAAATGTTGGGTTGCCCGAACTATCCTACAGAAGGTGACGTTGGCGCGGCCACGACCCTCCGACGAGAACCACTTGTACGAACATTCGGACTCTGACAGACTCGGCCGACACGCGCCGGGAGTCACGCCCGAACGCGGTCGCCGATAGGGAGAGGGTGCCCTGGTGCGGTACGGCTTCGCAATCGATCAACGGACCTGCATCGGGTGTCACGCGTGCACGGTGGCCTGCAAGACTGAGCATGAAGTGCCGGTCAGACAGTTCCGAACCTGGGTCAAGTACGTCGATCAGGGCCACTTCCCGAACAACACCCGCGACTTCGGGGTGATGCGGTGCAACCACTGCACCGACGCTCCGTGCGTGAAGATTTGTCCGACCAAAGCGCTGTACAAGCGCAAGGACGGGATCGTCGACTTCGACAAGGACCGGTGCATCGGCTGCAAGAGCTGTATGCAGGGATGTCCGTACGACGCGATCTACATCGACGAGGACACTCACACCGCCGCGAAGTGCAACTTCTGCGCCCACCGGATCGACGAGAACCTCGAGCCGGCGTGCGTGGTGGTGTGCCCGACGCACTCGATCTGGGTGGGGGATCTGGACGACCCGGCCAGCGGGATCTCGAAGCTGGTCAACTCCAACCCCGTGACCGTGCGCTCGCCGGAGCAGAACACCGGGCCCAACGTGTTCTACCTCGGCGCCGACCGTGCGGTGCTGGACCCATTGGCCGCCCCGGTGGACGCCAGCTACATTTTCTCCTCCCCCGACCCGCACCGGGTCGACGTCGGACGGGACCTGCCGGTAGACCCGGTCAGCGGGGCGCTCACCACGCTCAACACCGCGCACCCCCGGCCATGGGGTTGGCGGGTGACCACGTATCTGTGGACCAAGGCGGTCGGCGCAGGCGCGTTGCTGATCGCGGCGTTGGCGGTGCTGCTCGGGGTCGATCTGGGAGTCGTGACCACGGTCGTCGCCCCGGCCATCGCGGTCGCCGGCGTCGGTGTCACCGGGGTGCTACTGGTCTGGGACCTCAAGCGCCCGGAGCGGTTCCTCTACATCTTCCTGAAGTCCAACTTCGGCTCATGGCTGGTGCTGGGCGCCTACGCTCTGGCGGTCTTCTCCGCGGTCGCGGGCGTCTGGCTGCTGGTGGGGATCGGTGTGCAGACCGGGCTGATCGCCTCGGCCGATACCGCGTTCACGGTGTTGGCGGTGCTGGCCGTTCCGACCGGCGCGATGCTGGCCGGCTACACCGGCTTCCTGTTCGGCCAGGCCGAGGGCCGCGACCTGTGGCAGTCCCCGCTGTTGTTCTGGCACCTGATCGTGCAGGCCCTCATGGTCGGTGGCGGCGCGGTGACGGTCGCCGCCGCGATCGCCGGCACCGCGGCCCCAGCTTTTGCGCTCATATCCCGGGTGTTCCTGATCGCCACGGTCATGCACGTGCTGATGCTGCTGGCCGAGTACGGGGGCAAGCACACCAGCAAAGCCGCCGCCATCGGCGCACACATGATCACCCACGGTCGCTACTCGCGGCTGTTCTGGCTCGGCGCCGTCGCGCCTGCCACGCTCGCGGCCGCGCTGGCGGTCACCGGCTGGAACGGCGACTCGGTAATCATCGTGGCGGCGGCGGGCATCGTCGTGCAGGCCGCGCTGCTGGCTTACGAGTCCGTGTTCGTCCGAGCCGGCCAGGACGTCCCGCTGTCCTGATACACCACTGACCTGATCACACAACTGTCCTGAACTACCCGCTCTCGCGCATCCCCCCACAGCGCAGCCCGTCGGAGGTTCACCGATGACCGAGACCGTCCACCACCACACCAGCACCGAACCCGCCGCGGCGGCTCCCACCGCCCCACCCGCCGTGCCGGACGCGCCGTCGGCTCCGGCGATCGGGCATGTGCTGCCGGGTGCCCGCACCCATGAGCACCTGCGCAACTACCCGCCGGTGTCGGACTGGGACAACCACGTCGAGTACGACGCGAAAGCCCACCCCCGTAAGGTGCCGCACTCCTACATGCTGATCCCGACGACGTGCTTCAACTGCGAGTCCGCGTGCGGGCTGCTGGCCTACGTCGACAAGGACGACCTGTCGGTCAAGAAGGTGGAGGGCAACCCGGCCCACCCCGGCTCCCGGGGTCGTAACTGCGCCAAGGGCCCGGCCACCATCAGCCAGGTCAACGACCCGGAACGGATCCTGCACCCGCTGCGCCGCACCGGCGAGCGCGGCGGCGGACAGTGGGAACAGGTGTCCTGGGACACCGCGCTCGACGACATCGCCGCCCGGATCCGCACCGCGATCCTGCAGGGCCGCCACGAGGAGGTGGCCTATCACGTCGGCCGGCCGGGTGAGGACGGTTTCGCCGAGCGGGTGCTGCAGGCGTGGGGCTGCGACGGGCACAACAGCCACACCCAGGTCTGCTCCTCCGGTGCGCGGCTGGGCCAGACCCTGTGGGGTGGCTATGACCGCCCCTCCCCCGACCACGCGAACGCGAAGGTCATCCTGTTGTTCTCCAGCCACCTGGAGACCGGGCACTACTTCAACCCGCACGCCCAGCGGATCATGGAGGGCAAGCAGGCCGGCGCCAAACTGGTCGTGGTCGACCCTCGGATGTCCAACACGGCCAGCCACGCCGACCTGTGGATCGCGCCCTGGCCCGGCAGCGAGGCCGCGATGCTGTTGGCGATCGCGTCCTACCTGCTGCGCACTCGTCAGATCGATGAGGCCTATCTGCGGCGCTGGTTCAACTGGGACGTCTACCTGCGCGAGCTGCACCCCGAGGCCGAGTCGACGTTCGAGGCGTTCCTCGACGCGATGGAGGCCGACTACGTGGAGTACACCTTCGAGTTCGCGGCCGGAGAATCGCAGGTTCCGGTAGAGAAGATCGAGGAGCTCGCGCGGCTGGTCGCTCAGTCCGATCACCGCCTGGCCGCGCACATCTGGCGCTCCGCGGCCGCCGGGAACCTCGGCGGCTGGCAGGTGGCCCGCGCACTGTGGTTCGTGCTGGCCCTGACCGGATCGGTGGGCACCGTCGGTGGTACCCAGCCCAACGGGTGGAACAAGTTCATCCCGCACGGCCCCGACGTCCCCGCGCACGACCACTGGAACCCGCTGACCTGGCCGGCGGAGTACCCGCTGGCGTGCAATGAGATGTCGATCCTGCTTCCGCATTTCCTGGAGGAGGGCCGCGGGGTGATGGATGTCTACTTCTCCCGGGTGTTCAACCCGATCTGGACCTTCCCCGACGGTTTCACCTGGATGCGGGCCCTCTCAGATCCGGAGAAGGTGCGGTTGCACGTGGCGCTGACCCCGACCTGGTCGGAGACGGCCGAGTTCGCCGACTACGTGCTCCCGATGGGCCATTCCACCGAACGCCATGACACCCAGTCCTACGAGACCCACGCCGCGAAGTGGCTGGGTTTCCGCCAGCCCGTGCGCCGGGTCGCGATGGAGAAGCTCGGGATGCCGCTCGCAGACACCCGGGATGCCAACCCCGGCGAAGTGTGGGAGGAGAACGAACTCTGGTTCGAGCTGTCCTGGCGGATCGACCCGGACGGGTCGATGGGGATCCGTAAGCATTTCGAGTCGCCCTACCGGGCCGGTGAGAAGGTCACCGTCGACGAGTACTACCGGTGGATCTTCGAGAACCGGGTACCCGGGCTGAAGGAGAAAGCCGACGCCGAAGGCATGACCCCGCTGGAGTACATGCGCCGCTACGGCGTGGTCGAGGTCGCCGACAAGATCTACCGCCAAGACGAGCGCCCCCTCACCGACGCCGAACTCGCCGACGCCGTACCCGACGAGACCGGGGTGCTGCGCAAACCCACCGATCTGGACTCGGTTCCACCGCTGATCGGTGAGGCCGGCGCGGTCGGTGTCCAGCACGAGGACGGCAGCGTCACCGCCGGCTGGCTCACCCCGTCCCGCAAGCTGGAGGTCTACTCCACCTCGATGCGCGACTGGGGTTGGCCCGAACACACCACACCGGGCTACATCCGCTCCCATGTCGCGCGCGGCGAGATCGACCTCGACGCCGGCGACCTGGTGCTCGTGCCGACCTTCCGGCTGCCCACGCTGATCCACACCCGGTCGGGCAACGCCAAGTACCTCAACGAGATCTCCAACTCCCACCCGATCTGGCTGAGCACGCGCGACGCCGCCCGCCACCAGGTCGCCACCGGGGATCTAGTTCGGCTCAACACCTCGATCGGGCACCTCGTGGGCCGGGTGTGGGTCACCGAGGGCATCCGCCCGGGGGTCTGTGCCCTGTCGCATCACATGGGCCGGTGGCGGCTGCACGACACCGAGGGCAGCCGCTGGGTCCAGGGACTGGTCGACATCACCCACCCGGACGGCCCTGATTCGTGGATGCTGCGTTACAAGGGTGGCATCGAACCGTTCGAATCCGACGACCCGGACTCGTCGCGGATCTGGTGGAAAGACCCCGGTGTGCACCAGAACCTCGCGTTCGGGGTCCAACCCGACCCGCACTCCGGGATGCACTGCTGGCTGCAGAAGGTGCGCATGGAGAAGGCCCACCCCCAAGACCAGTACGGCGACGTCTACGTCGACGCCCGCCGCTCCCGCGAGGTCTACCGACAGTGGCTGGCCAAGACCCGCACCACCCTCGGACCCGGTGGCCAGCGCCGACCGGAGTTCCTGATGCGACCGGTCAAACCCCGCCGCCGCGCGTTCCGCGTCAATCCCGGCGACCAGCCATGAGCCTGCTGACCGGTCCGAGAGCCGAAGTCGATCTGGACCGGGTTCGCACCGCGCTCAACGCGGTGCACGACCCGGAGATCGGTGAGCCGCTGGCCGAGCTGGGCATGCTCGGTGACATCACCGCCCGCCGGGGCCGGGTACGTGTCGAGGTCCGGCTCACGACCGAGTCCTGCCCACTGATCGAGGAGATCCGACACGCCATCACCACCGTCGTGTCACCCGTGGCCGACGTGCGCGACGTCGAGGTCGCCTTCACCACCATGGCCCCCCGCGAACGCGCCGAGTTCGCCGACCGACTCAAGCTGCGCGCCCCACCGCTGAACTCCACTCTGGGTGTCGGCGGCACCCGCGTCTATGCCATCGCTAGCGGGAAGGGCGGGGTCGGCAAGAGCACCGTCACCACGAACCTCGCGGTAGCTCTGGCCGCAACCGGGAAACGGGTCGGCGTCCTCGACGCCGACGTCTGGGGCTACTCCATGCCGCAACTGTTCGGGGTTCGCCGCAGCCCGGTCGTGCTCGGCGAGCTGATGATGCCGGTACCCGCGCACGGCGTCGGGCTGATGTCGATCGGGTTCTTCGTCAACGAGGAACAACCCGTCGTCTGGCGCGGCCCGATGCTGCACAAGGCGCTGCACCAGTTCATCACCGACACCTACTGGGGCCAACTCGACGCACTACTGGTCGACATGCCCCCAGGCACCGGCGACGCAACCCTGTCGCTGCTGGAGTTCCTACCCGACACCACCCTGCTCGCCGTCACCACACCGCAGACCACCGCACGGGTCGTCGCCACCCGCGTCGCCCGGATGGCCGCCGAAACCGGGGTCCCGCTCGCCGGAGTCATCGAGAACATGTCCACCGCGGTCTGCGCCAGCTGCGGCGAGCACACCTCCATCTTCGGCAGCGGCGGCGGAGCCCAACTCGCCGCCGACACCGGCGCACCACTACTGGGACAGGTTCCCCTGGACGTCGAGCTACGGGAAGCCGGCGATGCCGGGGTACCGGTCGTCGTCGCCGCCCCAGCATCTGCCTCCGCGCGCGAGCTCACCCGCATCGCGGCGAACCTGCCCACCCCGAAGCGGGCATTAGCCGGCCGGGCACTACCTCTGTCTGTCATCGCCCGCTAGCTCAGGTAGGTAGCACAGTGCCCGATACCGTGTCCCACCCGGACACAGATCCGATCGGAGTCGCGCTCGGCACCTGGCGAACTTCCTGCGTCGATCCGGCTGGCGCCCGAAGCTCGCTCCCGAGATGGTCTCGGTTACAGAGATCGTGGGCCGAGTCTGCGCCGCCGATGTGTATGCGGCGTGGTCGTCCCCCGCCGAGGAGCGCGCCGCCATGGACGGCATCGCGGTAGCCGCCGCGGACACCGTCGGCGCGAGCGCGGCGGAGCCGGTCCGTGCCTACTACGACGAACTCCGCGCCCACGAGGTCGGCCACAATGCCGCACTGCGCCAGGTCGGTAATCGTCTAGTCGGGATCCTGCACGGCTGCCTCAAAACCCACAGCCCCTACAACGAGACAACCGCCTGGTCACACCGGTCCCAACCCGCCGCTACCGGGCGCCGAGTCTGCCAGCGGCTGATCCGGTAGCGCCCATTAGGCGGGGGACGGAGAATCCGACGTGTGCCGACGTGCGACCTGCAAGACCTGCCGCAAAGCCACCTACCAGGGATGCGGTCAGCACATTGAGCAGGTGCTCGCCGGGATACCCGGTAGCCAGCGATGTCGCTGCGTCCGTCCATCGCGGTCCGCCACTGGATTCCTGCGCCTGCTCTTTGGAGGAGGCTGACGACCCCGGTACGGCCGGGGATCCGTGGATCATCTCGTGCGATCCGGTATCCGACGGCGTGCCCGTTCCTTCTGAGTTGAAGGAGCGGGCACACTCGGAGATCGAGACGGTTAGCTACACAGGCAGTCGAGTGCCTTCTCGATGTCCGCCTCGGAGCCGCGGTTGTATGGCAGCTTCATCAGCATCATGCCCATGGTGCAGGTGTTGGAGACGGCGGAGTAGACCAGGCCAGCGCCGATCCCGCCGGCTAGAAAGCGAAGCCGGGGATCCCAGATGCTGCCCAGAATCGAGGAAGCCACAATGCCGCCGGCAACCAGTCGCACCTGTCGGTCCAGAGCCCACCTTTGCCGGCCCACGCTCTTGACCGGAGCCCCAGCTGCGACCCAGCCGTTCATTCCCTGCTCGAGCACCGCGAGTTCGGTCACCCCAGCGCTCGACAACGTCCTCGCGGCCTCGGTCGCCCGCCCACCCGACTGGCAGATCACAATCATCCGCCCGCTGGCTGTCCCGGCGATCCGAGGCAGATTGGCCTCGACCTGGTCCAACGGAATGTTGATCGAACCGTCGATGTGCGCGCCCTGATACTCGCCAGTGGTCCGTACATCCAGGAGCCGGATCTTCGGGTTGGACGCGAGCTCAGCACGCAGCGAGCTGGCGTTGACCTTCTCGGCGGTAGCGGACTTCATGAAGCCTCCAGTAGTGAAATATTGATCGGTTTAGGGGTTGCTAAAACATTAGGTGATCACGGGTCAGCTCACCGACGCGTCGTCACGCTCGGTCTGCCACGCGTTCCAGCCTCCGAGCAGGTCGGAGACATCGGAGAAGCCGTTCGCGCGCAGCATGCTTGCGGCGGCTATCGACCGGTACCCGCCCGCACAGTTGACCAACACCGGCTTCTGCGGGTCGAGCTGCGACATCAACGAACGCAACCGGGGTAGCGGAAGGTTGACGGCCCCGGGGAGCGCACCACCGGCGAACTCGCCTGGGCCGCGGACGTCGACTATTTGGAGCCCCTCCACGCTGTTGACGACCTTGACTGCCTGACGGGCAGTGAGCCTGCTTTGGGAGCTGGCCATGTCTGGACTCGTGATCAGTGCGTGCATGTCGGTGAAGGTGCCCACCACGGTGTCGATGCCGACCCTGGCCAGCCGCAGCCGCGCTTCGGTCACTTCGGCGCTCGAGCCGGCCAGGACTACCGGCTGTTCAGGGGCATGCACAGCGGCGGCGAACTCGGCGAACCGACCAGAGAGCCCCACGTTGACCGCGCCCTTGAGGTGCCCCGCGGCGAACATCTGGTCATCGCGGACATCCACCAGCAGCGCACCGTCGCACTGGCGTCCGATCGCCTCACCGGCGCTGAGCTCCGGAACTTCGACCGAGGGGTCGAACGAGCTGTGCCCCGCCCTGTTGACCGCCACCTCCTGCTCGAAGTAGGCGGGCGGTTCGCCCAGACCCTCGGTGACCGCGGCGACGAACGCATCCTCGGTCATCGGAGCCAACGCATAGTTACCCACCCGCTGCTCCCCGAGCGTGGACACCGTCTCTGACGAGAGTGCCTTACCGCACGCACTGCCCGCACCGTGGCCAGGGTAGATCTTCACCTCGTCGGGCAGCGGCAGAATCTTCTCCCGCAACGACCGGTACAGCTCGCGTGCCATCTGCTCGGAGGTCCGTCCAGCCGCACCGAGCAGATCTGGCCGCCCGACATCACCGAGGAACAGGGTGTCGCCTGTCAGCAGGCCAGCCGGCGCCTCGTCGCGGGCGTGCTCGCGAACGGCCAACGTGATGGATTCGGGCGTATGGCCCGGAGTCGCCAGCACCTCGATGCTCACACCCGAGTCCGGGTCCCCCAGTGAGATCACCTCACCGTCACGCAGACCTCGAACCGCGAAGTCCACCGGAGCGTTCTCGCTCATCGCGATTGCCGCTCCGGTCCGCTCCGCCAACTCCGAGTGCCCCGGGACGAAGTCGGCATGCACATGGGTCAAGATGACCAGTTCGATCGTCAAGCCGCGCTCACCAGCGGCGACGAGATACTGCTCAACGTCGCGGCGAGGGTCGACGACAACCGCGCGCCGAGAGTCCTCATCGGCGATCAGGTACGAAGCTTGCGACAGACACGACAGGTAGAACTGCTCGAGAATCATTTCGGTCCACCTCCTGGCGCCAGGGCGCCGAACGACCGTTCACAGATAGATGTCCGTACAATAGCACCAACATCCGGACCTGCAACGCAACGCTCCAATCAACGACACCGGCGGAGTCTCGGAACGTCGCTGATCTCGGTCATCGTGGTGGGCATGGGTGCCGGGGGTTGAGGAGCATCTCGGCAGGATCCGGCGCTAGTGCTTAACCGACTCGGTGTGGGGGTTCCACCCGTGGACGGTGAACATCACCGGCACCGGCACACCCGCCCGGGCCGCCTCAGATAGCTGCTCTCGATGACGCAGGGCGTGCAGGACCAGCAACACCGCAGCGCCGCTCTTACCCGCCCCGGGCGCACCCACGATCACCAGCCGCCCGGACCCCAACCCTGCGTACACCGCGTGCAGATCCCCAGACCCCCTGCCGTACCTGTTCCTCCTGGACCGTGATCACCCCAGGCAACGGCGGGAACCGCGTTGAACCCACTGCGGCCGATACCGGTCCGACCAACCTTCCACTGAAATCGGCATCGCCGCAGGTCGCGGACGGGACTCGACAGTACTTCCAAGTGGACTGCTTATTTCATTCCGGCTACTTGGTGTTGCTGCCGTAGCGCTAACCGCCGCCGCCCGCAAGGGTCAGTAGAGGAAGCGGTCGAGGCCGGCGGAGGGGGAGCGTCAATGCGGGTGTTGCTGTCGACGATCGGGTCGCGGGGCGATGTCCAGCCGATGGTGGCGCTGGCGGTCCGGTTGGCCGAACTCGGCCAGGAGGTCCGGCTGTGCGCGCCCCCTGACTTCGGTGACTGGGTGGAGGGGTTCGGTATCCCGTTCGTGCCCATCGGCCCCGAGGTACGCGGGACCGCGTCGTCGCGCGCGCCCGTCGTGCGGGCCCGACCTACACCCGAGCGGATGCGTCAGATCGCTGCCGCAACGGTTGCCACCCAGTTCGAGGTGATCCCCGGGGCCGCCGAAGGCTGCGACGCCCTCGTGGGCGGCGGGGCGCTGCAGATCGCCCTGCGCACGGTTGCCGAGCAGCGGGGCGCGCACTACGTCTACGCCGGCTACGCCCCGGTGTCATTGCCGTCGAGGCACCACGCGCCGCCCGCGTGGCAGGGCGATTCGCCGGCGGACGGCGCGGCCGCGAACGAGATGCTCTGGGCCGAGGACGCCCGACGCTGGAACGACTCCTGGGGCGTGGCACTCAATTCCCATCGGGAGGCGGCTGGTCTGGAGCCGATCGATGACGTGCGCGGCCACGTCTTCACCGACCGGCCCTGGCTGGCCGCCGACCCGACGCTGGGGCCCTGGCCTGAGTCAGCCGACCTGGACGTGTTCCACACCGGCGCCTGGGTCCTGCCCGACGAGCGGCCGCTGTCGGCCGAACTCGTGGCGTTCCTCGAGGCCGGCGAGCGGCCCGTGTACTTCGGTTTCGGCAGCATCCGCGCTCCGAAGGAACTCGGCGCGGCGATGATCGGAACCGCCCGGGCGCTCGGCCGCCGCGCGATCGTGTCCCGGGGCTGGACCGACTTGGCCCTGCTCGACGATGAACCCGACTGCCTCACGATCGGAGAGGCCAACCAGCAGGCGCTGTTCCGCAGGGTCGCCGCCGTCGTGCACCACGGCGGCGCGGGTACCACCACCGCGGCCGCCCGGGCCGGCGCGGCTCAGGTCGCCATACCCCAGCACTACGACCGAACGTGTCAGTGTTCATGGGGATTCCTTTCTGTGTTGGCGATTTCTTTGTGTGGCCGGTTCTTGGCAGGTGGCCCCGATCCGGGTCATGACGTCGAGCTCGGCGAACCGGAACGCACGCTAAGGGCTTGCGTTGAATCAAGTCAGGTGGGTTCGGGCGTGTCGTGGGGGTGCAGGGTGTAGTTCCAGTCGCCGTGGAACTCGTCTCTGGTGATCAGGAGGGCCTTCATCTCTCGGTCGCTGATCTTGA